>JBBSGZ010000091.1:0-15429 GCA_038253555.1 Thermoanaerobaculia bacterium
AATAGCTCTCGACTTTGTGGGGTCGTCTTTGCTCTGCTATGCAGGTTCATCCGGGCCTCCTGGTCGATGAGTTGTCGGCTCGCACCAACAGCTTCCCACCGCTGAGCCCGGGTGAACAACCTCTTGAGCCTTTACAGCTAGCGCGCCGTCGTGGCCGCTCGCAGCGGTGGTATGTTGTTACCGTGGTAACAACGGGGCCTCGCGGCACCGCAGCCTCTGAGGAGCCGACCCCCCCGTCTCTCGGACGCCGAGCTCGTCGAAACCTTCGAGGTCTGCACACTGTCCTCCCGGCGGTTCCACCATGACGAACACGTGCGCGTCGTGTGGCTCTCTCTTTCGACCCGCTCTGTCCTGCGAACGCTGGAGTGGTTTCCGGCGGCCCTGCGACGCTACGCGGATTCTGTCGGAAAGCCGGACCTCTACCACGAGACGATCACGTGGGCGCTCGTCCTGCTGATCCACGATCGGAAGAGGCGCGGATCTCCGGCCTCCTCCTGGGAGAAGTTTGCCGCGGACAATCCGGACCTTTTCCTCTGGCCGGGGGTCGTCGAGCGCTACTACCGGCGAGCCACTCTCGAGAGCCGGGAAGCGCGGGAGTTTTTTGTGTTGCCGGACCGGTTGGACACCGGCGCCAGGGAATCGGCGCCGGGGAACCAGGCGAAAGCGTCGGGATAGACTCCGCCGCGTGCTGCCTCGCGATTCGGACGTCCTCGGGCGCCTCCGTGAAAAAGGCTCGAGGACACTCTCCTTCCAGGAGCTCGTCCGCAGCCTCCGCGTCCCCGAGGAAGAGGAGGACGCTTTCCGCGAACGACTCGACGCGCTCGAGCGGCGGGGGGAGCTCGTCCGCGTCCGGGGTGAAAAATATTCCGCGATCGAGTTCTCGAACCTGACCGCCGGCCGCCTGACCGTCCGGGCGGAGGGTTTTGGATTCGTGCTCGTGCAGGGTGGGCCGGACCTCTATGTCCCGCGCGCCGGCATGCACGGAGCGATGGACGGCGACACCGTGCTCGCGCGCGAGGAACTTACGAAGAGCCACGGGCGGGGACGGGATCCCGAGCGGATCTCCGGAACTGTCGTGAAAGTCCTCGATCGGGCCCGCGAACGCGTGGTCGGGCGTTTCGAAACGCAGGACGGGCGGAAGGTCGTCCTTCCCTATGACACGAAGGTGGACGCGATCGTCCGGATCGACGAGGGGAAAGCGCATGGAGCGCGCGAGGGGGAGATCGTCGAGGCGCGGCTGACCGTTTTCCCCGACGCCCGCCGGGTGGCGCACGGGGTCGTCGAGGAGCGGCTCGGGTTCCTGGGGGAGCCGGGCGTCGACATCGAGATCGTCCTGCGGTCGCACGGCCTGCCGCCTCGCTTTCCGAAGCCCGTCATCGAGGCATCGGAAAAGTTTCCGGAAGAGGTCGCGACCGAGGATCTTCTGGGCCGGAGGGATTTTCGCGACCGCCGCATCGTCACGATCGACGGAGAGACGGCGAAGGACTTCGACGACGCCGTCGAGGTGGAGCGCACGGAAAACGGCTACCGCCTGGGGGTCCACATCGCGGATGTTTCCAACTACGTCACGGAGGGAAGCCTTCTCGACATCGAGGCGGCGTCGCGGGGCACGAGCGTTTATTTTCCGGGCCGCGTGCTCCCGATGCTTCCCGAGCGGATCTCGAACGGATTGTGCTCCCTCAATCCGCGGGTCGACCGCCTCGTGCTCTCCGCCGTCCTCGACTTCGACCGCAAGGGGCGCGTGCTCGGCGCGCAGTTCTGCAAGGGGGTGATTCGCAGCGCGCACCGCATGACCTATACCGAAGTGGCGCGGCTTCTCGAGACGCGGCCCTCGTCCGAGGATCAGCGGCGCTACGGCCCCTTCCTGGACGACTTCCGCATCATGGGAGAGCTCGCGGCGGCCCTCCGCGCCCGCCGCGAGGGGCGAGGCGCCATCGACTTCGACCTGCCGGACGCGGACATCGTCCTCGACGACGAGGGCCTGGTGGTCGGCATCGTCCCGGAATCCCGCAACGTCGCCCACCGCCTGATCGAGGAGTTCATGCTGGCCGCCAACGAGGCGGTGGCGAAGAAGCTCGTGTTCGACAAGCAGCCGGCGATCTACCGCGTCCACGATCGCCCGGATCCCGACAAGCTGACCGACCTGCGCGAAGTGCTTCAGAGCTTCGGGTACGAGTTGAAGGGGAGTCTCGAGGAGCTGCCGCCCGCCGCCTTTCAGAAACTGTTGAAGGAGGTGCAGGGCAAGCCCGAGGAGAGGCTCCTGACCGACCTGCTCCTGCGCGCGCAGCGCAAGGCGATTTACAGCGAGGAATGCCGTGGGCACTACGCGCTGGCCGCCCCCTATTACTGCCACTTCACCTCTCCGATCCGCCGTTATCCGGACCTGATCGTGCACAGGCAGCTCTCACGGCTCCTTCATTTCCGGCGAGCGGTGTCGCCGGCAGACTTCGAGGCGATCAACCACGGCCTCGCCGGCGTTTCGAAGCTGTCGTCCGAGCGGGAGCGCCGCGCCGACCAGGCGGAACGCGAGAGTCTGCTCTGGAAAAAGATCGTGTTCATGAAGGACAAAGTCGGCCGCGACTTCGACGCGTTCGTCACGGGTGTCGCTTCTTTCGGTCTCTTCGTCATGCTCAAGGACTTCTTCGTCGAGGGGCTCGTGCCCGTCTCGGCGCTCGGCGAAGACTTCTTCGTGTACGAGGAGAAGCAGCACCGGCTGCGGGGCCGCGCGACCGACGTGACCTACAGGCTGGGTGATTCGCTCACCGTTCACTTGAAGGAGATCGACGAGGTGAGGCGGCGGCTGAACTTCCGGCTGGCGGAACGTAAGGCGACCGCGCCACCGCCCGCGCGCCGTGCTAGGCCCCTGGCCGCGCCGGCCACCGCCGCCGCCGCGCCTCCGCCTCGCCGGTACGGACGCAAGCCGCGGAAGAGCTCGCGATGAACCGCGCCGCGCTGATTTCTCTTCTCCTCGTTGCGGGCGTCGCGGGATGCCGCGAACGCGGACGTCCCGATCCCGCCATCCGGATGGCCGTCTCACACGAGCGCGCGGACGCCGCGGGCGACGCTTCGCCGGGGGGAACGGGGGCGGCGCCGGGGACTCCCGGCACGCCGCGCGTCCCGACGAAACTGCTGGTCCCCGAATCGGTCACGTCGGCGTACTCCGGAATCCGGCTGCACTGGAAGGATTCGGGAAGCGGGAAGGAAGGGACCCTGGACGTCCCCCTGGGCGCCGCGGCCCCCGTGCCCGGGTCCACCCTCGAGGTTCGGGCCGACGTGTTTCTGCCCGCTTTCACGATGACCAGCGACGCGATCACCTCGACGGGGATCGAGCCGGAAAACCCGGCCGCGCGGATCGCGGTCGGCGAAGGCGGCAAGGAGTTCTTCGCGGGGTGGATCTTCACGCGCTTTCCCGACGTGCACCCTTTCGAGCACCCCCGGATCTCGCTGCGCCTCGAGGGAGGCGTCCGGCGGACATCGTGAGCCCCGGGAAGGCCTTCACGGTCGTCATCGCGGGGCGGCCGAACGTCGGGAAATCCGCTCTCTTCAATCGCCTGATCCGACGGCGGCGCTCGATCGTCCACGATCTGCCCGGAATGACCCGCGACGTCCTCGAGGAGGAGGCGGAGCTTCCCGACGGCCGGAAGTTCCGGCTGGTCGACACCGGCGGCTACGATCCCGAGGGCAAGGAGCACATCCCGAGGGAGGTCCGCGACCGCGCGGCCGCGGCGATCGGCAACGCCGATCTCGTGCTGCTGACGATCGACGCTTCAGCGGGGATCCTTCCGGGCGACCGCGCGGCGGCCCGCATCGCGCGGCAGGCGGGCGTCGAAACGGTGGTCGCCGCGAACAAGATCGACCGCCGGGAGGGCAGCGAGGGCGAGGTCGAGGCGTGGGAGCTCGGGTTCAACGAGGTGTTCGGCGTCTCGGCGGAGCACGGCATCGGCGTCGAGGAAATCCTGGATGCCATCGCGCTGCGATTGCCCCCTCTGCCGGAGGGCGAGCAACCCCCCGAGGCCGCGAAGCCTCGCGAGATCGCTCTCGCGATGATCGGACGACCGAACGTCGGAAAATCCTCGCTCGTCAACGCGCTGCTCGGTGAAGAGCGCCTGATCGTGTCCGAGGTCGCGGGCACCACGCGCGATTCGGTCGACGCGAGGCTGGTGCGGGGAGAAGCGAGGTTCCGCCTCGTGGACACGGCGGGCATACGGCGCAAGGGAAAGACGGAGCGCGGGCCCGAGGTCCTGTCGGTGGTTCAGGCGCGCAAGCGCATCGAAGAATGCGACGTCGCCGCGCTGATTGTCGATGCCGCCTCCGGAGCCGCTTCGCAGGACGCGAAGGTCGCTTCCTATGTCAACGATGCCGGCCGCGGGCTCGTCCTCGTCGGGAACAAGTGGGACATCGCCGGGGGAGACGAAGGCGAAGCGAAGAAGTTCGCCGCCGCGCTCGAGGACGAGATCCCGTTCGTCCGGTGGGCGCCGCTGGTCTTAACCTCCGCGAAGACCGGGCGTGGGATCTCAAAGCTCCTCGACGCGGCGGCCCAGGTCGCGGAAAACCGCTACCGCCGGATCCCGACGGGCGAGCTGAACCGCATCCTGGGGCGGGCACTGCGCGACAAATCCCCGCGCACCGCCTCGGGAAAGCGCATCAAGGTGTATTACGTCGCGCAGACGGGAGTGGGGCCCCCGACCTTCACCCTCGTGGCCAGCCGGGCCGAGGCCCTGCATTTCTCGGAGTCCCGGCGCGTCGAGAATCTCGTGCGCGAAATGGCCGACTTCACCGGCTCTCCGATCCGGATCTCGGTCAGAGGCCGCTCCAGAGAAGAGAAGTAGGAGGCCTTTCTCCCTCGCCCCGGGCGCGGGGAGAGGGTTGCGGTGAGGGCAACGCGGGAGCCGCGCCGTCCCTCGATTCGAATTCCTCGCAGGCGCCGGATAACTCACGACGGTCGACAGAGAACTCGTTAAGATGTCTCCCGGATGAAAAGCGAGGCGGACGTCTACAAGCCGGCCGAGGCCTGCCGGATCGCCGAGGTGGCGCCCTACGTCCTCCGATACTGGGAGACGGAATTTCCGGCTCTCTCGGAAGGCAAGGACAAGGGCGCGGCGCGGCTGTACACCGGGCGCGACGTCCGGATCATCGGCCGCATCCGCGAGCTCCTGTACGACGAGGGATTCACCGTCGCGGGCGCGAAGAAGCGCCTCGAGGCGGAAATCTTCGAGGGGCGGTTCGACGAGGGTCTGAAATCGGCGCCCACCCCCTCCGAACAGAAGAAGTCCGCCGCGCCGCCTCCTCCGGTGATGGAATCGCCCGAGGCCGCCTTCCTCTCGGAGGGATCCGCGCGTCCGGAGAGACGCACGGCCGCAGCGGCGAGGAAGACGGCGCCAGGCTCCGAGTTTCCGGACCGCAAGCGCGTCTTGAAGGAGCTCAAAGAGATCGCAAAGCTCCTGGACAACCCTCGGCGCTCGCACTGACCCGCCTGTTTCCGTCCGGCGTTTGACTCGCGGGGGCAACCCTGCTCAAATGCCCCTTCCGGTCGGGACGTGGCGCAGTCTGGTAGCGTACCTGAATGGGGTTCAGGGGGTCCCGGGTTCGAATCCCGGCGTCCCGACCACTTTTACTGAGCAAAAACGACATGGGGTGCCCGTTGGGGTGCCCATCAGCGTTTCCCACGCATCGGCACCACGGGCGAACGGGCACCCCGGACCGCCGGCGCGGCGACCCTCTGGAACGCGTTCGCCATGTCGCCTGTCTCAACGATCGCGTAGCGCCGGAACATTGAATCCGTCTCGTGCCCGGTGATCTTCATGGCGACAACCTGCGGAACACCCGCGTTAGTCATCCGCCGCGCCGCCGCCCGCCGGAAGTCGTGAAAGAGCCGGTGGGGGAGCTTCGCCGCCTTGCGCGCCGCGGTCCAGGCGAGCACGAATCGCTTCCGGGTGATCGGCTGCCCCGCGTCGTGAAAGACCGTCTCCGCCAGAGCGACCGCGCCGCCTTCGCGCACGACGCTCCGCGCTTCCCGTAGGCGCTCCATAATCGCGACGAGCTCGCCCGCGATCGGCACGACGCGGCCCCGGCCGTTCTTCGTGCTCGCGCCCGGCAGCCGCACCTGCTTCTCTTCCCAGTCGATCCACTCCCAGCGAAGCGCGAGCAGCTCCCCGCGGCGCCAGCCGGTCGCATAGGCGAATCGCACCATCTCCGCGAGCCACGGCGCCTTCTCGATCGCCGCCTCCGCCAGCGCCTCGGGCTCCCACGCTTCCGGGAATCCTTCGCGCACCCTTTCCCCGAGCTTGTCGGGAAAAGCCGGCAGCCGGAGCACCCGCCCCGCCTTCACCGCCAGGCGCAGCGCCGACCGGAGGCCTTGCAGATCGTTGTTGATCGTCTTGTTCGCGCACTTCTCCTTTCGCCGCGCCTCCACGTAGCCGACCAGGCGCCCGCGCGAAAGCTGTCGGACCGGAACGTGCCCGAGCGCGGAGCACAGCGGCGACTCCGGCCGGAGGCGATACCACTCGTTCTTCCAGCCCTTCTTCTCCCGCATCTGAAGATCCCGCACGTAATCCGCGAGCGCCTCTCCCACCGTGTAGCGCCGATGAGCGGAGGTCTCGACGTCGCCACCTGTTTTCTCGGCGACGTAAGAGCTCGAAACGCGATCGCGCAACTTCCTCCGCGCGGCGGCCTCGTCGGTCGTACCCGAGGACTCCCGCAAGCGCACGCGCTTCCCGTTGACCTCCCCGTAGTAGTCGAGCATCCACACCGAGCGGCCCTCGCGCTGGTAAACCCGCCCTTCGCCCCTCATCGCTTGCCCCCCTTCTTCTTCCCTTTCTTGCTCTCGATGTTTTTCAACGCGAGCACACGCAGGTATCGCGAGAAAGTGCGGGCTTCCGCGATGAGTCCTTCTGGCTCGTCCCAACCTCGCCCCATCGCATTTCGAATCGCTTCCTTCTCCTTCGGTGAGACCCGGATCACGATGACTTCTGTCCGGCCTTTCACTTTCATTCAACCCTCCTGTATATACAATACGACGCGTGGTTCGCTTTGTCTATACAAAAGCGCGCGCGCGCCCACTTGTCTATACGACGAGTCGGCGCCTAGAAAAGGCCATAGCGGGATACGGCCCGACGGGCGATCGTGCCTCCTGTGGCTTCCTGGCGCGAAGATTTCAAGCAGGGAGGCGCCCCCTTGCGCCGCAGGTCCCGAAATTCCATGCTCACCGAATTTTCCTCGGCCCGCTCTCCCGCTCCCACGCCAACACCGAACAGCGCGCACACTCCAACGACTTCCCGTCTGAACTCTTCGAACGTCATCAGTTCACCGGATCCGTCGGCGGCCCTGCATCCGTCTGCACTCCACCGTTCGTCGCCTCCGCCCAGGCGAGACGGGCCTACCAGCCTTTGAATTACGCGGAGGATCCTCCGCATAATTCGTCTCCTCCCGCGCCTTCGCCTCAATCTGCCGGATCTCCGCAAGGCGAAGCGCGGAGCCGCAGAGCGAGCAGCGGCGAGAAGGCGTGCCGCCCGTCACGATGCTTTGCCTCGTACGCCCGGCCGCGCCTCGATCTCCTCGATTCCCGTGCATCGCAGCCTGAACGCCCGCAGGAGGACCTTGAGCCCCAGCCGGAGGCGAACCAGCGGCGGCACGTTGCCTCCGGGCAGCGGTTCGAGCGTCACGCGGAAGCCGCGGTCGCTCATGACTGCCGCGTCCTCAGCTCTTTCCACCGGCGTAACCGACTCGCACTCACCGTCCAGCGCCCCGACGAGAGCCGCGTGATCGGGAGCTCGTGCCGGTGTCGATACACCCAGTCCCTCGAGCGCCCGAGCTCTTGCGCGACGGCGGCAGCGTCGAGAGCTCGATCCGTCGTTTCGACGGGCCCGCCGGCAGGCGGCATGAGGATCTCCGCCTGGAGGGTTGCGAGCGCGCCGTAAAGGGAGGGCAGCGCCTCGCGGGGGAGCTCCTTCACGGCAGCCCGGACGGGCTCGAGCAGCGCGTCGAAGTCAGGGAGAGCCTTCACTCGGAGTCCTCGGACGTTGGGCACCCGTCAGGCACCCCGGCCGTTATTTGCTGGGGTTTTTGTAGGGGTTCTGGGCTTCCAACCCGGTGCCCGTCCACCACCGTCGCCTCGATCGCCGGCCGTGACTTCGGCACTCCGCCCTCGAAGACGAGCACGTAGTTGTTCGTCGTCGGGCCTGCGCCCGGCGAACCGCCGATGATGCCCGTCACCTTCGCGACGGTGTCCGCAATTCGCGCACACTCACGGACGGCCAGGAGCGCCGTCTTCACGTCGCCGCCGCGCTCCGCCTTCTGCCCGAGCCGACGGGCTTCTTTCGCGAGCCGCTCGAGCTCCGCGCCGAGGCTCTCCGCGCTCGCGAGGTCCCGAACCGACTTCGACGCGACCAGGCTCGCCGGCAGGTGCGAGGCAAGGTGCCGGTTGAGCGCGTCCCGGCTGATTCGCACACTGTGCGCTATCGCCAAGCGAGCCTCCCCTCTGAGGGCTCTCTCGTCGATGGAGGGACGGTCTGCTCGGGAGCAAACGGTGCAAACGCGAGGCATCAGCGCCGGGCTCCGAAGGGGTGTCTCATGGGTTTTCTCGGGGAGTAAGTCCCCCCCAAGTTCCCCCAAGTGCCACTGGGGGGAACTTCCCCAAGAAGAAGTAGTCCCTCCCCCCCCTTACCCCGTAGGGGGGAGGTACTACTTAGGGGGGTACTTACTTGTCCGGGACAGGTGACATGTCTCATGGGGCGAGGAGTACGATTTCGCGCTCGTTGCGAGTGCCCGGAATCGGGCGTTTGAAGAGGCGCACGCCGAGGGGTGGCTGACCGTCTGTTGCGAGGTGAATTTTCCAGACCGCTTTCTCGGCCATCCTCTCGGATCGGCCGAACTCAGTTTGGAGTGCCTGAGCGACGAGCTTCTGTGGCCAGGCGGTGCCGGGTTTGGAGAGGAGGATCTCCTCGATTGCCTTGAAGCTGTCGAATCCGACGACGGGCTCGGCCTGGAGGCTCGTCACCTGCCACGCGGTTGTCTGCTCATCGAGGACCAGGTTGATCGGGTCGGGTTCTGGGGCGGAGCGCAGGGTGGCGCGGAGCTCGCCGAGCCCGCGGGCGCGTTTACCGAGACCGAGGAGTCCGTCGCATGCGGCGAAGAAGTCCGATGAACCTCGCGCCGCGTCCTCCCAGAATTCGGAGCCCTCGAGGTTTTTGCGCGTGTGGTGCGCGATCACTTCGGCAATTTGGTATTCCGTTCGGATCGCGCCGAAGAAGGCCATCGCCTTGGCGACCTGGTCGGAGTCGTTTTCCTTCCCGGTGTACACACGTCGGAAGGAATCGACGATGAGCAGCGTCGGTTGCGCCTTCTCGATCTCGCGGCGGATCTCGTCGGGTCTCTCGATGGAGAGACCTCCCAGAGCGACGAAATGGACCCGCGAGAGCGTCTCCGGATCCCAGAAGGCTGGATGCGCGGCGCGGATGCGAAGCCAGCGACTCCAGAGCGTTGGCCGGCCCATTTCCTCGTCGATGTAGAGGACGCGGCCGCGGGAGACCTTCCGGCCGAGAAAATCGACACCTCCGCCGATGCACAGAGCCAGGAGGAGGAGCAGAAAGCTCTTCCCGATTTTCGGCCGCCCGATGAGGCCGGTAATCCCGAGCGCCTGGATGAGGAGATCCACGACCCATCCCACGACGGGGGGAGGAGAAGCCTCGAGCTCCGCGAGCGAGAACCCGAGCGGGCGATAGCCGAGAATCTCGTCGGGTGTGTTCGCGATGCCCGCCTTGCGGAACAGCTGGTCGATCTGTTCGCGGCAGGCGATTGCTCTGCCGTCGTGGAAAGCTTCCTCTCGGCTGAGGTCTTTCGCCCGTTCGATGACGCGCTCCGCGTGCATGCGCTGGAGGACCTCGGGAGGGATCGGCGGCTGGGAAAGGAAGAGCTCGATCGGGTCGGTCTCCATGTCCGTGCTCATGCCGCCCGCCGGATCCGGAGGCTCGCCTTGAACGCATCGCGCAGCCGGCGTCGCAGGACCGGCACGACCTCCTCCGTCTTCGTCGGACTGGCCTCGCGGGTCAACTCAAGGCAGAGCGAGTACGCCGCGCTGCAATGGGCGCGAGCCATTTGTGCGGCCGGGTCGGGCTTCATCTGGCCTCCCGGTCGATGGCCTCACGCACGCGCTCGTAGTCTTCCCGCCCCGCGAGATACCGGCGCGCGGACTCGAACAAAACGTAACCGTCGGCGCCGAGCTCCAACTGCCCCTTAACGATCAGCGAATCAACCGTTTTCCAGGAGAGACACAACAACAATGCCGCCTCGTCCCGTGAGAGCGAAGCTGGTGAAGGAGTTAGTGCGAATCGCAAACGAGAGACCCGATTGCGAACCGCCAGGCGCGTGATCCCCGCAATCGTGCTTGCCTCGTCGACTGAAAGCCTGTTGTCGTGCGACACCGTTTCCTCCAGGTTTTCTTGCCCGTACCGGGGCTCCCGTCTTACTTGCCGGCCGTCGTCTCTGCGGCTTTCTGGTCCGCGAACTCTCGCGCCGACATCCCGAGCCGGTGCGCCACCTGGAGCTCGACCTCGGTCAAGCCGCAGGTGTCCGGCGGCGCGTCGGCTGTCCGGTAGTCCTCCGGTGTCAGTCCGAAAATCCGAGCACCCACGCGCTCCGCCTCGCTCATTTCGCCGCCCGTTCGATCGGAAATTCGACGGAGGCCGGCCGCTCGTCGTCACGCGCCGGCATGGAATTTCCGTCGCCGTCGACCTCTTCGAAAGCGATGAAGGGATTCCGCCTGACGGCGGCGAAATCGAGTCCTTCGGCGTCCCACTCGGAGCGCAGCTTTGCCGTCGGCGTGTTCGCCCGCAGGACTCGAAGCGGCGAGCCGTCCTTCTTCAGCAGCATCTGGTCGCGGACCATCGAGGTCAAAGTGATCATCGGGCTCCCCCTTTCGCCGCCGCAGCTGGCGGGTTCTTCAAGCGCGCCGAGACGGCGTTCACGATAAAATCTGAAATCGTTTCGTCCGCATCGAGCGCCGCGTGCCGGATACGCCGGCCGAGCTCTTTGGGCACCATTGCGCCGATCCGCGAAAACCCGGCAGGGTCCGGCGTCCACGAAATCTGCCCGTCCTGCCGCGCCCAGTTTGCGAGCGCATCCATTGCGCCGAGCACCGCGTGCAGCGGCGGATCGCTTTCCGAATAGCGCGCCGCGAAACCGTCCTTAAAAGCGGCATGGCCGTCGCTGCCGTGAGAGATAGAGAGGGTCACGGCGCGCGACCAGTCGGACTGACCGGCGTACTCGACGAAAGGTCGGAAGTTTCGCTGCCAGGACTCGTGATGATGCCCGCTGCTGTTGCCGGGAACCCAGGGACGGTAAACGCCGAGCGGCGTTTTGCCCGCCCCGATAAGATCCGCCTTCCACTTTTCCCCTGAAGCTGGTTCGTTCATCCGCGCCTCCTTGTAGAAGGAGTGTGCGCGGATTGATCCGGCTAAACCATGTTAGTTACGCGACGTTTTTAAGTCGTGGTTCTAACGGAAGCGGCGCTCAATCTGACGAAGGCCTTCCGCGATTCGTTCGACATCCTCCGGGGTGTTGTCCGCACGGGGCTGCATGAACCGAATGAAAATTCGGGCGACGCGGCGATGCGCTGGGCGGCCGTCGTTTGCCTCCCTGACGAGATCGAAGAACCGGGCCGCCTTTGCCGGAAAGGTGTCGAACGAGGGTGCTCCCGCAACGGCCCACCGTCGGATCAAGTCCGGGAGATCGAACGCCTCGGCGTCGCTCGGCGCCGCGCCCGTGGAGAGATTGACTTTCTCGACTTTGTCGGCCAACCGCCCAACGGTCCGGCGAAGATCCTTAAGCTCTCGGGGTGAGATTCCCGTTCGCTTCTCATGCGAGCGGCGGCTGGCCGCTTCGTCGGCGATCCACGCTTCTTCGGCCGCCAGGAGGCGACAGGCGAGCTCGGCCCGGTCGCAATTCGGCAGGCGGGCGAAACGCTCGAACTCCTCGCAAGATTCGCCCGCCGGTCCGAGCAATCGGGTGAGCTCTTCCTCGATCCGGGCGAGCGCCAGCGCCGGGATGTCGTCCTCATCGTCCGCCCGGTGCGCCATGCGAGCCCCCCGCTCTCCCCCGCGAAGAAATCAATCGGGCGGAGGCACGGCGCGGGGGGCCGCGGTTCGGGAGCTACCCTATCCGCCCACTGGTCACTCTACGCTTGCGGTCAAGCGTTCAGGTCCGCCCGCCCTTTGAGCAGCCGGACCATGCGCTCCGCCTCTTCCCTTGCCAGTAAAAACCGTTCGCTGTCGAAGCGACCATTCGTAACTCGCAGCAACACAGCCAACGCTCGGTAGGCCTCCCACAAATCCGCCCGGGACACTGAAAGCTGCGCCGGCGTTTCAGGCGGGGGAGTAGCGGCGCCCGCCGACGGCTCCTCCCGTTTCACCGGAAAGAACGCCGCGCCGCGCTTGCCTGACACTTCGGCCGATTCTACGGCCCGCGTCAAAATCCCCGGAAGCGGTTTCGCCGGTCGCGTTCTTCCGCTTCGGCCTCGTCCATTTCGCGCGCCCACGTTCCGCCGTTCTCGTAGAACTTCCCCGGGCGATACCCGCTCTCGTCGAGGGAAGTGCCAGCGTACTTCGCGATCGCCAGCGGCACGAAGAATCCCGCACCGCCCTTTCCGAGCTCCGTGACGGCCAACGCGAGAGACATGACGCCGTCGTCGCTCATGCCCGAAGCGGAGCCGTATTTCACCTCCCCGTTTTCACTGAGGACGAACTCCATCCCTTCCAATTCTTCCTTGAGCCACTGATATTTTTCTGGAACCGTGATTGCGCGCCTCTCGACGGCGACGATGAGCCCTTCGAGCAAACGCTTCTTGCTCGGGCCCGAAAAGATGAACGGCTCGACGCGCAGCCCGGCCTTCCGGAGCTCCTCGATCACGACGTCACCGATGCCCGTCGCATCGACAACCGCGCGCGAACAGCCGAACCGCGCATAGAGCGCCGCGGCGCGCTCAACCTGGACCGTCCAGGCAACCGCGTTGAACCGGTCGACGTAGGCCACCTTTCCCGAGCCCACGTCGAGCACGGTCAGGACCGTCCAGTCCTGTTTGCGCGCGAGGTCTGCGCCCATGACGTATCGCCCGCCCTTCACCGGCGAGCTCCACTCCGCGCCAGTGAAAATCTCGTCGAGTCCTCGAAAGAGCGCCGCATCCTCCGCCGGGATTTCCGCCAGGTAGAGCGCCCGCCACAAACTCTCAGGCATCTTCCCGCGCATCGACTCGATGAGCTCGGCCGGGACGAAACCTTCCCCGAGAGTCGGGAAGAGCATGTAATCCTCGGAGGATTTTGCGCGCTCTTCGGGCGTCATGTGCTTGACCCGGAGCAGGTGTCGGATCGCCCAGTTCTTTGACCCGCGCTCGAGGTTGAACGCGAGCCGGACCTTACCGTTCGTCGCCGAAATCGTCGTGAGCGCCGCGGTCAGGGACGCCTCGGTCTGCCGGCTCGCTTCGTCGATTACGACCCGGTGATAGGCGTCGCCGTAGAGCGGTTCCACGTGGTCGCCCGAATAAAAATCGATCCTTCCTCCGTTCTCGCCGGTGAATTTCAACTCCGCCGCGGCGACGTCCTGGCGCGCGATCGGGACCTCGAGAAAAGTCTTGAGCAGATCGTAGAACGCACGCGTTCGCTTGAACCACGGTCCGACCACGGCGCATCGCTCGCCGGCGAGCAAGCCCTGGACGACCCAGAGCGCGAGCCCGACCGTCTTCCCGGTCTTCGTCCCGGCGCCGACGTAGAGGATCCGCGCCGGGCTCTCGATGAGCCTTCGCTGATTTTCCGTCAGCGCCGGCAGCGTGAGTTTTACAGGGGGCATGGGGTCCCGGGTTTTTTTGGGGTGCCCGTCGGGTGCCCGTTCTCGCCTCGCAATTCGGTGCGAGAGGCAATTTCTGGAATCCTCGAAAACGCCAATCGGCACCGAGCGATCGTCGCTGTCTTGTGCGGTGAGGTATGGCGAGCTAAGACGCATTGCCCGGGTTCGAATCCCGGCGTCCCGACCAATAATTCCAACGAGTTAACCCCCGAAAACATTCGCGGGGTGGCAAAAGGTTGGCAAGTTTAGAGGCTCACGTCACTCCTGCGTGAGACCGATGCCGCTGCCCCACGCAAGGTGTCGAGATCACCGGGAAGAGTCCCGTCTGCGAGGAGGTGTAGGTTGCCAGCCTACGCGGGACCCGAGTTCGGGGTTCCGGCGAGCGATAAAATAGACGGCAGGGGGCGAAGAATGCTGCACTTTGGCACGCGATCAGCCGTCGTCGGAATGCTCGTCACCATGGGTGCCGGTTGTTCGAGTGGAAATCCCCCTCGGCCTAAAGTCTCGCCGACCGCGGAGAGCGTTCGCATGATCGAAAAGGATGACGAGCTACTCGGCTGTTCCTATCTCCGAACGATCTCCGCGTCGGAGCAGCCTTATCGGGAGGGGGCCACGGTGTTCGAGCAGCTCCGCTTGGAGGCCTACCGTGCGGGCGGAAACGCGTTCCAAGTGCAGTTCGTAGAAGGCAACGTTCCGCAACGCGGCCCGGCCATGACGGCGAGGGTCTACCGCTGCTCTTGGTCAAGCGATAAGAGACCTCGCTAGAACCCGTCCTTCGGGCCAAGCCGATAACCCCCACGTCGTGTTTTGGCGGGCTTTGGAAGCCCGAACGCGGTGGGAGGGAGGGAAATCCTCCCATCTAGGCGGGGGGACGCAGGCCCGGCGACCCTGTTTCCGCTCCTGATCCGGGCAGGGTCGCTCCCCGTTTCGCGCTTCACCCTGCCCGAGCACTGCTCCGGAGCGGCCCTCCTTCAATGGGTGCGGTGGGGAAGAACCGGAGTCTTCACGAACGAGCGGGGCGAGAACGTCGAATCGCGCTACGGCCGCTTCACCGGTCCCCTCACTGCGGTCACGGTTTCGGACGACGAAGACTTTGCGCCCGCCCCCGCCGTGGAGGCCCTCACGCGGTTGTACACCGGTGCGCGCCTGCGGCGGGAGACGCTTCATCCGGCGGACTTCGGTCTCCCGCGGCTCCAGCACTTCGGCTTTTTCCACCCGCGGGCCCCGAAGGCCCTGTGGGAGAACGCCGAGACGTGGCTCACGGAGCTCGATCGCGACGAATGACGAAAAGGATCCGGACCGCGAACAGGGTTCGAGACAGGCCGCGCCCTCCGGGCGGCTGAGTCCGGAGCCGCGGGCTCCAAACGGAGAACACGAGCGGCAACCCCCGCGCGCTCGATAGCCGCTGGGGCCTGCTTCCATTTGCCGCCGGACTGTCCGTTCGCCCTCGTGTCGACGCCGCGCGCTTCCGCGCCCGCTAGCAGGCCGCTGAAAAGGGTGTGGGATGACGTTGCGAGTGCCGCGGGGTCGGATGCAAGGCGCCGCGACGAAGGCGATGCAGTTCGCATCGGGGAGGAGCGGGAACGAAGCAGACGGCCC
>JBBSGZ010000092.1:0-14846 GCA_038253555.1 Thermoanaerobaculia bacterium
AGGGTGGACAGGCTTTTGCTCACGGAGTCGAGAAAACGATCCTAGAGTGGGAACAAGGTGAGTCGATGAGAATGCGAAATCGATGGCGAATGCAAAAGCCTGGACACGACGCCCGCAGGCTTTTTTCAGCAGCCTGCTAGACCCGCACGCCCCCCGCAATCGCCTGCGCGAGCGGCGTGTGCGGCCGGCTCTGCGCCTCGGCGACGGCCCGGTACGTCAGTTTCCCGGCGAACGTGTTCACCCCTTCCGCGAGGTGGTGGTTTTCGGCGACCGCGCGCTCGATCCCCTTGTTGGCCAGCTCGAGGGCGTAGCGCAGCGTCGAGTTGGTGAGCGCGAACGTGGAGGTTCGCGCGACCGCGCCCGGCATGTTGGCGACGCAGTAGTGGATGACGCCGTCGACCTCGTACACGGGATCGGAGTGGGTCGTGGCGTGCGTCGTCTCGAAGCAACCACCCTGATCGACGGCGACGTCGACCGCGACCGCTCCTTTTTTCATCTGGGAGATCAGCTGGCGGCTGACCAGCTTCGGCGCGGCGGCGCCCGGAATCAGAACGGCTCCCACGAGGAGGTCCGCCCGCCGGCAGCCCTCTTCCATGGTCTGGGGATTCGACGCCACGGTCTTGACCCGTCCGAAAAAGATGTCGTCGAGCTCGCGCATCCGGTCCGGCGACGCCTCGAGGACCGTCACGTCCGCCCCCATCCCGGCCGCGATTTTTGCCGCGTTGGTCCCGACGACCCCTCCGCCGATGATCACGACATCGGCCGGAGGCACGCCGGGCACGCCCGACAGCAGCACGCCCCGTCCGCCGTTGCTCTTCTGCAGGTAGAACGCGCCGACGTGGATGCTCATCCGGCCGGCGACCTCGGACATCGGCGTCAACAGGGGAAGAGAGCCGTGGGCGCCCGTGATCGTCTCGTAGGCCACGCCCGCCACGCCCCGATCGAGAAGCATCGACGTCAGCTCGCGGGCGGGCGCGAGGTGAAGGTATGTGTACAGAATCTGTCCCGATCGCAGGCGCTGGTACTCGGGACCGACGGGCTCCTTCACTTTCACGATCATGCCGGCGCGCTCGAAGACCTCGTCGGCCGTAGGCAGGATCCGGGCGCCGGCGGCCGAGTACTCGGCATCCGAGATTCCCGAGCCGGCTCCGGCGCTCTGCTCGACGACGACCTCGTGCCCTGCGCCGGTCAGCGCCCGCACGCCGGCCGGCACCAGCGCCACCCGGTTCTCGTTGTCTTTGATCTCCTTCGGCAGTCCGACGATCATGAGTGTCCTCGGTTGTAAGTTTCGGTTGTAAGTCCGCGGGCGGTCAATCCGCGTTCTGGTACGTGTCGATCTGCGCCCGCTGGAGCTTGCCGGAGAAGTCGACGTAGATGCTCTTCCACTCCGTGAAGACGTCGAGGCCCGCGATCCCCGCCTCGCGATGGCCGTTGCCGGTGTCCTTCATCCCGCCGAACGGGAGGTGCACCTCGGCGCCGATCGTCGACGAGTTCACGTAAAAAAGCCCCGTCTCGAACTCGCGCATCGCCGTGAACGCCTTGTTGACGTCCTGCGTGTAGATCGACCCGGAGAGGCCGTACGGGACCGAGTTGGCGACGCGAATGCCCTCCTCGAGGGAGTCGATCGGCACCACGGTCGTCACCGGCCCGAAGATCTCCTCGCACGCGACCCTCATCTTCGCGTTTGCGTCCGCGAACACGGCGGGCGAGAGAAACCATCCCCTCGCCAGGTCGCCGGACGAGAGTTTCTCGCCGCCGCACAGGAGCTTCGCGCCTTCCTGTTTGCCGATCTCGACGTACTTTGCGACGCTTTCCCGCTGTCGCTCCGAAACGCAGGGCCCGACATCCACGCCCTTCTCGAGACCGTTGCCGACGCGAAGCGCTTTCGCGCCCGCCACGAGCCTGTCGACAAACGCGCTATACACCTTTCGCTGCACGAGAAGGCGCGATGACGCCGTACAGCGCTGCCCCGTCGTACCGAAGGCGCCCCAGAGCGCGCCTTCGACGGCCAGCTCCACGTCCGCGTCGTCCAGCACCAGGATCGCGTTCTTCCCGCCCATCTCGAGATGCAGCCGCTTGAAGGTCGGCGCGCAGGCGATCGAAATCCGCCGGCCCACTTCCGTCGAGCCCGTGAAGGACACCACTTTGACGTCGGGATGCGAGACGAGGGGATCGCCGACCTCTCCGCCGGATCCCATGACGACGTTCCAGGCGCCCGGCGGGAGACCCGCCTCCTCGAACACGCGCGCGAGCGCCACGACCGAGGCCGGAGTGTCCGTCGCCGGCTTGATGACGACCGTGTTGCCGGCGATCAACGCCGCCATCCCCTTCCACGCGGGGATGGCCATGGGAAAGTTCCAGGGCGTGACGAATGCGCAAACGCCGACGGGTTGCCGGATGCACATGGCGAACTTGTTGGAGAGCTCGGAAGGGGTGGTGAACCCGAACAGACGGCGGCCCTCGCCGGCGGCAAGGAAGGCCATGTCGATCGCTTCCTGCACGTCTCCGCGGGTCTCCGCGAGGACCTTCCCCATCTCGCGCGTCATGAGCCGCGCCAGCTTTTCCTTGTCGCGTTTCAAGACCTCGCCCGCGGCAAACAGGATTTCGCCGCGGCGGGGCGCGGGCGTGTCGCGCCAGAGAGGAAACGCTTTTTTCGCGGCGGCGACCGCCGCGTCGACGTCCCGGCGGTCGCTCGCGGGGAACACCCCGACGAGGTCGTCGCGGTCCGCCGGGTTCCGATTCTCGAAGGTCTTGCCGGACGCCGCCGCCACCCACTCTCCGCCAATCCAGTTCCGTTCCGTCTCGACCGTCAGATCCGTGGGCATAGCTCTCCCTGGAATCAGTTGGAATGCGTGCGGGACGTGGGCCCCTCGTCGCCGCCTGGCGCGACGGCGGAGTCTTCACCCGCCCGCGGGGAGAGGGTTTTCTCCGCGGACATCGCGACGCTGCCTTCGAGGCGCGCGCCCTCGGCAATGACGACCTTCGGCGCGTGGACGCTCCCTTCGATGGCGCCCGAGCTCGTCAGCTCCGCGCGCTCCGAAGCGTGCACGTCTCCCTTGACGCGCCCGCCCACGACCACCTGGCGGGCGTGGATCTCCCCCTCGACGTCGCCCTCGGGACCGATCGTCACGCGCCGGTCGACGCGGAGGGTGCCCTGGAAGCGTCCGTTGACGACGATGTCCTCGTCCCCCGAGAGCTCCCCCACGAAGCGCGTTCCCGCGCCGAGAACCGTGGCCCCGGGCGCGCCCTGGGACCGCGTCGGAGCCGCGGGCTCCAGCGCGCTTTTCCCATCCGATTTCCCGAGGATCGACAGAATCCACCTCCCAAAAGGGCCGTCAGTCTAGCGCGTCGGTCGCCGGTTGTCAGTTCTCGATCTCCGGCCCGAGATCTATCCCGACGGCGAGGAGGCGGCCGGCCGCGCGATGACGGTCGAAAGGATCGTCGCAACCAGATCGTCGCCGTCGGGAACAACCCCGAAGACTTCCGCCGCGCAGACCGTCAGGGCCCGCCCGGCCCGGAGCACCCTCGCCCGGGCGACGAAACGGGCCTCCCGCGCCGGCCGAAGCAGGTTGATCTTGAATTCCACGGCGAGAACGTCTTGCCCCGACGCCACCATCGTCAGAGCCGCGTAGCCGCACGCCGAGTCCGCCACGCTCGCGACCGTTGGGGTCCGCGAGCGTTGGGGTCCGCGAGCGTTGGGGTCAGGTCTTTATTATACACTATGGCGTCCGCATCGTTCGACATCGCTCCTCCCTGGTATGCCCTTCAGGGCGAAACCGGAACAAGACGCCCCGTTTTCGGCGCAGTAATCTCTCCCTGCGCCCGAAATCGGGCGATCAAGACGTCCGACAGCGCGCGCCCCGTGTTCGCCCGGTTCACCTCCAGGAACGTCGTATAGAGATCGCCGCCCTCAGCGAGAAAGCTGTTCGTCGCGACCCGGTAGGCTCTGGAAGATTCGAGCGGACGCCCGCCGATCGAGACCTCCACGAGTCGCCGGCCGATGGGGCGCCGGAGGTCGTAGGAGGCGGCGAGGCCCGACACCTGGATCAGACCCCGTTCGAGGGAAAGCCCCTGTTCCAGGACCGCGCGGATCTGAGCGCCTGTCATTTCGCACGTCACGAGCGAGTTGATGAACGGGAGCGCGTCGAGCACATTTCCGTTCGTGATCGGACCCTCCGGGAGATCCGCGCGCAAGCCGCCGGCGTTTTCGAAGGCCACCTCGGCACGGCCCTCTTCCCGCATGGTGTCCGCCACGAAGGAGCCGAGGGTCGACTCGCGGTTGTAGTCGCGGGTCAGCCGCACGGGAGATCGTCCGACCACGACGCCGATCGCCGGGGCCGCCTCCCGCCTGTACCGATCGATCTTGGCAGCCACTACGGGATCGGGAGCGATCCGGTCGCTCCACACTTTCAGCAGCGCGCCTTCGTGCGCGACGACCCTCCCTCCAGCCACACGCAGTTTGAGAAACCCGAGCCGCGTGCCGTAGCCGTACGTCTGAACGATGAGCGTCCCGGTCTTCGGATGGACAAACGGCTGTTCAATCCCGCGGTGCGCATGGCCTCCCACAAACACGTCGATCCCGGGGACCTCGCCACAGAGGCGGACGTCCTCGTCAAAATCGCGCTGAACCTCCGGCCGCGCCTCCGCATCGGTCTGCTGTGGTCCCGTTTTCCCCTGGTGTGCGAGCACGACGACGAGATCCACGAACGGGCGCAGTTCCTTCACGGCCGCGCGGACTTCGGGAATCGGGTCGCTGAATTCCAGGCCGGTGATTCCCGACGGAAGCGCGACGCTGCGCGCATCCTCGCCGATGATCCCGATGACTCCCACGCGAATGCCATTGCGCTCCAACAGTGCATAGGGCCGGCTGTAATACCGCCGGGTTCCCTTGTAGAAAACGTTGGCGGCCAGGACGGGAAAGGGCACCCGATGCATCTGGCGGGTGAAGTTGTCGCTGCCGTAGTCGAACTCGTGGTTGCCGATCGCCATCGCGTCGTACTTCATGCTGATCATCATTTCCATCAGCGCCTCGCCGCGCGTGACGTTCGACAACATCCCGGTGAACATGTCGCCCGCGTCGAAGAGAAACACCGTCTCGTTCCGGCCGCGAATCTGATTGACGAGTCCGGCGAGGTGCGCCGCTCCGCCCATCTTGGGACTGCCCGGCAGCCAGTACGCGGGTATCGGGTCGAAGGCGCTGTGAAAGTCGTTCGTATAAAGGAGAGTCACTTCGTGGAGCGCGGCGTCCGAGGAAATGGCGCTGCGCGAGGAAACCGCGAGGAGAAGCAGGGCCGCCGCCGCAATCAGGAGGGACCTGCCCGGCCGGGCGCTCCGCCGTGCCGGCGCCCATCCGGAAGACCGCAGCCGACCAGGGAGCCCGTGTTCCTGAGAAGACATGTGTCTTCTCCGATTCTATCGATCCGGAGGGGCGAGACCGGAAGACCGGTCGCTGGTCCCGTCCGGAGATTTGCTTCGGAATGAAATGGTGAGGCGGCCGCCCGGCTGTTTCCCGGGCGGCCTCTCGAAATCAGCGGGAAAACCCTTTTTTCAGCCCCGCGGCCGCCTGGGCCACGGCCGCCTTCGCCAGGTCGACGACAGCGCCCATTCCGAAAAATTCATGGGTGACGCCGTCATAGTTCCGACAGTCGACAGAGACCCCCGCCGCTTTGAGTCTGTCTGCGTAGGCCTTCCCTTCGGAGCGGAGCGGATCGATCTGCGCCGTGATGACCGTCGCCGCCGGAAGACCCTTGAGATCCGCCTTCAGAATCGAGAACGTCGGTTTCTCGCCGTCGGCCGGAGAGGCCAGATATTTCTCCGTGAACCACGGCAAGGCGGGGGTCCCGAGGGGCTTCGCCTGCATGTTCTCCTTCTTGGAGGGAGTGCTCATGTCGACGGTGGCGACCGGATAAACCAGCACCTGGTAAACGGGGAGCGAAACCTTTTCGTCGCGCGCCCGAATCGCGATCGCCGCGGCCATGTTGCCGCCCGCGCTTTCTCCCGCGACGGCGACTCGTTTGGGATCCCCGTGAAAGGACCCGGCGTTCGCCAGCACCCATTTGTATGCCGCCCAGGTGTCGTCGTGCGAGGCCGGAAACTTGCTTTCCGGACCGCGGCGATAGTGCGTCGAGACGACGACGGCTTCCGCGGCGTTCGCCAGGGCGCGCGGCGAGGAGTCGTACACATCGAGGTCGGCGATCACCCACCCTCCCCCGTGGATGTAGAGGACGACCGGGAAGGGGCCAGTCCCCTTCGGAGTGTAGATCCGGATCGGGATCGACCCTCCCGGACCGGCGATCGAACGATCCGAGACGTCGCCGACGGGCTCGGGGTCCATGCTCCTGCCCTGCTTCTTCAAAACGGCTTTGACCGCGTCCGCGGGAGTCGCCTGCTTCCGGGCCTGCTCGACCGAGAGTGTCTCGAGAGGTTTTGCGCCGAGCGCCTTTAATTCATCGAGCACCGCCTGCATCTGGGGATCGGGGGTCCCCGACATCCCGGGCTGGGCGGCGGACAAGGCTCCTCCGCCAACGGTTGAGACAAAAACTAAAACCGGCAGGGCGATTCGAAAAAATCGACGCATGAAAAACCTCTTCGTGGTCGGTAAAGTATTCCCGACCCGATTTCGCGGGCCGGAACGGCGCAGGGACTACTCCGGAGCCCCCTCTTCGTACGGCGGCCCTCGTCGAGAAGGCTGTTCGCCGGTGCGGAAAGACACCAAATGTCGAGGTCACGGAACAAAATTGCGTCTTCGGACGGTTTCAGGCCCGCCTCCGTCCGTCGCGCCCCGCCCGTCCGCTCAGTATTCGTCGCCGCTGGAAGCCGATCTCACTCTCGCCGGCCTCCTCGCCGGTCTCCGACGACGCCCGTCCAGGGGGTGTATCCCGCGGCACGGGACTCTCCGCAGAGACGGCCGGGACGTGCCGGAAGTGGAACCTACCCCGGAAGTGGCGGCCTGGGAGTTCCGGGCGGCCGATCCGCTGCGTCGGCCGTCCTTCGACCGGCAAGCCCGGCGACCACGCGGACCAGTTCAGCCGGCGACACGGGCTTGGGAACGTGCACCTGAAATCCGCCTGCCAGTGCCCGGGTCGCAAAGCTTTCATTCGCGAAGGCGCTCAGCGCGATCGCGGGGAGCGCGCCGGCCGTGTACCCCAGATCGCGGACCTGACGGATGAGGTCGAAACCATCTTCGTTGGGCATCCCGATGTCGCTGATCAGAATCTGCGTCCTGCCACCTTTCTGCTTCAAAGCGCGCAGCGCCTCCGCGGCGTTCTCCGCCGTGGCGACGGTGGCTCCCGCGTCGGCGAGCACCTTGCTCATCAAACGTCGGGCATCTGGTTCGTCATCCACCACGAGCACTTCGAGCCCGTCGAGGGAAACCGCTCGCGCCGGCGGAACCGGCGGCAGTCCCGCAAAGCCTGCCCTGTCGTCGGTCGAGGGCTCAGAGCGAAGTCTCAGCGGAAGACGGACGCGGAACGTCGCCCCGCGTCCCTCCCCATCGCTCTCCACCTCCACTGTCCCGCCGTGCAGTTCCGTGATGTGTTTGACGATCGAGAGGCCCAGCCCCAGGCCGCCGAAGCGCCGGCGGCTGCTGCTCTCCGCCTGACGGAAACGGTCGAAGACGAAGGGGAGGAAGTCGGGGCGGATTCCGCAACCGTCGTCGGACACCTCGATGGAGATCCCGGACGGTCCGCCTGCCAGGGCGATCCGCACCGTCCCGCCGCGGGGCGTGAACTTGATCGCGTTGGAGAGCAGGTTCCAGACGACCTGTTGAATCCGGTCCCCGTCGCAGATCGCTTCCTGACCCGCGGAATCGAGGTCCGACTCGAGCCGGACACCTTTCGATTCCGCCGCGGACCGCACCACGTCGAGAGCGCCGCGGACGACCGCCGCCAGATCGCACGCTTTCGTTTCGAGCCGCAGCTTCCCGGACACGATCCGCGAAATATCGAGCACGTCGTCGATCAACTGCGCCTGGACCCGGCAGTTGCGCTCGATGACCTCCAGTCCCTCCCGGAGCTCGTCGATGCTGCACCGCTTCGCGCGGAGGACCGCCGCCCAGCCGAGGATGGCGTTTAAAGGGGTCCGCACTTCATGACTCAGCGTGGCGAGGAAGACGTCCTTCGAGTGGTTCGCGGCTTCCGCCTCGGCCCGAGCCGTCTGCTCGCTCACGAGCATCGCTTCCCGATCCCTTTCGAGCCGCTTCCGATCGGAGATGTCGACGAAGGTCGTTACGGAGCCTTCGAGCTCGCCTTGACGAACGATCGGCACCGACCAGTATTCGACGGGGAGGCCGGTGCCATCGATCCGGAAAAATATATCGTCTTCGACGTGCGCCGGGTGCCCTGTCCGGGCAACGCGCAGAATCGGGCACGTCTCCCCGGGACATGGGGCGCCGTCTCGCGAGTGGTGGATGACGTCGTGAAGGTTCTTTCCAATCACGTCTTCTTCCTTCGCGAAACCGAGTATGCGAAGGAACGCGGGGTTGCAGACGGTCGTGATGCCCTCGCGATCCACTCCGTAAAAGCCGTTCGCCGAAGAGTCGAGGACCGTGCGCAGATACTCCTCGCTGGCCCGGAGGGCTTCTTCGGCCTCCTTGACGTCATGGATTTCGGTGTTGGAGCCAATCCAGAGAGATCGGTTGCCCTCGCCGTCGACCAGGCAATGCGCCCGGCTCAAATGCCACCGGTATGCGCCATCCGCGCGGCGGAAACGGTGCTCGAACTCGATGGGCTCGCCGGTATCTATCGAGTGCTGCCACAGCCGGACGTTCTCGGCCAGGTCGTCCGGGTGGATGACCTGAGACCAGCCCCACTCTTTGAGTTGATCGAAGGTGAGCCCGGTGAACTCCATCCAACGGCTGTTGAAGTAATCCACTTCTCCCGAAGGCGTGGCGGTGAAGATCTTCTGGGGCATCGACTCCGCCATGAAGCGGAGCCGGTTCTCGGATGCGGACAGCGCCTGCCTCGCTCGGACCTGCGCCGAGACGTCGCGGAAGTAACAGACGACACCGAAGCGGCCGTGCGGGAGCGGGATGCGGTTGATCTGCCACTCGTAGATCTCCATGATCGGACGGTTGAGCCGCCGCTCGGTGCGCTCCGCGTCCGCATGGGGTTCCCCGGTCTCGAGGGTGTGGCGAAACCGGGCGACGACCTCATCCGCGTAATCCTTCGGCCACAGGATGTGCATCACCTCGTCGAAGTCGCGGCCGATCAGATCGGAAACCTCGCCGAAGACCGGCTGCGCGATGGGGTTTACCGCCGAGATCCGGAAATCCTGGTCGACGAGATAGACGCCGAGAGGGGCCTCATTCAGGAGTGTTTCAAACTGCGCGCTGCGGCGGCGAAACAGGTCTTCGGTTTCTCGGTGAGCATCGCGGGGGTCGACAGGACCTGAAAGCCGGCGGACGCGAATCGAGACAGGCTGGTCAGGACCCGCAGGTCTTCGGCGTCGAACTGGCGGCTCTTGTCGTGGGCGATCACCCAGATCGTTCCGACGTTCTCCCCATCGACGGCGAATGGAACCAGGAGGCATTCCTCGACGCCGGGCGTGATGGGCGCCAGGTAGTCGAAGTATCTCTCCGGGTGGGAGAACAACAGCGCGGCGTTGCGGTCGAGGACGGTGCCGCAGGGCCCGAATTCCCTTGGCGTCCCTCCTCCCCGATAACAGGCCCACTGCCCGACGAGCGCCGGCCAGCGGAAACTGCGTTTGTCTTCGGTCAGGAGGCTGATACCCGCCGAATGCGCTCCGGAAAGTTTGAGCGCGGTCGCGGCGAGCTCTTCCAGAATGCGTTCCGGCGAGCTCGACAGGCAACGCGCGAGCGCGACGAGCGCGCGATTCTCGGCTTCGAAATCCGCCGGGCGCGATGGCCTCTCGAGCAGCTCGGACGTGATGAGGCACGCGTCGAGATCGACGGGGAGGGAACTCGCCAAACTGGAGTCGGCCCTCGGAGCGACCTCTTCCATGATTCCCGATCCTATCGGAAACCGCGGTCGGGTGCGTCCGCCGGCGTACCCTCACTTTCGGAGGTCAACCGTCCGCGCCCGCATCGTAGAGTAGGCCTTGGCTGCAAACCGTCCCAGTAACGGCCAAACCCGAAGCCCGCGCCCAGAGGCGACAGGATCTCGTAGGGGCCGGGACGGGTACCGTCCTGGAGTGTCATTGGGTGACTGTGGCGAGGATTCTAGACCGGCAGGAAAAGAGTGGTCAGCCGTGTACGACTCGAACCTTCAGGAAGTTCGCAACAGGTCAAATCAGATGGAGCGGCGTGTTCGAGTCGCCTGTCACTTTCCGCCGGCGACGAGCTTCTGGAACCGAGGGTTCTTGCGCAGCGGATCGAAGTTGGGGTCGATCTTGAGCCAGCCGGGCGAGAGGTAGTACGGGATCCTGAGCAGCGGCTCGAGCTGGTCGAGCGCCTTCTCGGGCTCGCCGACGAGCATGTAGATGAGCCCGAGCTGGTGCTGGATATAGGCGCCAAGGTAGGCATCCTTCCCCACGGGCACGAGCGCGACGCCACGCAGTCCCTCCCGGATCGCCTCCTCCTTCCGACCCAGATACGCGAGCGAGAGGCCGAGGAGAACGTGCCGCTGACTATCGTCGGGCGTTGCGCGAAGCTGCTCCTCGAAGGCCCTCCTTGCCTCTTCGGCGTACGTGCGCACGTTCGCCGCATCGCCCCTCAGGGCGTAGGCCTGCGTCAGGCTGATGGCCCAGAGGCCTTTGTCGTCGTCGAACGCGCCAGGCGTCAGGCGCAAAAGCAGGTCGCGCTGCCCTTCGTCGAGGACCCAGACGAGATCAAAGGACTGCGCCAGGAAGGCCACGAATGCCGTGGGCTCGACATTCTTCGGTGCGGCCTTGAGAACCTCCCGAGCCCCGGCAAGATCTCCCTGCGCGAGGAACGTCATCGCCTTTTGCCCGATCAGGTGGCGGGTCGCGGGCGCGAGGGCGAGGCCCCGGTCGAGGGCCTCGCGAGCTTCGGGGTAGCGCCGCAGCCAGAGGAGTGCCGTACCCAACCGCCGCAGCGTGACAACCGACCGTGGATCGAGGCGCTCGGCCTGCCTGAAGTGCTCCACAGCCGCATCCCAGCGGCCGAGCGACTCCTCGAACCTGGCAGTCGACGACAGGAGCTCCGCGTTTGCCGGCGCGAGTCGCTGTCCCTTCGCGTATTGCTCCAGCGCGCGGCTGACGTCCCTGGCAATAAATTGCTGATAGTTCCCGAACGCCAGGTATCCCTCGGGCCGGTTGGGGGCCAGCGCCACGGCCTTCTCCGCGGCCTGCCGGGCGCGCTCGGCCAGCTGGGGCGTGGGCGTGGCGTTGGTGTAGAGCGTCGAGGTGGCCATGGAGACCCGCGCCCACGCCTGCGCAAAGCCGGGGTCCAGAGCCACGGCCTACTCGTAAAAGCCGAGCGCCATCCGCAGGCTGGGCGCATCTCCAACCCCCATGCCCTTCGAAGCCTCCTCGCCCTTGAGGAAGGCGTCGTAGGCCGCGAGGTTTTCCGTGGGTCTCTCGGAAAGCCGCTTCTCCTCGCCCGCCCCCAGAGCCACCCCCAGAGCCTGAGCCACCTTCGACGCGATGTCCGACTGCACTTGGAAAACGTCCGTCAGCGCCGCGTCGAACGGCTGCTGCCAGCGGGAGGCGGGCGCGCCGGACTCCTTCACCTCGATCAGCTCGGGGCTCACCTGAACCCGGCTCGTGCCGCCGCTCTTCTGCCAGCGCACCGTCGCCGTCAGCAGGTATCGCGCATCCAGTTCGCGAGCGATCTGCTGCGGAGCCTTCGTCGTCTTCTTGTAGGGAAGTGAGCTTCCGCGAGCGATGACCTCCACACCGGACACCGAGGTGAGCTTGCCCCGGACAGCGTCCGCGATGCCGTCGGCGAAATAGTCGTCCTCGGGAGCGCCAAGGTTCTCGAACGGCAGGACGGCCACACGCTTGACGCCTCCGGCATCGCTCCCGCCGTTGTGCGAGCGGCGCAGCAGAAGGACGCCAGCCACGGCGAGAATGGCGAGGACGGCAGCGGCGATGAGAACCCGGCTCTTTCCGGCAGCGGGCGCGACGGCCTGTGCCCCGCTCGTGACCGCCGTCGGACTCGAAACCTCCGACAGTGCGAACGCCACGTCCTTCGCCGTCTGGAACCGGTTGTCCCGGTCCTTCTCCAGGCAATGCTTCACGATGTGATCGAGCGCGACCGGAATGTTCCGCCCAGACTCCGACAGCTCCGGCGGCTCCTGCAACATGATGGCCGCCATCGTCTCGGCATTTGTGTTCCGCTTGAATGCCCTCTTGCCCGACAGCAGCTCGTAAAGGATCGTCCCGAACGAGAAGATGTCCGAGCGGTGATCTACGGCAAGCCCCTTCACCTGCTCCGGTGACATGTAGCCCACCGTCCCCATCACCGTCCCCGGCTCGGTGTGGCCGGATCCCGTCGGCGCGCTCGTCTGCTCCTCCGGAGACGCCGCCTCGACCCGCTTCGCCAGTCCGAAGTCGAGGATCTTCAGATGACCGTCTCTGGTGACGAAGAGGTTCTCGGGCTTCAGGTCCCGGTGGACGACGCCCTTCTCGTGGGCGGCCGAGAGGCCTTTGGCGATCTGCAGCGA
Source organism: Thermoanaerobaculia bacterium (assembly GCA_038253555.1). Taxonomy (GTDB): domain Bacteria; phylum Acidobacteriota; class Thermoanaerobaculia; order UBA5066; family Gp7-AA6; genus JALYUA01. The sequence goes on from JBBSGZ010000092.1 coordinate 12,585, forward strand.
GTAGTCCACCGCCTGCATCTGAGAGATCGGGCCCGCGTCGAGCTTGCCGCGCAGCGTCTGGCCCTCAAGAAGCTCCATGACGGCGTACACGGTTCCGTCCTGCGTCCCGAAGTCGTGGATCGCGAGGATGTTCGGATGGGACAGCGCCGCGACGGCCAGCGCTTCGCGCTCGAACCTCGCGAGGGCGTCGGGGTCGGCGGCGAGCGACTGCGGCAGGACCTTGACCGCCACCTCCCGCTTGAGCTTGGAGTCCCGCGCCCGGTACACCTCTCCCATCCCGCCCGCGCCCAGGGGCGACAGGATCTCGTAGGGGCCGAGGACGAGTACCGGCCTGGAGTGTCATGCGTTGACCGCGGCGAGGATTCTAGACCGGCCGAGCTTCTACCGCTTCGCCGCGGCGGATGCCGGCACCACATCGAATCCGAACTGCCGGAAGTGGTGATCCAACGTGAACGCCAGGCCGATCTTGCCGTGCCTCATCACTGCGAAACTCGTACAGTCGGTGAAAGAGAAACTCTTGTCGGAGTACTTCTCAAAGACCCGCCAGGCGCCTTCCTGAATCTCGAGATCGACCTGAACGATCTCGATGCCGCCACGGCGAATCTCCCGCCCGAACCGGACTGCGGACCGGTGGCCAAGAGCGGAACGGAGCAGAGTGTAAGTCTCGTCGAGAACGTAGTCGGTAGTCACGAGCACGGCGCTGTCCGACTCGAACCGCGCCGCCGCGGTCCGCGCCAGGGCATGCTGGCGCGGATCACCCGAGCTCTGAAGGGCGTAGAAGGCGCTCGTGTCGACGAGCACCGCATAGCTCATCGGAGCGTGTGCCGCCGATAGACGATCCGATCGATGTCGTGAGCCGCGATGCGTGGCCCCTTTACCGCCAGCCGGGCGAGGCGCGACAGCAGCGGCTTCGAGTCCTTGCGGATTCCCGATCGGCCCCGCACGTACTGGCGGACGGCCTCCCGGAAGAGCTCGGAGCGATTGCGTCCTTCGGTGCGCGCGACCTCGTCCGCCTCCTTGAGAAGGGCCTCGGGAACAGTCATGTTCACAATCCGAGAAGACATTGGCCACATCGTCATATATCGAAGTCATTCATATCATACACTCTGGTTCGCAGCGCATGCCGCGCATTCGTTCGTGCCGGGCTGACGTCGGGAAGAGGATCCTGACGTCTCACGATTGCCCATGCGGGCGCCGACGGCGGCAATCCTGTTCGCCGTCGCTCCTCTCGGGCTGACCTCCGCGCACGATGAAGGAGAACTCGGCGAAGCCCGCTCCGGAGCGGGTTTTGCCGACCCTTCGCGAATCACCGCGCTTGAGGAGATAGACCTCGGCGAATTGCCTTCACCCCGACGAGATAGGGCTTCCCCCCCCCGCGGGGAGAGCGAGAAGCGCGCTTGACCCGCGACCAGCCGCCTTCGGTGTTTGGCGTCCAAACATCGCCGCGCATGTCGAGCCAGGCACCCGATCTGACCACGGTCTTGGGCGTTCAACAGGATTTTGTGGAGGACACGGAACGCGCCGTTGTCGAGTACGCCGACAGCCCCGAACGTTTCAGGTGGTTCTGGCAGTCCTGAAGACGAAGGGCGTCGATGCGCCTCAGCTGGACCCCGCCGATGCGGCGAGGATGTGCTTCATCCTGTCGGCTTCGACCTGCTCTGTCCGAGGGGAGATCGCCCCGATGGGCCAGGGAGAGTTGTAGTAATGCTGGAGCGTCGGCACACCTTCCTCCGCGTAGTGATCCCCGAGGGGAGCGTGAACGCCGAGGTGTTCCGTGGCGGGGGTATGGGCAAGCCCAATGTCGCCGTGGGGCGGCCGGGGCAGGCGAGAGTCTCGGTGGTCGGTGTTCATCTGGTCAAGAGAAGTCTCACCCCGAAATCAAAAAGGCCCGGTCGGGGGCCTGCCTGTGGAAATCGTTTAATGAACAGCGTCAAAAGGCCCGTAAACATTGAGTGGAGCGGGCAACCGGGTTCGAACCGGCGACATCCAGCTTGGGAAGCTGACGCTCTACCAGCTGAGCTATGCCCGCGCCGGGCGCGAATATATCCCGAACCTTCCGGGGCGGCAATCACGCCGGGCCGCGTCTCCCGCAAGGCGTTCGATCTCCTCGCCGGAAATCTGCCGGCAGCCTCAACTGATCGACGCAACAGACCCGCAGAACACTTCGGATGGTTTCATCCAACCCAACGTTTGTCGAGGGCGGTTATTGAGTTCCCGGGCGACAGCGTTGAGCTCGGCTCGGGTGTAGATGCTTAGGTCGGC
>JBBSGZ010000093.1:0-14389 GCA_038253555.1 Thermoanaerobaculia bacterium
CACCGCCCGGCGGCTCGCCTGAAGGCTCGACCGCCGGGCTGGTCCCTTCGTTCGCTTCGGCTCCCGCAGCGGGAGGCTCCTCCTTCCCTTCGGTCAGGAGACTCCTCCCGCTGCGAGCCTATTCACCCTGGTGGTTATGGCGCAGCTCTGCCCCCTCGCCCCGCGCTCGGGGAGAGGGTTGGGGTGAGGGGTCCCGCAGGCAGTTGTTGAAGGCTCGCCGTTCCAGTGAAAAGCCGACCAGGCGATGAGGGTCATCGGAGCCATCGCCGTGCTGTGGTGAGGGCGCGTCGGGCGGTGTGTTTGGGCGGGAGAGGGAGACGAGGTGTTGTCAGCCTTCTTTTCTGGCCACGATGACCCGATAGTAGGACTCGACCCACCGGCGCTCCAGCAGATGGTCCTCCAGCGCGATCAGGCGGGAGAGCGCGTCCGTGCGGTCTTCCCTCAGGCGCGCCATGTCCAGGCACGGGAAGACGAACCAGAGGATGTTCCCCCCGTAGGGCCGGTCTTCGAGGACCCGGAAGAGGCGCCGGACTTCGGGAAGGATGGCGCTCGATCGGACCGATTCGAGCGGGTCGTCCATGGGAATCGGGACCATCAGCTCGCGGCGATTCTTGAGCTCCTCGGGCAGCGCGTCGAAGGCGCTCCGCGCGAAGGACCAGTCTTCATCTTCCCAATCGGTCCGAGACGGGCCCATATATTCGTCGAGGTACAAGAGCCCGCCCGGCTTCAGCGCACCGCGGACGGCAGCGAGCGCCCGTTCCACGGACCGGACGTGGTGAAGGGAGCCGTGGAAGAACACGATGTCGAAGGCCTCCTCCGGAAGCTCCATCGCGTTGACGTCCCCGACCCGATATTCGAGCACCTTCGAGAGATTCGCCTCCTGCGCCCCCTGGCGCGCCCGGGCGATCGCCTCGGAAGAAAAGTCGATCCCTTCGACGGCGCGGCAGATGCCCTTCTCGATCACGTCGCGCTCGAGGAGCCCCGGCCCGCAGCCGACGGAGAGGCCGCGAGGCAGCGGGCTCGGAGCGTAACGCCGCGCAAACCATTCCATCGGCCAGCGATTCGGATCTCCAGTCACCCGCCGGTTGATGGCGCGCCGCACCAGGGGCTGCGCTCCCCAGTAGTGATTTTCGGGCTCCCCGGGCGCTCCGTCGTCCCAGAAACGGCGGGCCGCGTCGGTCTCCGCCCGCGCCTCTGAAAAGACGCTCCACCGCCGTGCGAGCGACGAGAGGGAGCTCTTGATGGCGGAAGACATCGAGTGAAACGAGTGTAGCAGGCGCGGCGCGCGCCGCGCCCGTCAGGGGTCAGGGGTCAGGCGGGAGACGGCCGACGTCAGATTACTCGTGCCGTCCCTTCGAGCGGATCGGAACCCTAAGGCGCCATGGCATCCTTAGTCTCCTGTTTCCCGTTTCCCGGACCCCGCCCGCCTCACCCCTCACGCCTGACCCCCCTGACGGCCCCGTCATCCCGTGAATTGCACCGGCCCCCCCGGTCTGCTACATTCCGCATCCCCCGAACGGCGGGAATTGCTCTTTTTAAAATCAGGGACGAAGGCCGGATCTCAAAGCCCCCGCGGGCTTCCGGCCCGTAGCCCCCCGGATGCGGCAACGCGCCCGGGACCCGGAACAGGCTCGTAGCTCAGGGGGAGAGCACCACATTGACACTGTGGGGGTCAGCGGTTCAAATCCGCTCGAGCCTACCAATCGTCGCTCCAGAAGGCGCTTAGCTCAGCTGGTAGAGCGCTACCTTCACACGGTAGAGGTCAACGGTTCGATCCCGTTAGCGCCTACCACTAACCGCCGGAAGGCGGCGAAGCGGCGAGCGGCAGACGGGACGGGAGACGATCACGACGCGGGGGAACCCGCGTTTTTGCTTTTTCGGGCGGTTCCGGCGGATCTCGAGAGAAGGAAGACGAAACAGAACATGGAAGCATCGGTGGATCGGGTCACGATCACGTTGCCGGATGGCTCGACACGGTCGATCCCCCGCGGGACGACCGTGCGCGACGTCGCCGCTGGCATCGGGCCGCGGCTCGCGAAGGACGCCTGGGCGGGCAAGCTCGACGGTCGCGTCGTCGACCTGAAAACGCCGATCGAGTGCGACGCCTCGGTCGAGATCATCACGGCCAGGTCCCCCGATGCCGTTCCGATCTATCGGCATTCGACCGCGCATCTCACGGCGCAGGCCGTCAAGCGGCTCTTTCCGGACGTCCAGATCGGCATCGGCCCGCCCATCGAGAACGGGTATTACTACGACTTCAATCCGGAAAAGCCCTTCACGCCCGAGGACCTGGCCGCGATCGAAGCGGAAATGCGGAAGATCATCGCCGAAGACCTTCCGATCGACCGGCTCGACATGCCGATCGAGGAGGCGATCTCGATCTTCGAGAGACAGAACGACGCTCTGAAGGTCGAGATCGCCCGCGGCATACCGCAAGGTGAGCAGGTGTCCTGCTACCGTCAGGGCGAGTTCGTCGATCTCTGCCGCGGTCCCCACGTGGCATCGACTGGCAGGCTCGGAGTCTTCCGCCTCACGCATACCGCGGGCGCGTACTGGAAGGGCGACGAGCACAACCCGATGCTCCAGCGGATCTACGGGGCGTCGTTCCTGACGCAGAAGGACCTCGACGCGCACCTCGCGAGACTCGAGGAGGGCCGCGCCCGCGACCACCGCAAGCTTGGCAAGGAGCTCGACCTTTTCTCGTTCGATCCGCTCGCCCCTTCCTCGCCGTTTTTCCATCCGAAGGGCGCGGCCGTGTACACGCAGCTCCTGGACTACCTGAGGGCGGAATACAGACTGCGGGGCTACGACGAGGTGATCACGCCCCAGATCTTCGACGTGGAGCTGTTCAAAATCTCCGGCCACTACGACAACTACAAAGAGAACATGTACTTCTCGTGGGCCGACGAGCGGGAATTCGGCGTCAAGCCGATGAACTGCCCGGGCCACTACCTGATGTTCCGCGAGAAGCACTGGTCCTACCGCGACCTGCCCGTCCGCTACGCGGACTTCGGCCGCCTGCATCGGTACGAGCGATCCGGGGTGACGGCGGGCCTGACCCGCGTCCGGACCTTTTCCCAGGACGATGCGCACATCTTCACGCCTCTCGACAAGCTCGAGGACGAGATCTTTCGGTTCCTCGATTTCATCGACAGCGTGTACGGGCACTTCGGGTTCGACAAAGTCGAGATCTCGCTCGGGCTCCGGCCGGAGAAGCGCATCGGATCCGATGAGATCTGGGACCGCGCGGAAGCGGCCCTGGACGCGGCCCTTCGGAGCTCCGGACGGAAGTTCGTCGTTACGCCCGGCGACGGCGCGTTCTACGGTCCGAAGATCGACTTCCGGGTCCAGGACGCGATCGGACGCGGCTGGCAGCTCGGCACGATCCAGTGTGATTTCGCGCAGGCGGAGCGCTTCGACCTGTCCTACATCGGCGAAGACGGCGGCAGGCACAGGCCCGTCGTGCTGCACCGGGCCATCCTCGGCTCGCTCGAACGCTTCCTGGCGATCTTGATCGAGCACACGGCGGGAAACTTCCCGTTCTGGATCGCGCCGGTTCACGCCGTGGTCCTGCCGGTCTCCGACAAATTCTCGGACGCAGGCCGCGCGGCCATGGCGAAGCTGAAGGCGCTCGGCCTTCGTGTCGAGACGGACGACCGCAACGAGAAGCTCGGGGCGCGGATCCGGAAGGCGGAGATGCAGAAGGTCCCCTGCATGCTGGTGGTGGGGGAGAAAGAGGCGTCCGCCGGCACGGTTGCCGTGCGACTGCGCCACGGCGGCGACGCCGGAACGATGTCCCTGGACGAATTCGGCGCGGCCGCCGTTTTGGCGATCGCGGAGAAGAAAAATGAGCTGGGCGCTTTCGCGGAGGTGAAAGATCGATAAGAAAAGCATCCGAGTCAATGAACAGATCCGGTGGAAGGAAGTCCGCCTGATCGGCGAGTCGGGAGAAGCGCTGGGAGTCGTCACCATGGCCGACGCGCTTCAGAAGGCGCGCGAGGCGACGCTCGATTTAGTCGAGATCGCGCCGACCGCCGTCCCGCCAGTCTGCCGGATCATGAACTTCGGGAAGTTCATCTACCAGCAGAAGAAGAAGCAGCAGGACTCGAAGAAGAAGCAGAAGACGACGCAGGTCAAGGAAGTGAAATTCAGGCCGAACATCGATGACCACGACTACGACTTCAAGATCAAGAACATCCTGAAGTTCCTGGCCCACGGGGACAAGGTCAAGGCCACCGTCCAGTTCCGCGGCCGCGAAATGGCGCGCCGCGAGAATGGGCAGAAGGTGCTCGACCGGCTGCTGGTCGACCTCGCGGGGAGAGCGGCCGCCGAATCGCGGTCGGAGATGCTCGGAAATCGTCTCTACCAGATCCTCGCGCCCGTCAAAGCGCACGAGAAGCCGGAGAAGCCCGCGCCGGAGGCGGCAAAGGCGTAGAACAAACGGAGTGAGCAAATGCCGAAGTTGAAAACGCATCGCGGCGCTGCCAAGCGGTTTCGAAAAACCGCGTCCGGCGCCTTCAAGCGATCCAAAGCGATGAAGAGCCACATCCTGACCAAGAAGGCGGCCGGCCGCAAGCGGGGGCTCGCCCAGGCGACCCTCGTCTCCAAATCGGACCACAAGCGGGTCGCGGAGATGCTGCCGAACGCCTGAAAAGAAGGTCGGGCGTCAGGGGTAAGGGGTCAGGCGGACGAAAGCCGTCCGGCGCGCCTTACGCCTCACGCCTCACCCCTCACGTCCAAAAGGAGAAACTGAGATGCCGCGCGTCAAACGTGGGAACAAAAGAAAGAACCGCCGGGCGAAGACCCTGGCGCTCGCTAAGGGTTACTACGGAACCAAATCGAAGTCGTACCGGATGGCGAAGCTTCAGGTCGAGAAGTCGCTGCTGTACGCCTATCGCGACCGGAAGGCCAAGAAGAGGGATTTCCGCGGGCTCTGGATCGTTCGCATCAACGCGGCCGCGCGCGAGAACGAGATCTCGTACAGCCGCCTGATGGACGGTCTGAAGAAAGCGGGGAACGACATCAATCGCAAGATGCTCGCTGATCTCGCCATGACGGACCCCGGCGCATTCACCCAGCTCGTGGGAGTTGCCAAGGCGGCTCTGGCGACGGCGTGAGCCCGGCCGCGGCGGGCGTCCGGGGGCGCGGGGTGGACCGATGAGGGACGAGGAGACCGGGATGGCGCCGGGACCCGCGTCCGACTCAGGTCCATCTGCCAGCGACGACCCGATCGCCCGCGTCCTCGAGGCGTTTCAGGAAGCGTGCGCGGGCGAGATCTCCTCCCGGGGAGAGTTCGAGCGGCTGAAGGGGCGCTTCCTCGGCCGGGAGAAGGGACTGCTGCCGGCCCTGTTCTCGGGATTGAAGGACCTCGCTGCCGGCGAGCGGGCGCGGTTCGGCGCGCGGGCGAACGCCGCGAAGCACGAGATCGAGGAAGCGATCGGCCGTCTGTCGGAGCGGGTGTCCCGACGCGAAGCCGAGGCCAGGGAGCGCGCGGCCGTGGTCGATGTCACGCTGCCCGGGCGGCGTCCGCGGGCGGGCGCCCTGCATCCCCTGACGATCGTGCGGAGGCGGGTGGAGGAGATCTTCCTAAGGATGGGGTATTCGATCGCGGACGGACCCGAGATCGAAAACGACTTCCACAACTTCGAAGCCCTGAACTTCGCCCCCGAACATCCGGCGCGCGATACGCAGGACACATTTTTCCTGGATATGCCGGCCCGGTCGCCCCTCCTGCTTCGCACCCACACGTCCCCCGTGCAGGTCAGGGAAATGCGGCAGCGCGGCGCGCCGCTGCGCATGATCATGCCCGGCCGCGTCTACCGGAAAGACGAGGTGGACGCGACCCACTCGCCCGTGTTCCACCAGGTGGAGGCGCTCGTCATCGACCGGGGCATCTCGCTCGCGGACTTGAAGGGCACCGTTGAGACTTTTCTGTCCGAGCTCTTCGGGCCGGGGACGAAGGCCCGTTTCATCCCCACATTCTTTCCGTTCGTCGAGCCCGGCGCGGACGTCCACATGACCTGCATCTTCTGCCGCGGCTCCGGCTGTCGGAAGTGCAAGGGTTCCGGCTGGATCGAGATCATGGGCGCCGGCTGCGTGCACCCGAGCGTCCTCGTCCGGGCCGGGATCGACCCGGAGACCTACACGGGGTTCGCGTTCGGCGGCGGGATCGACCGCATCGCGCTGCTCCTCTACGGGTTCCCCGACCTGCGCCTCCTCTTCGAGGGCGATGAGCGTTTTCTGGGACAGTACGCGGGGCGGATCCTCGGAGACCCCGCGTGAAGTTCGCGCTCGAGTGGATCGACGAGTTCCTCGCGGCGCCCCAGCCGCCCGATCGCGCCCGCGCGCTGCTCGACCAGGCCGGGCTTCCCGTCGAGTCGGTCGAGGAGGGCGTCGCCCGCGGACCGGTCTTCGACGTCGAGATCACCCCGAACCGTCCCGACGCCATGAGCCACCTCGGGATCGCGCGTGAGCTCGCGGCTCTTTCGGCGACTCCGCTCGCGACAGCCGGCTCGGAGTTTTCGGCGCCTCCCTCTTCCGGCGAACCGGTCGAGTCGCTGACTTCCGTTGTGATCTCCGTCCCGCGGCTCTGCCGCCGGTTCGGCGCGCTCCTCTTGCGCGGCGTTCACCACGCGTCCGCCCCCGAGCGCGTCGCCTCGCGCCTTGCCGCGATCGGCAGCCACTCGATCAGCGCGGCCGTCGACGCGACGAACTACGCGCTCTGGGCCGTGGGGCAGCCGCTCCACGCGTTCGACTTCGAGAAGCTCCGCGGAGGCATGCTGATCGTCCGCAAGGCCCGGCGCGGCGAGACCCTGGTGACTCTCGACGGGGTCGAGCGCCGCCTCGACGTCTCCGACGTGGTCGTGGCGGACGCGGAGCGCCCGGTCTCGCTCGCCGGGATCATGGGCGGGCTCGACACGGCCGTTACGAAAGACACCCGACACGTCCTTCTCGAGGCGGCGTGGTGGGACCCTGTCGCCATCCGGCGGACCGCTCGCCGCCTCGGGATGCACACCGACGCCTCGCACCGGTTCGAGCGCGGAGCCGACATCGCGGCGATTCCGGCGGCCTTGAATCTCGCGGCCAATCTCATCCTCGAGTCTTCCGGCGGGTCGCTCGCGCCCGGACTGCTGGACGCCCGGGGCACGCCGTTCAAGACCAGGCGGGCGGCCCTGCGCCTCTCGCGGCTGCGCCTCGTGGCGGGCGATGCGACTCTGACGCTCGAGTCCGCGGCGGAGATTCTCGCGCGGCTCGGGTTCTCGACGGCGGTCCGGGGGCGCAGGATCTTCGTACAGATTCCCCTGCGCCGCCACGACGTGCGGATCGAGGATGACCTGGTGGAGGAGGTCCTGAGGGTCCACGGATACGACCGCCTCCCGTCGCGGATCCCTCCGGCGACCGCGCCCGGCCGTTACCTCGAGCCCCGGCGGATCGTCGAGGACAGCCTCTCGGACGGCGCCGCCGCTTCCGGCCTCTTCGAGACGGTCGGGTATCCCTTCGTCAATCGGGAGGCGAGCGAGCTTCCCTTCGCGCCATGGCTCGAAGCTGCCGGGATGGGGGCCCCCATTTCGGTCGCCAATCCCTTGGATGAAACCCGGCGGGACCTGCGGGCGACCCTCCTGCCAGGGCTTCTCGACGCGCTCTCCGCCAACGCGCGGCACGGTCGCCCCGATGCCGGTCTCTTCGAAGTGGGCCGCGCGTTCGGAAGGGCCGAAGGGGATCCCGAGAATCCTCCTTCGCTCGAGTCGCGCCGGTTCGCATTTGCTCTGTCTGGATCCCTTCGTTCTCACTGGAGCGCTCCTGCCGAGACGCGCGCCGTCGACTTCTTCGACGCGAAAGGGATCGTCGAAAGGGTGGTCCAGCCCTGGATCGCCGCGGAGGACCTCTGCTGGAAGCCGGCTGAAATGGCCGGGTTCGCGGCCGGGGCCGCGGCCTGGGTGGAAACCCCGGTCGGCGTTCTGGGCGTCGTGGGCCTCATCTCCCGTGGAGAGCGCGAACGGCGCTCCCTGCCCGAGAACGTTTTCGCGGGCGAGCTTCTGATCGAGAGAATTCCAAGCCGTCCGCGGACCGGCCGCTTTTTGCCTTACTCGACTTTTCCGCCCGTCGAGGTCGACCTCTCTTTTGCGCAGCCCCGCGCTCTCCCCTGGGACGAGATCGCCGCCTTCGTCCGCGACCGGGCCCTGGCCGGTCTCGAGACCTTCCGGGTCGCCGACCGATACGAGGGGGCCGGGGTTCCGGGCGACCGCATCAAGACCACCGTGCGGCTGACGTTCCGATCGGCCGACCGGACGCTGACGTCCGACGAAGTGAACCGCGAGAGGGACCGCCTGGCGGCGGCCCTCCAGGAACGATTTGGAGTCACCTTTTAGACCGCGGGAGGCGGAGCTCATGGACAACGCGAACACCAAAATCTTTGACGCCCTGGACCGCAAAATCGAGAAGCTGCTGGGTCGCCTCCAGACCCTCACGGGAGACAACGAGCGGCTGCGCACCGAGCTCGCCGCGGCCCGAAAGGCCGAGAAGGACGCAGGCGATTCCCGGGGGGCAGTCGAACGTCTCGAGAAAGACCATCAGACCGTACGCGAGCGACTGGAAAAGCTGATCCATTCTCTCGAAGCGGCCGACGAAAAATGAGGCGCGTCGCCGGCGTTCCGTGAAGGGTTCGACGCCCGAACGGCCGGCGCTAACTGATTGACTCCGCTGGAGGACACGGAATAGACTGCACCCCACGAAAGGAGTCTGCCTCCGTTGAACAGAAGGGGCAGCGTCACCCAGGTAGAAATTTTCGGCCAGACCTACAACGTCCGGGCCGAGGGCGACAGCACGTACATTCACGACCTGGCCCGATTCGTCGATTCCAGAATGAAAGAAGTGGCGGAAAAGACAGCGACGGTCGACACGACAAAAATTGCCATTCTTGCCGCCCTCAACATCTCGGATGATCTGCATCAGCGGGAAAGAACGCGGAAGGACGCCCCGACCGACGCTGTCGCGCGGGCGGAGCGTCTCATAGAGAAACTGGACGCCGCTCTGGGCAGCTGAAGACGAGGCGTCGGCGCCCCGGATCGCCCGGGGACGCCAAACAGACGAGCGGTCGCATCGGTAGTGGAAAACCCGAAATCAGAGTTCTGGCGGGAAAAAGACTTCCGGACGCTTAGAGTTGTTTGTCGTCGCGCGTTTGACGTTCTAGCGGTTAGCGAGTAGCCGGCTCGACTTCGGCGCCCCGCGGGAGAAGGGGAGCCGACAATGGGATCAACTTACGCGATCGCGATCGCGATCGGTCTCGTCCTCGGGGGCGTGATCGGCGCGGTGGCGTACGCCAGCCTGAAGAACAGGTTCGCCGTCAGCCACGCGGCGGCGAAGCTCGAGGCCGACCGCGTCCTCGCAGACGCGAGCAAGACCGCCGAAGCGAAACTCCGCGAGGCTTCGATAGAGGCCAAGGAGAACGTGCTCGCCGCCCGGGCCGAGTTCGACAAGACCGTCGCCGCGCGCCGCGTCGAGATCCAGGCGCTCGAGAAGCGGGTCCTCCAGAAGGAGGAGAACCTCGACCGGAAGCTCACGGCGCAGGAGCGCCGGGAGGAGGAGTACAACCGCAAGGAGCGCCTGGTGGCGGAAAGCCAGCACAAGGTGGACGAGGCGAAAGCCGACGCCGACCGCCTCGTGGACGAGCAGAAGAAACGGCTGGAGCAGATCTCGGGATTGACCTCCGTGGACGCCCGCAGCCAGCTCGTCAAGTCGATCGAAAACGAGGCCAGGGTGGAGGCGGCGGGCCTGATGCGCCGCATCGAAGAAGAGGCCATTGAACAGTCGACGCAGAAGGCGCGCCACATCATCGGGATGGCCATCCAGCGCCTGGCCTCGGACACCGTCGTCGAGGCCACCGTCTCTGTCGTCGAGCTGCCGTCGGACGACCTGAAGGGCCGGATCATCGGGCGGGAAGGAAGGAACATCCGCGCGCTTGAGGCGGCCACGGGCGTCGACCTCATCATCGATGACACCCCCGAGGCGATTGTCATCAGCGCCTTCGAGCCCCTGCGCCGCGAAGTGGCCCGGCTCGCCCTGGAAAAGCTCATCGTGGACGGGCGGATCCACCCGGCCCGGATCGAGGAGATCGTCGAGAAGGTCCGCTCGGAACTCTGGGAGAAGATCCGGCAGGAGGGCGAGGCGACGGCTCTCGAATTCGGAATCCCCGACCTCCATCCCGAGCTCATCAAGCTGCTCGGTCGGCTGAAATACCGGACTTCTTACGGGCAGAACGTCCTCCAGCACTCCAAGGAAGTCGCGTGGCTCGCCACCAACATGACGGCGGAGCTCGGCGGCGACGTCGAGGTCGCCAAGCGCGCCGGACTGCTGCACGACATCGGCAAGGCCATCGACCGGGAAATGGACGGAACCCACCTCGAGCTCGGCCGCGAGGTGTTGAAGAAGTTCGGGGAGAGCAACGCCGTCATCCACGGCATGGAGTGCCATCACGGGGACTACGAGCCGCGGTCCCTCGAGGCGGTCCTCGTCAACGGGGCGGATGCGCTGTCTGCCGCCCGGCCCGGGGCGAGGCGCGAAATTCTCGAGACCTACGTCAAGCGCCTCGAAAAGCTCGAGCACATCGCCGACGGCTTCAAGGGCGTGCAGAAGGCCTTTGCCGTGCAGGCCGGCAGGGAGCTCCGAATCATCGTCGAGGCCACGCGGGTCACCGACGATGAGGCGCTCTGGCTCTCCCGCGACGTGGCCAAGAAGATCGAAGCCGAGCTGCAGTACCCGGGTCAGATCAAGGTCACGGTGATCCGGGAGACGCGGTCGGTGGAGTACGCGAGGTGATCGGGTCGTCAGGGGTCAGGGGTCAGAAGTCAGGCGGACCCACGGTCGGGCGCCGCCCCGCGCCGCACGCCTCACCCCTCCCGCCTCACCTCTTATGAACATCCTCTTCATCGGAGACGTGGTCGGCTCGCCGGGACGCCGCGCGCTGGCGGACGCGCTGGCCGGTGTCATCGACCGCCATCGGATCGACTTCACGATCGTGAACATCGAGAACGCCGCCGGAGGCTTCGGCCTGACGGTGGAACTTTTCGAGGACCTCTCGCGGATGCCGATCGACGTGTTCTCGTCCGGCAACCACATCTGGGACAAACGGGAGATCTACGACACCTTGAATTCCTCCGACCGCCTCCTGCGCCCGGCCAACTATCCGCCGGGCAACCCCGGACGGGGGTCGACGGTCCAGACCACGGCGGCGGGCGTGCCCGTTGGCGTTCTGAACCTCCAGGGCCAGGTGTTCATGCCGGTCAACGCGGATTCCCCGTTTCGGGTCGCGGACGAGGAGATCGCGAAAATGGACGCGAAAGTGATCTTCGTGGACCTCCACGCGGAAGCGACCTCCGAAAAGATGGCCCTCGGGTGGTATCTCGACGGGCGGGTCTCCGCCGTCGTCGGGACCCACACGCACGTCGCCACCGCGGACGAGACGATCCGGCCGGGCGGCACGGCATACCTGTCGGACGTCGGAATGACCGGCGCCTACGAGGGGATCATCGGATTCTCGAAGGATCGGATCATCGAGAAGTTCCTCTCGCAGACTCCCCGCTCGTTCGAGACGGCGAAGAAAGACATCCGCCTCTCCGGGGTCGTCGTCGGAGTGGACGAAACGACGGGAAAGGCCAACGCGATTGAGAGGGTCCAGGTCCGAGTCGACTAGCGAGGACGCGATGCCGCGCCAGACCCTGACCGCGATCGTTCCGACGTTGAACGAGGAGTTGAACATCGGCGAGTGTCTCGCCACGCTCGCCTTCGCGGACGAGATCCTCGTCGTGGACTCCGGCTCGACGGACCGGACCGTGTTCCTCGCCGCGGCCGCGCCACGCGTGCGCGTGCTCACGCACGAGTACCTCGGCAACGGCCCGCAGTGCAACTGGGCGATGGACCAGGCCCGCCACCCGTGGGTGCTGATCGTCGACGCGGATGAGCGCGTTCCGGAGGGGCTCGCGCGCGAGATCACCGATCTGCTCGCCGCCGGACCCCCTGCCGACCAGTACGTCCTCCGCCGCGAAAACGTGTTTCTGGGGCGCGTGATCCGCCACTCCGGGTGGGGATCCGACCGGCTCGTGCGGTTCGTGCGGCGCGGCACGGCGCGCTACCCGGAGCGCCGCGTGCATGCCGACATGGAAGTGAAGGGCCGCCCCCCGTCGCTGGCCACGCCTCTGCTTCATTTCACGTTTCGCTCGTTTCCCGCGTATCTCGAAAAGCTGCACTGCTACGCCCTCTGGGGCGCCGCCGACCTCTACCGCGCCGGCCGATCGGGCGGCTTCGCCACGATCCTTTTGCGCTCCGGGTGGCGGTTCGTTCGAACCTACGTCTTCCAGGCGGGCTTTCTGGACGGGACCCGCGGTCTCGTTCTCTGCGGCCTGCAGGCGTACGGAACGTTTGTGAAGTGGGCGCGCCTCTGGGAGTGGCGACGGTTCGAGAAGATCGGATGGGCCGTCGAGTTGCCCGCCGCCCCCGAACCGGCCGGATCGGCCAGCCGGGAACCGAAAACGGGAACCGAGGAGCCGCGGTGGGGCTGATCCGCCATTTCCGCCGGGGTATCATCCGCCGCATGTTGAAACCCGGGGACGCCGCACCCGATTTCTCGGTTTCGGACCAGACCGGCGCGACGAGGCGTCTGTCGGACTACCGCGGCCGCAACCTCGTTCTCTGGTTCTATCCCCGTGCCGACACCCCGGGTTGAACGCGGGAGGGGAGCGGGTTCCGCGACCTTTACGCCGATTTCCAGAAACGCGACACGGACATTCTCGGTGCGTCGTTCGACGGAGTCGAGGCGAACGCGCGCTTCGCGAAGAAATACGCGTTCCCGTTTCCCCTGCTCTGCGACGTGAATCGCGAGATCGGCCTCGCGTACGGCGCCTGCGCTTCGGCAGATGAGGGGAGCGCGAGCCGCATCAGCTACCTGATCGGTCCCGACGGAAAGATCCGCGAGGCGTACTCCACCGTCAGTCCGGCGACGCACCCGCAGGAAGTCCTGACCGTGGTCGAGAGCTGAGGGGTCTCCCAGGGAGATTCTCGTAAAAGGCCACCGCCTTCCCGGCGTACACCGATCCGGTGAAGGCGAGCGACCTCTCTCTGGCGCGCGCTCCCAATTCGAGGCGCAGCGCGGGCTCGGACGCGAGGCGCGCCAGGGCCGATTCGATGCCCGTTTCGGGGACGATGAAGCCCTCGCGGCCCTCCGTCAGGAGGTCGCGGACGCCCGGTACGTCGACCGCGACGACGGGAAGTCCCGAGGCCATCGCCTCCAGGATGGCGCGCTGGCCCTGCTCGCTGCCGGATGCCGGAAAGAGAAATGCATCCCACGACCTGTAGAGGTCCGGAAGCGTCTTCTCCTGATATCCCGTCCACAGGTTGCGCTCGCCCGATCCGAGCGCCGCGGCGAGATCCTTCAAAGCCGGCATCAGCTCGCCGTGCCCCACGTGAACCAGCGTGACCGAAGAGAGGGGAGCGGCCGCGGCGAGCGCCGCACGGTGCCCGCGCCCCTCGGCCATCTTGCCGACGGTGCCGACGAGAATCCCGGCGCCGTCGTTTCCGGCCTTCGCCCGCGCCCCGCCGGGATGAAAGAGAGCGGTGTCGACGACGGGCGAATGAATTTCCCCGTGAGGCTTTCCGAGCATCGACGCGAGCTCGGAGTTGGCGAACGCGAAGGCGTCGGTTCTCCGGAAGAGCCATCGTGTGGCGGGATCGCGGCGCGCGTGGCGCACGTTGTGGACCGTTCGAACGAGGCGCGGCCCGCGTCGCCCTCCGACAGCCCACGCCGCGACGTGATGGTCGTGCGTTCCGTGTGCGTGGACGACGTCGAACGGCTCGCGGTCGAGCGTTGCCGAAAGTCGACGGACCTCGCGGAGGTATTCGAGCGGTCCCCCGAGGGGCCGCAGAATCGGCCGCGCCCAGCCGAGCGGAAACAGACGCTCGGCGAGGGGACTGTCGCCAACGAACGCGAACTGAGCTTCCACCCCTGCGTCGACCAGCGCGGCTGTCTGGTCAAAGACGACGGCGGCCGTGCCCGTCCACTTCTGGCCGGCGACGATGTTTAGGATGCGCATGCGAAAAGCTATCAGCTGTCAGCTTTCATGTCTCGAATCCACGCCCCCTCGCGTGGGCTTCAGGCCGAGCCGAGAGTCGACAACGCGGAAGATGGTTTCACCCGCGCTCCCGCGCGGGGGGCGACGTTCGTGGCGATCGGGTCCGAGCCGACGGCTGCGGTTTCAATCCACGCCCCCGCGCGGGGGGCGACCCGATCCGATCGACCTGACCGTCGTCGCGGACGTGTTTCAATCCACGCCCCCGCGCGGGGGGCGACATAGCTGATGCGTTCGTCGCGCAGTGGGCGACGTGGTTCAATCCACGCCCC
>JBBSGZ010000094.1:0-13826 GCA_038253555.1 Thermoanaerobaculia bacterium
GCCCCTCGCCCCTCGCCCCTCGCCCCTCGCCCCTCGCCCCTCGCCCCTCGCCCCTCGCCCCTCGCCCCTCGCCCCTCGCCCCTCGCCCCTCTTCGGGTTATACTGCGCTTTCGCCCAGTTTTCGTGTCAGGGCGGCCCTGCCGGCTCGCTCGACGACGTCTCAAGGAGAAGCTTCATGGCCGACATGCTGTTGGAAATCGAAAAGACCGCCCTGCGCTCCGGGCTTCCCGCGTTCGCGCCGGGAGACTCGGTGCGTGTTCACGTCAAAGTCCGCGAGGGTGAAAAAGAACGTATCCAGATCTTCGCTGGAGTCGTCATCGCGAGGCGGGGCGGTGGATCGCGCGAGACCTTCACCGTCCGCAAGATGTCGAGCGGCATCGGCGTCGAGCGCATTTTCCCGCTCCACTCGCCCGTGATCGACCGCATCGAGGTGGAGAGGCGCGGCGCCGTCCGGCGCGCGAAGCTGTACTACCTCCGCGAGCGCAAGGGCAAGGCCGCGCGCATCGACGAGAAGCGCGTCCAGTAAATCGGCCCGCGGACCCGTTGACCCCCGAGCCGCTCTCCACTCTTTTTGCGGAGCTCGGCCGTCTCGCGACACTCGATCGTCTCGAGCGGGAAGTCCGCAGGCGCGGTTATCAGCTCATCGCCGGCGTCGACGAGGCCGGGCGCGGCTCTCTGGCGGGGCCCGTCGTGGCGGCGGCCGTCATTCTTCCGGCGTCCTGCATCCTTCCGGCGCTCGATGACTCGAAAAAGCTGGATGCGCCGACCCGGGAGAGGCTCGACGCGCACGTCCGCCGCCGCGCAATCGCGGTGGGGGTCGGCGTGATCGAGGCACGGGAGATCGACGTGCGCGACATTCTGCTCGCGAGCCTCGCCGCCATGCGGGTGGCCGTCCTCTCGCTCGTCCCCGAGGCGGAGGTCCTCCTCTGCGACGCGGTTTCGGTTCCCGGAATCCGGCGGCCGCAGCTTCCTGTGGTGCACGGGGACGCGCTGTGTTCCTCGATCGCGGCGGCATCCGTCGTCGCAAAGGTTCACCGCGACCGGTTGCTGAACGAGCTGTCCCGGGACTATCCCGCTTATGGATTCGAGCACCACAAGGGGTACGGCACGCCCGAGCACTGGCGGGCGCTGCGCCGGTACGGGCCGTGTCCCGAGCACCGTCTGAGCTACCGCGGGGTAGTCCTGGACCGGAATTGGATAGACGAGGATGTCGGCGCCGGGGTCGCGCGGCGATCGGGTCCGCCGCGGGGCCGTGCCCCTCGCGCCGCGGTCCGATAATCCGGGCTAAACTTTAGGAAATGGCCACAAGCCGGGATCAACTTCTCCAGTCGGCGGAGAAGTACGTCGGGAAGGGGAAGCTCGAGCAGGCGTTGAAGGAGTACCTCCGGGTTTTAGACGACAACCCGAAGGACATCGCGACGCTCAACCGGGTGGGAGACCTCTACGTCCGGATGAACCGGGCGGCCGAATCGATCCCTTTCTTCACCCGCATCGCGGACTTCTACTCGCGCGACGGATTTTTCCTCAAGGCCATCGCCATCTACAAGAAGATCAACAAGATCGACCCGGCCCGCCTCGAGGTCTACGACCGGCTCGCGGACCTGTACCACAAGCAGGGGCTCACGCAGGACGCGCGCAGCCAGTACCAGGTTCTCGCCGATCACTACATGAAGAACGGCAAGACTGACGAGGCGGTCGCCGCGTTCAAAAAGATGGCCTCAGTGGATCCCAACGACCTGCGCATCCAGGTCAAGCTGGCGGATCTCTACCGGTCCACCAATCAGGTCGACCAGGCAGTCATGCAGTACGGCCTCATCGGGTCGATGCTCCTGCGCCGCGGCGCTCACGACGAAGCGGCCGCGGTCTTTCAGAAGGCGCTCGAGCTGTCGCCCTCGGACGCCGGAATTCAGAAGAACCTGGTGCGGTCTCTTCTCGCGCAGAAAAATCCTTCGGCGGCCATCGCAATCCTGAAGGCCGCGCCCCGAACGGCCGACAGCCTGTCGCTCCTGGCGGAGGCGCAGCTCGAACTGGGCCAGAGAGGCGATGCCGCGAAAACGGCGGAGCAGGCCATCGCGCTCGATGCGCGGCACGAATCCGGACGAATGCTTCTCTCCCGCGTCCGGATCGCCGAGACCTCGTACGACGCCGCACTCGCCGCGGTGATTCCTCTCGTCGAAGCCGCGATCGCGGCGCGCGACTTTCCCCGGGCCGCCGCGGCTCTGGCGCCGATCTATTCCGCCGAGGCGTCTCATCCGGGCACCCTGGAGAAGCTCGCGGAAGTCCGGGAAGCCGAAGGCAACACGCCCGACGCCGGGAAGCTTCGCCTGGCGCTCGGGCAGGAGCAGGAACGCCGGGGCGACCCGTCCTCCGCCGTCGAGAATTACCGGCGCGTCCTCGCCGCCATCCCCGACCAGGAAGATGCTCTCTCGCGGCTGCGGGAGCTGGCCCCGTCCGAGAATTTCGCTTCTCGCGAGGCGCAGGAACTCATCGTCGACATCGATGAAGGATCAATTCCGGACGTTGAAATTCTCGGGGACCCGGAAATGCCGGCGGCGCCACCCGGCCCGGTTGCAGCGGCGCCCGTCGCCCCGGCGCGCTCGCAGGAGGATCAGGAAATCGAGACTCTCGTCGTGGAGGCAGAAGTCTTCGCCAAGTACGGGCTGACCGACAAGGCGGTGGAGCGGCTGCGGGTGCTGGTGCGGCGGCGCCCCGACCTTCTTTTCGCTCGAGAGCGGCTCGTGGCGTTGATGCAGGAATCTTCGAACCCGGCTCTCTCGCAGGAGGCGGAGGGCCTTGCGGGGGTTTACCGCGAGCTCGGCCGCGCCGGAGACGCGGAAGCGCTCCTCGGCCGGCTGGGGCTCGCCGCCTCGGCCGTCGAAGAGCCCCCGGGCCGCTCCTCCACGACGGCGGCGATCGAAATTCCGTTCGACGAATTCAATCTGACCCCGGCGGCGGTCGACGCATCGCCCCAGTTCGTGGACGACTTCGGATCCGAGACCATTCGCTTTTCCGCCACCGATCTCGATGTCGACGCGGCTTCGGCGGCCGCCGCGCCCGCCGCCTCGTCGCGGCGCCTCACTCCTCTCGAGTCCCTCGCGCCGGTCGATTCGGACTTTGTCTCCTACGAGGAGCTCGGGTCCCTGCTCGGAGACGAGATGCACAAGGCGGTGGGAGCAAACGCCCCCGCCGCGGCGCCCCTTCCGCCGTCCGTCGAGGACCACAACCTGTTTGCGGATGAGCAGCAGTTCTTCAACCTCGCCGAGGAATTGGAGAAGGAGCTCGCGGACGAGGCCCCTCCGTCCTCCGCCCCCGCCATGGGCGGAGCGGAGGGAGAAGCGTCGCTCGAAGAAATCTTCCGCGAGTTCAAGAAGGGCGTCGAGCAGCAGCTTTCCGCCGAGGATTACGAGACCCACTTCAACCTGGGGATCGCCTACAAGGAGATGGGTCTCGTCGACGAAGCCATAGGCGAGTTTCAGCTCGCCAGCAAGGACCCGGCGAGGGCCGTCGAGTGCTGCAGCATGCTCGGGCTCTGCTTCCTGGAGAAGGGGATGCCGCAGCTCGCCGTGAAGTGGTACCGCAAGGGACTCGACGCGGGCGACATCGAGGAGATGGAAACGGTCGGACTCCTCTACGACCTGGGATGCGTGTACCAGGACACGGGGGAAGTCGATCTGGCGTACCGAACGTTTCTCGAAGTCTATGGCTTGAATACGAACTACCGCGACGTCGTGCATCGGGTGAAAGAGCTCGAAGCGGTGAAAGGGACGTGAGCCCCTCCCCGACGCCTGACGGTCTTCGCGCCGACGGTCCTTGATTCCCGACGCCCCCGCGGTCGGGACGGGCGCGTCACCACTTCTTCGCGCCATCGATCTCCGGGTCGAGGTCCCCGTCGACGGAGTTCTCCGCCCGGCGGTCGACGGCATCTCTCTGGCGATAGGACGCGGCGAGTGCCTCGCGGTCGTCGGGGAAAGCGGTTGCGGCAAGACGATGCTCGCTCGCGCGCTCCTCGATCTTCTCCCGGAGGGGGCGCGGCGCTCCGGGTCCGTGTATTTCGAGGGGCGGGATCTCTCGGGAGTCTCCGAAGCCGCGTGGTCGGACGTGCGCGGCCGCCGGATCGCCCTCGTATTTCAGGAGCCGGGAGCCGCGCTCAACCCGGTGCTCACGATCGGCGCGCAGATCGACGAAGCGTTGCGGCGGCACGGGGGGGGCACGCTGTCCGCACGCCGGCGCCGCGCGGCGAGCCTCCTCGCAGAAGTGGCTTATCCGGACCCCGATCGCGGGCTCTCCCAATATGCCCACCGACTCTCGGGTGGCCAGAGGCAAAGGGCGTTCCTGGCCATCGCGCTTGCGGGGGAGCCGGCTCTCCTGATCGCCGACGAGCCCACGGCCTCGCTCGATGCGACGGTCGCAGCGGAGGTGCTCGATCTTCTCGACCGCCTGCGGCGCGAACGCGGGCTCGCGCTTCTGCTGATCACGCATGACCTCGCCTCCGCGGCCCGGCGGGCGGATCGGGTGCTGGTGCTCTACGCGGGCCGAATTGCCGAGGAGGGCCCCGCGCGGTCCGTGTTGTTCGAGCCCCGTCATCCTTACACGCGTGCGCTGCTGGCCTGCGTGCCGCGCCTCTCGGACGCGGCCCTCCCGCGACGCCGGCTTCCCGCAATTCCGGGCTCCGTGCCGGATCTGGCGTTTCGGCCCCGGGGCGTCTGCGCTTTCGTTCCGCGCTGCCCGGATCGGTTCTTCCCGTGCGAGAGTGCCGAGCCTCTCCTCTATCCCGCCGGCTCCTCGATCGCGCGCTGTTTCCTGTTCGATCCCTCTTCTCCCGGAGGGCCGGGGGCCGAGCAGTGACGCGCGTCTCCGCCCCGGCGGAGGCCGCGCGGGCGCTTCTCGAAGTCCGCGACCTGCGCAAGTCGTATCGAGCCCGCGGAACTCAAAAGCCCCTCGCGGCAGTCGACGGCGTGACCTTCCTGCTGCGGGAAGGGGAGACCCTGGCCCTCGTCGGAGAGTCGGGCAGCGGTAAAACGACCGTCGGCCGCCTCGTGGCCCGGCTCGAAACGGCCGACGCGGGAAGCATCTGGTTCGACGGCCTCGACTGGCTCGCGCTCGAGGGAGAGACTCTCCGTCGCAAACGCCGCGATGTGCAGGTTGTCTTCCAGGACCCGCAGACCTCGCTGAACCCGCGCATGCGGGTCGGAGATCAGGTGGCCGAGCCGCTGCGGGTGCAGAAGCTGGTTTCCCGGCGGGAGCTCCACGCACGCGTCGCCGGCCTTCTCGAGGAAGTCGGCCTCGATGCGGCGGCCTCTTCACGATTCCCCTCCGAGTTCTCCGGCGGGCAGAGACAGCGCATCGCTATCGCCCGCGCTCTGGCCACCCGTCCGAGGCTGCTGGTCTGCGACGAGCCCGTGTCGGCGCTCGACGCGTCGATCGGCGCGCAGATCGTCAACCTTCTTCTCGACCTCCAGCGAGACCTCGGCCTCGCCTATCTCTTCATTTCTCACGACCTCCCGATCGTCTCGCGCGTGGCCGACCATGTCGCGGTTCTCTATCTCGGAAGGATCGTGGAGGAGGGCCCGGCCGCCGCCGTCATGGCCCGGCCGCTTCACCCTTACACGGCCGCGCTGCTGTCCTCGGTTCCGGGAGAGGGGAGCGGATGGGCCCCGGCTCGGATTGCGCTTCCCGGAGAGCCGGCCGGGGGATGGGGAGAGATCGGCGGCTGCGCCTTTGCGCCGAGGTGCCCGATTGCGAGGCCTCACTGCCGCGAAGAGAGCCCGCCGCTCGCGGAGGTCTTCCCCGGAAGGTGGGCCGCCTGTTTCTACCCCGGAGAGCTCCGGCTCCCCGCCGTCTGAGGTCCGCGGGTCCGCCCTGCGGTCTCCGGGCGTTGGTCTATGATGGCGCCCCGGTTCCCAGGACGATTTTCAGGCTGTGACGAGGCGTCGCTGCGCGCGAAACATTCGGCCCCCAAACTGCGTAGAAGGGGTGACGAAGGAGTAACGGAATGAAGAGGTTCCCCAAGCCCTGGACGGCTCGCGCCGTCGCCCTGTTTCTTGGCGCGACCTGCGCCTTCCCGGCCCTCGGCCAGGATCGCCCCACCCTCTCGACGCGGCCGGGGGAGAGACATTCCGTCTCGCTGCCCGCTCCGA
This sequence comes from Thermoanaerobaculia bacterium, assembly GCA_038253555.1. Classification (GTDB taxonomy): domain Bacteria; phylum Acidobacteriota; class Thermoanaerobaculia; order UBA5066; family Gp7-AA6; genus JALYUA01. The sequence goes on from JBBSGZ010000094.1 coordinate 6,138, forward strand.
ATGCCCAGGGGATCCCGCTCTCGCTTTCCCAGGCGGTCGCTCTCGCCGTCTCGAACAACGAGGACCTGAATGTGTCGGTCAACGCCGCGCAATCGTTCGAATACTCGATCCTGCAGAACCAGGGGATCTTCGACCCGCTGTTGAGCGCCAGCGTCAACCGCTCGCACGCGGAGCTTCCGGCGGCGTCGACGATCACTTCGGGCGTCTTCGACGATACGACCTTCTCCGGCAACGTCAGCCAGCTCACCCCACTCGGGGGAGTGTTTCAGCTCGGTTTGAACGGCACTCGCGAGAGGACGAACAACCGTTTTGCCCAGGTGAACCCGTCGTATGCGGGCGGCCTGATTTTTTCGGTCAATCAGCCTCTTCTGCGGAACTTCGGCACGCTTCCGACGACGTGGCTCATCCGCATCGCAAAGAATTCCCGCGACTCCGCGTACCAGGATCTGCTCCGTTCCGTTCAGGCTACGGTGAATTCGGTCGAGCAGGCGTATTGGGACCTCGTTTATTCGCTCCAGAACCTGGAGGTGAAGCGGGAGTCGCTGCGCGTTGCCCAAGATCTGAATCGGATCACCCGCATCAAGATCGACGTCGGCTCCCTCGCTCCGATCGACATCACGCAGACCGAGGTCGGAATCGCGACCGCCGAGCAGGACATCATCACTGCGGAGGGCCTGATCGGTGACGCGCAGGACCGCTTGAAGCGGCAGTTGAACTTCGTCGGTCCCGCACAGGTCACGATCCCGATCGTTCCGACCGACCAGCTCCTGACGGAAGACGTTTCCATTCGCGTCGAGGAGGGCACGGCGCTGGCCTTGAAGCGCCGGCCCGAGATCCTCTCGACCGGTTACCTGCTCGCCTCGGACGAGATCCGCGTCGGTTACTACACGAGTCAGACGCTTCCCGCGTTGAATCTCGTCGGAAGCTACGGGTCCCGCGGTCTGGCCGGAATGTCGGCGGACCCGGTCACGGGCGTGGTGACGGACACGAATTTCTCTCAGACCTACCAGGACGTTTTCCACCGGCGAAACAAGAACTGGTCGGTGGGTCTCAACTTCTCCTATCCGATCTTCAACCGGAGTGCGCGGGGCGCGCGGGGCGTCGCCCAGTACACGTATGAATCCGACAAGGCGCGCTACGCGACGGTCGTTCAGAACGTCGTGGTTGAGGTTCGAGGCGCGGCCCGCTCGATCGACACGTCCCGGAGATCGATAGCAGCGGCGAGAAAGGGACGCGAGCTCGCGGAGCGCAATTTAGACGCCGAGAAGAAGAAGTTCGACAACGGGATGAGCACCACGTTCCAGGTCAACCAGATCCAGCGCGATCTCTCGGCCGCCCGGACGAACGAACAGCAGGCCCTCGCGATCTACCGTAAGGCCCTCTCTCAGTACCACTACGCGATCGCCGACAATCTCGACTGGAAAGGAATCCTCGTCGAAGGCCTGCCCGATTCGCCTCCGCCGCCGATCGCGGACGCGAGACCCGGCAGCCGATGACGGACGCGTCATCCGCGGTGCCGGGGGCCGCGTCTTCTCCGGACGTCTCCGCCCCGGGCCGGGTGATCGGGACGTTCTTTTCTCCGGTATCAACCTTCCAGTCGGTTGCGGCGAGGCCCGGCTACATCCTGCCGCTCGCTCTCTGGATTGCCGCTTCGCTCCTGGTCAGCGTTTTCATGCTGCCGCGCATGGACTACGAAGGGATGATCCGGGCGCGGATCGAGAAGACGGGACAGGCCGTTCCGGAGGACAGGATCCAGGCGCAGGTCGCCATGCAGAAACGGATCGCGCCGAAGGTCACACTCGCGATCGGAGCGCTGGCGCCGGTGCTCATCACGTTGCTGGTCACGCTGGTCTTCTGGGCCTCGTTCAAGGCCTTCGGGTGGGACTTCACGTTCCCGCAGGGAGTGGGAGTCACCGCCCATGCCTTCCTGCCGGGAGTCCTGGGCGCGTTGATCCTGATCCCGGTCTTAAGCTCGAAGGAGCGGATCGACCCGCAGAACATGAGCGATCTGCTGCGCTCGAATCTCGGTTTTCTCGTCGACCGAAAAGAGGCCCCGGCGGTCCATTCCCTGCTCGGATCTCTCGATCTCTTCGCCGTCTGGTCGTTGATTCTCCTGACGATCGGCTATGCGGCTGCCGCGCGAGTCTCCCGGAAAGCGGCGGGAGGCATCGTCGTGTCGATCTGGGCGGTGTACGTTCTCGGGAAAGCCGGCCTCGCCGCGCTCCTCTCGTGACCGGAGCGAGACAACCCTGCGCCCGCCAATCCGTATGATTTCCCGAAGGGACTTCACACCGCCATGCTGATCGACATTCGGGACATCACCAAGGTCTACCAGATGGGTCAGGAGCAGGTGCACGCGCTTTCGGGCGTGACTGTCGGCGTCGAACGCGGGGAGTACGTGGCGATCATGGGGCCGTCGGGATCCGGGAAGTCAACTCTCATGAACCTGATCGGCTGCCTGGACACCCCCACCTCGGGCTCCTACGTCTTGAACGGCCGCGAGGTCGCTCAGATGACGGACGACGAGCTGGCGGCGATCCGCAACCAGGAAATCGGATTCGTGTTCCAGACATTCAACCTGCTGCCGCGCACGAGCGCCCTCCAGCAGGTGGAGCTTCCTCTCGTCTACTCGGGTCTCCCGCGCAAGGAACGGCGGGAGCGGGCGATCAAGTCCCTGGAGTCCGTCGGCCTGGCCGACCGAATGTCGCACCAGCCGAACGAATTGTCCGGAGGCCAGCGGCAGCGCGTTGCCGTGGCCCGCGCTCTCATCAACAACCCGTCGATTCTTCTCGCCGACGAGCCGACCGGGAACCTCGACTCGCAGACGGGCAACGAGATCATGGCGCTCTTCGAGGACCTCAATCGCCGAGGCAACACCATAGTTCTCGTCACGCACGAGGAGGACATCGCCGCCCACGCGCGCCGCATCGTCCGGCTGCGCGACGGGAAGGTCCGGGAAGATACCCCGCACGACCCCGCGGTCGCGGCCCACACGTAACGGAGCCAGGCGCCAGGTTCGGAGCCCCGCGAAGAGCTGAGCGGATCAAGGCTTTGGAGCGAGCTCCAAGGTCTTCTCCCCGGGGTCTTTCCCGATCGTAACGTAGCGTCCGGTCTTCCAGAGGGGAAGAAAGTCGCGGTATCCGGCGGAGAACGGGTTGCCCGACTGCCCCGTCGTGTGCACGTACTGAGACGCCGTCAGGTTCGCCAGGTCGATGATCTGTCGGTAGCTCGGCCCGTCGGTCATGCGAAAAGTCCCGTCGCGGCGATAAGCCCCCACGTTCACGGTGGATGCGTCGCCGCCCTGTCCCGTCTCCAGGCTGAACAGCCTCGACAGCACGGGGACGCCGTCGAAGGCGGCGTGCGGAAAGCGGGCGCGGTGAAGCCGCTCCCAGGACCACTTTCGCTGGTCGGTCCCGAGGCGCGCGCGCAACAAAGCCACGGCGCGCGAAAGGGTCGCGGTCTTGAAGTCACCGCAGGTCTCGCGGCGCGGCGTGCGCACGTCGTCGCACCACGGCGATTCCGAGCTCAGCGATTGAATCAGGAATCGCGAGCGCACGCCGGCCGCCGCGGGCTCGCCGAGCTCGTCCTCCGGCATCGCAGAGAGCGCCGCGTACCAGGCCGCATAGATCGCCGCCGGCACGGAATCCGGAGCGAACTCACCCTTCCAGGTGCGGAGGCGTTCCAGCGCCATGCCGCTCGCTTTGTCGGCGGGATGCGTGTCGAGAAGCAGGGGAAGCACCTCCCGCGCCTGGTAGGAAACGCGATCGAGCTGGATAGCGCGCAGGTCCTCGCGCGTCAGGCGGGGATTGGAAAGGATCCGGTCCTCGATCCGGCGGGCTCGATAAGGCTCCGGCCAGTCGCGAGCGATGGCCCACGGGTAAGCGTCCGAGACGACCCGGTTGTTCGCGGTGACGATGTACCCGCGGGGGGGATCGAGCGTTCGCGGCAGGCGGTCGAACGGTATGAACCCGGTCCAGTCGTCCTCGCCGTCTCCCGGGGTCGGCAGAAGGCCGTCGGATCTGGGGCGCAACGGAATCGCGCCCGAGGCCGTGTATCCGATGTGGCCGTCGACGTCCGCGTAAACGAAGTTCTGGGCCGGAGCGTGCAGGAGAGCGACGGCCGCGAGGAAGCTCTTCCAGTCGCGGGCCTCGTCGATCGAGAGGAATGCCTCGCCCGTCCTGTCGTCCGCGTCGAGGCCCGTCCATCGCAGAGAGACGGGCGCGCGCAGCTTGTCGGCGCCTGAGATCACGTCGGTGACGATAGGGCCATGGACGGAGTTTCGGACCGTCAGCCTCACGTCGGGCCCTCCGCGCACGTGGAGGATTTCCGTCCGCGTTTCGAATGCGAGCGACTGCCCCTTCCAGAGGTAGCGCGCCGGGTCCCTGGGATCGACGCGCTCGACGAACAGGTCCTGAACGTCGGGCTCCAGGTTTGTGAGGCCCCACGCGATCCGTTCGTTATGGCCGATGACGACGCCGGGGAGTCCGGGCAGCGTCGCTCCTTCGACGGCGATGCCGGGAGCCTCGAGACGCGCGAGATACCAGATGGACGGCGCGCGCAAGCCGAGATGCGGGTCGCTGGCGAGGAGGGGCTTGCCGGACCGGGTGCGCGAGCCCGCAACGACCCAGTTATTGCTCCCCACGGCTTCGCCTCCGAAGCCCAGGCGCGCCGAGAGCGCGGAGGCGTCTTCCAGGGACTGCCACGCGGAGCGGGCCGCGCCGCGCCGCGCGGGCGTGCGCGGACGGGCGGGTGCGGGGGGGGGCGGCGCCGCGGGCAGCTGCCATTCGTCGTCTCTCAGGATCGTGGGCACCGCGGGCGCCGGAGCCAGAAGCTGATCGGCGCGATCAGGTCCGAGCCGTGCAATCAGTCGCGTACGCCGCAATTCTTGAGCGGCATTGCCGGCGAGGTCCCACGCCATGAGCTTCGACCACACGAGACAGTCCGCGTCGTCGAACGGGGCGACGGAGATCCGGAGGATGGTCGTCTCGATCGGCCGCGACATGCTCGCTGCCAGATACGCATTGACGCCGGACCGATAGGCGGAAAGGCGCTGTCGTGCTTCGGGAGAGAGAGCGCGGAGCGCGGCTTCCGCGGCGCGCCGGAACCCGACGGTCCGCAGGAACCGGTCCGTCGGAAGCAGTTTCGCTCCGAGCGCCTCCGCCAGCCGTCCGGAGCCTACCCGGCGCTGCAGCTCCATCTGCCACAGCCGGTCCCGTGCATGCGCCCACCCGAGCCCGAAGAGCGCGTCCCGGAAGCTCGCGGCCCGGATGGTCGGCACGCCTCTCGGGTCGGTCGTGATCCGAATGGAGTCCCGGAGGCCGGGAACGCGAACCCTTCCGCTCGCTGCCGGAAACGTGGAGAGAAGAAGAGCAGCGAGGCCGGTGATTGCCAGCAGCGCGAAAAGGCCGATGGCGGCGAGAACCTTGCCTGCCAGGCCGCTGGGCCGGGTTCGGCGCACTCCTATTTCGCGGGCGCGGAAGGTGCCAGCGGCCGCAGGATCGAGGTCAGGAGGTCGGGTTTTCCGGGGTCGCGTTCGAGCCGCGGATACCGCTCGCCGCCGGAGTATTCGAGGCGATAGCTGCGATAGAAGTCCCCGTTCTCCACGAGCAGCTCGACTTCCGCAGAACGAGACCCGCGGATGGCCTGGCGCAGCGACTCGCGGTTCCACCGCCGCCCGTTGACGGCGACCAGGCGCATGCCCGGTCCGATGCCCGCGCGCGCGGCGGGGGAGTCGGGGACCACGTCGGGAATTGCCCCCTCCTCCAAAACGGCGAACCCGAGGGAATAACGCACGTCGGTCGTCTTGCCAGCCTCTTCGCGGGCCCGCTGCATTTCGGAGGGCGTGTCGGTCCAGGCGAGTCTCCAGCCGCTGGCGAGGATCCCGTTTACGGGAGCCGCGGGCGAGGTCGACTGCAGGCGCTCGTTCCAGAAGGCCTTCCAGTCGTGCGGTGCGACCTGGTTCAGAGCGGAGAAAACGTCCTCGGCCCCGTACGGAACCACGGACGGATCGCCGCTCCTCCCGCCAAAGAAGAGGCGGCAAAAATCATCGAGGCTCTTCCTGCCGCGAGTCTCCCGGCGGATGAGGGTGTCCGCCTCGAGCCACAGCAGATTGCTCTCCGGGTAGAAGTCAACGCCCCGGCGCCAGGACGCCCAGTCGGACCGGGCGCCATAGAGGACCTGGGCGGCGACCGCCGTGTCCGCGAGCGGCCGCCAGGCCCGGCCCTTCGTCGCCTCCATGTCGGCGGCGGTGATCGCCAGGCTTTCCCGGTACTGGTCGTTGGTCAGGTTGCCCGTGCGGGCAGAGAGGACTTCGCCCAGGTACTGGGTGAGGCCTTCGTAGACCCAGAGGAGCTCTCCCCGCATCGGCTGGTCGAAATGCCCCGGCATGAGGCCGGCCGGTCGCCGGTACTTCCCGTTCCAGGAGTGCACCATCTCGTGCGAGAGGAGGTCCGCAAGGTTCGCTTTTCGCTTGTCTTCGTCGACGAGAGAGCGCTCGGCGACCCGGTCGTCGCTCGATTCGTGGTGCTCCAGGCCGAAATGAGCGACCGCATCGGAGAGGGTCAGCAGGAAGTCATAGTGGCGATAGTGTCGCGCTCCGAACAGCGCGCCTGTTTCCGCCACGAGATTCTTGAAAGAGCGCAGGCTCTGCGCGTTCATCTCGAGCGCCGCCGCGCTGTCGGCCGCCAGGTCGATCCGATGAACGGGCGCGGACTCCGAGAGCGTGATGACCCGAAAATACTGGCCGGCGAGGACAGGAGAGTCGACGAGAGTCGTCAGCGAAACGGGTGCGAATCGGATCAGGTCGCCACCGCCGCCGCCGGTCTCTTCCGGGAGGGATGTCCCGTGCGACCAGCCGGCCGGGAGCCGAAGGGTCGCGGCATAGAGAAGCGCGTCGGCCTCGGCGCCTTTCGGATACACGAGGAACTGGTTCCAACTCACGAGCGCGAGCGTCGCCGTCGCCGAAGCGCCCGACGAAAACTGCCCCGGCGATGCCGGCGAAAGGAGGTCGAGCGAAACTTCGATCTCGGACGCTCCGGCGGGGACCTCGCAAAGGAGGGCGTACATTTCGACGGGGTCCCGCGTCCAGGCGATCGCGTGCCCTCCCGCCGTGATCCGGAAGCCGGCCACATCCGCGATGGGGCCGGTCGGCCCGTGCTCTCCCGGCAGCCACTTGGGATACAGGAGAGTCAGGGGCCCCGGGGACGCCGGGATCGTCATGCGCGCGTGAAACAGCTTGCGCGGCGCCTCCCGCGCGTCCACCTCGAGCCGGATCGGTCCCGCCGCCGGAAGCGAGGCCGCGCAGGCGCACGCGAAGACGGCGGCCGCGGCCGTCCGAAGGGCGGTTCGAACCGAAATCGGCATTCGCAATCCTCCTGAACTCATGGCGCGCCCACGATATACCGTCGCCAACCGTCGCCTTCGCTCACTGCGGGAGCTGCCTTCGCCGTGCGCGGCGAAGGCACCGGCGAGCGGCTCGCCTGTTGGCTCGACCGCTCGCCTGCTCCCTTCGTTCGCTGCGGCTCCCGCCCCGAGAGGCTCCTCCCTCCCTCTGGTCGGGAGACTCCTCTCGGGGCGAGCTTAGCCACCTTGGTGGGGGAAGCGCAGCACTCCCCCCTCGCCCCGCGCGCCGGGTGAGTGGGGTGGGGTGTGGGGCGGGACTTATAGGGAAGGCGCGCGCCGAGAATCAAC
>JBBSGZ010000095.1:0-13711 GCA_038253555.1 Thermoanaerobaculia bacterium
GCCCGGGGAGACGTTCTGATTGGTGACCGAGAGATCGGGCGGATCTTCCTTCAGGATCGCCGACATCGTGTCCGCTGCGGAGGCGCCTCGGAAGGCGCGCTGACCCGCGAGCATCTCGTACAGGATCGCGCCGAAGGAGAAGATGTCGCTGCGCGCGTCCGCCGGCCTGCCGCGCACCTGCTCGGGCGACATGTAGCCCAATGTCCCGAGCACCATTCCGGGCTCGGTCCCCGCGGTGGCCGTCGGCAGGTCGGTCGCCTGCGAGCCTTCCTCCATGTGCGTGAGCTTGGCCAGGCCGAAGTCGAGGATCTTGACGCGCCCGTCCTTCGTGACGAACAGGTTCTCGGGCTTCAAGTCGCGGTGGACGATGCCTTTCTCGTGCGCCGCGGCGAGGCCGTGCGCGATCTGGACGGCGAAGTCGATCGCCTTGCGCGGCGGGAGCTTCCCTCCCGCCAGCGCCTGACGCAGGGTCTCGCCCTCGAGCAGTTCCTGGACGACGTAGGGAGCCCCGTCATGCTCGCCGATGTCGAGGACCGCGGTGATGTTGGGATGGTTCAGGATCCCGGCCGCGCGCGCCTCCTGCTCGAAGCGGCGCAGGCGGTCAGGGTCGGCCGAGTAGGAGGCGGGAAGCACCTTGATCGCGACCTCGCGGCCGAGCCGCGGGTCCCGCGCGCGGAACACCTCTCCCATCCCGCCGGCCCCGATGGGTGCGACGATCTCGTAGGGTCCGAGGCGGCTGCCGGCCTGAATCGTCATGAATCTGCCGCGATTCTACCGGCCAGCGGAAAGCCTCTCGGCGAGGGCGCGGCACGGTCGAGCGAACGGGTCGGCTCGAGCGTAGGACCGGTCGCCGTCTACCTCAACCCCTCGGCGACATAGAGCTACGACAGAACCCGGGCGTACGTGTACGCATAACAGGCCGCGTCGGGGGTCATCAGGATGCTCTGGATCTCAACGACCCCCGCCGGGTCCGACGGGTCTCCCTTTTTCCAGAGACGCGGTCGACTCGAAAAACTCGTGCCCTCGTGGCGAGCACGACCACGCCGACGCTGCGCGACGTCGCCCGCGACGGGCGCATCCTGCTCGCCTGCGACAGTCTGCGTTTCGTGTCACTGAAGCCCGATCCGCGAAAGGATCTCGCGGAAACGGGGATCCGACCGCAAAGGATCGAACTTGCCGTCCGATTTCATCCACGGAGCGCAGTCCGCCCTTTCATCCTCGGAGCGCTTCAACCACTGCAATGCCGAATCCTTGTCGCCGAGACCGGCATAAATGGTCGCGACCTCGTAGGGGCAGACGTATTGTTTGCTCGCCTGGCGCGTCAGCTGATCGAGCACCTGCATGGCCTCGGCCTTCCTGCCCGAGGCCGCGTACGCGCCGCCGAGCATTTCGAGGACCGTCGGGCTCTGGTCGAGACTCCGCGCCTTCTGCATTTCCGCCAGGGCTTCGTCGAAGCGGCTCAATTTCTCCAGGGCGAGCCCGAGAACCGCGTGGCCCCACCAGAAATTCGGATCGAGCTCGATGGCCTTCCGTCCAAACTCGGCGGAGCGGCGATAGTCGCGCGCGAGGTATTCGACCCAGGCGGCATCGGTGATCACGAGGAGCGAGAGCGGGTCCAGACTGCGGGCGCGATCGATTTCGGCGACGGCCTCTCCCCGGCGATCCATCGCCGCCAGAAACATGGCGTAACCGTCGTGCGCTTCCGCGAGATTCGAGTTCAGCTGGATCGCGCGCCGGAACTCCGCCTCCGCGCCGGGCCAGTCGAAATCATAGTAGAGCTTGACGAGTCCGAGGGAGACGTGGCCCTCAGCAAGCGCATCGTCGAGCTTCACCGCCTTCAAGGCCGCGTCCTTTGCCTGGGGCATGACGTCGCGGGGCGCCGCGTACACGCTTCGCAGAGCCGAGTAGGAATCCGCGAGACCCGCGTACGCCGGGGCTGCTCGAGGCTCCCTCGCGATCGCGTCGCCGAAGTACCGGATCGCCTGACGGATCGAGGGCTCGGTGTTTTTGTTGAGAGAGTAACGGCCCTTCAGGTATGCCTCGTGCGCCAGCGGATCGATCGGACGCGCCGAAGCCAGGCGGGCCTCTTCCTGAGGGGTCATGCTCGCGGCGATTTCCAATGCGATGGCGCGCGCGACCTCGCTCTGGAGCGCGAGGACGTCCCGATAATCCCGCTCGTAAACTCGCGACCAAAGATGCCGATCGGTTTTTCCGTCGATCAGCTGGGCCGTGATTTTCACGCGATCGCCGGAGCGCATGACGGAGCCTTCGACGATCGCGTCGACGTTCAGAGCCCTCGCGATCTCCGGAAGCGGCTTCTTCGCCGCCTTGTATTGCATGACCGACGTGCGCGAAATGACGCGGAGGGCCCGAATCTGGGAGAGGTCGGCGATCAAGGCCTCGGTCATTCCATCGGAGAAGTACTCCTGCTCCGGATCGCGTGAGAAGTTCTCGAGCGGCAGGACCGCGAGCGAATGGACCGAAGGAGATCCCGCCCGGTCGCCTCGCCCCCGCCACCGGGGAAGACTCAGCAGCAGGAAGGCCGCGAGAACCGCCGCGCCCGCAACGACGATCGCGGCCCGGCGACGCGGTCGGCTCGCGGACCGGGGGATGCCGCTGATTTCGGTGAGAGCGAAACCGAGGTCGCGGGCGGACTGGAATCTCTGTTCGGGATTTTTCTCCACGCAGTGACGCACGATTCCTTCGAGTCTCTCGGAACCGGGCCCGTGGTCAGAACGGAGAGGCGCGGGATCGGAGGTGAGGATGGCCGCAATCGATTCCGCCGGAGACCCGCGTTGAAATGCGGGCCTGCCGGCGAGCATCTCGTAGAGCACAGCGCCAAAGGAGAAAATATCGCTGCGGGCGTCCGCTGCCTTACCGCGGACCTGCTCGGGGGACATGTAGCCGAGTGTGCCCAGCACCATCCCCGGCGCCGTTCCGGCCGCCGCAGTGGGAATGCCGGTTCCCTGCGGCAAATCTCCCGTATCCGCGAGCTTCGCGATCCCGAAGTCGAGGATCTTGACGCGGCCGTCCTTCGTCAGGAAGACATTGTCGGGCTTCAGGTCGCGATGGACGATTCCCTTATCGTGGGCGGCGGCGAGACCTTGCGCGATCTGGATTCCGACGTCGATCGCGCGGCGAGTCGGGAGAATTCCCGTCGCGAGCGCCTCCCGCAGCGTCTCCCCCTCGAGGAGCTCCTGGACCACGTAGGGGGCGCCTTCGTGCTCGCCGATGTCGAGCACCGCGGTGATGTTGGGGTGGTTCAGCATACCCGCCGCGCGCGCTTCCTGCTCGAACCGCCGCAGCCGGTCGGCGTCGGCGGATAGAGACGCAGGGAGCACCTTGATCGCCACGTCCCGTCCCAAACGGGGATCCCTCGCCCGATACACCTCGCCCATCCCGCCGGCGCCGATCGCCGCGAGGATCTCGTAGGGGCCGAGACGGGAACCGGGTGAAATCGACATCGTGGGTTCGCAGGATTCTACGTTGCCGAGCCTCGGTTCAGGGCCTTCGGGCGGCGGCTGCCTCGGCCGGAGCAGGGGGCGCCCGATGGGAGGCTCACGGCCTGCCCGTCGTGGCCTTCAGCTCCTCGGTCCAGTTGAGCACGACGACCGCGCTCGGCGGGGGCGCGCCCCTGCCGTCGAGGACCGTTCCCACGAGGAAGCGCTGCCCGTCACTCGCGACGTCGTATTCGAACCACGGCTGCGCGCCGCGCGATCTCCGGGCTCGTTCCAAAAGGTCATCGTCGAGGATCAGCGTTGTTCTCATATGCATGGATAAGGTCTTTTAATTGCGGTCTTCAAGTCTCGCGGCACGGAGCGACACTTCATAGCGGGTTCTCACTCAAGCGGACGGCAACCCCAGCCTCTCCAGCAACGCGTCGAATCTCGGATCCGCGCGAAGGGAATCGAACCCGGGCAATCCGGTGTAGCACAGGAGGCCCTGGTGCTCCTCTTCTGCCCGTGCGAGCACGTCGAAGGCGTCGTCGATCTCCCCGAGAGCGCCGAGCAGCCAGGCCTCCGAGACGGCGGTGGGCGAGGCCGCTGGTCGGGCTCGCAGCTCTTCGAGAACCCTCCGGGCCTCGCCATCCCGTCGCGCCGCCGCGAGCGCCCATCCCAGGACGCCGAGAAAGAAGGGGGCCCGGTACGCGACCGCGACACCGCGCTCGCCCGCCGCGATGCCTTCCTCGAGCCTCCCCAGGGCGACGTGCGCTATGCACGCGCCGGCAATGGCCGAGGCGTCGTCCTTCTCGAAGGTGAGCGCGTCCTCGATGGGGCGCAGGGCTTCTTCCGGCCTCCCGCACGTCAGCCATCCCCATCCGGCGAGCGTGTAGGGGAAGGACGCGAGCGGATCGGCTTCCCGGGCGCGCTCGAAGAGGGGCAGCGCTTCGTCGAGCCTCCCGCGCGCGCAGAGGGTCAGCGCGAAGGAGCCCAGGGCGAGCACGTGATCGGGCTGAAGCTCGATCGCCCGGCGCCAGGCCGACTCCATCGCGTCCCACCGGCGCTCGAGGAAGGCCGCGAACGCTTCGACGTGCATGCCCTCCGCCGACTCTCCCTGCAGCTCGTTGGCGGTCGCGAGCGCCTTCCTCGCCGCCGTGCAGGCCGCGCGAGGCGGGATCATTCCCATGTGAGCCGAAAGTACGGTGATCTCCGCGAGGCCCGTCCACGAGGGTGCGTGAGTCGGATCGAGGCGGACGGCTTCCTCGAACGCGGCCCGGGCCCCGAACAAGTCCTCTTTCCCTCGAAGGTGCTTGCCCTTCAGGTAGCTGCGGTAGGCGTCGAGGTCACGGGCCTGCGGTCGAGTGGGAACGGTTCGCGAGCTCGGCCCGAGCCGGGCTTTCACCGCGTCGACGACGCCCGCGGCGATTTCGTCCTGTATCGCGAAGACGTCGATGGCCTCCCGGTCGAACCGCTCCGACCAGAGCTGGTACCCCGTCGCGGCATCGGTGAGCTGGGCGGTGACACGCAGCCGGCTGCCCGACGTGCGCACGCTCCCCTCGAGGACGTGGCCCACCGAGAGCGCGCGGGCAATCGAGGCCAGGTCGCCGCCTCCCTGCCGCGCCCGGAAGGCCGACGTCCGGGACGCCACGCGAATCCCGTCGATCCGCACGAGCGCGTTCATGATCTCTTCGGCCATGCCCTCGCAGAGGTACTCCTGGTCCCTGGCCGGGCTCATGTCGGAGAAGGGCAGCACCGCGATCGCGACGGCAGCGGTCGGAGCAGCGACGGAATCGGCTCCGGCATGGGCGGGTACGTCGAGCCCCGCCTTCCGCCATCCGTCGATCAGGCGCTCCACGTACTCGGGCTCCCACCACTTCTCGATGTCCGCGCGTACGCTGGCGGCGAAATCCGGCCGCAGTTTGAGCAGATCCCTTACGGCTTTACGGGCCGCATCAGCTTTCCCGAGCTGACCGCACGCGGCGGCGGTAAACGCCAGAAAAGGCCAATGGCCGGGCAGATTGACTTTGAGCACGAAACTGAGCGCGCCGAGATCGTCGCCCTGGCGGTACGCATTGTAGAAGTCGGCATACCAGTACCATCCGGGATGACTGGGATTGAGCTGCTTGGCGCGCCCGGCCAGCGCGAGACCGCGCTCCCAGTCGCCCGCATAGGTCAGCAGCTCTCCGAGAAACGCGATGGAGTTGCCGTCCATGGGGTTCAGTGCAACGGCCCGCTCCGCGGCATTCCGAAAGCTCTGGGAATCTTTCTGGAAGAAGAGCGCCTGGGCCAGGCTGAAATACGCGAGATGATTGGATGGTCCTGTCTCGACGGCACGGCGCGCGGCGGTTGACCCGCTCGCCAGGGAATCCGCCTGAAGTTTGAATCCCTGCGCGTGCTCCTGGACGCACAGCAACGCGAGCATCGCCCAGGCATCCGCAAAGCCCGGTGCGTCCCGCACCGCCAATTCCAGGCCGGACCGCGCCACGGCGAGTTCCTCGGCGGTGACCCGCTCGAAGTAGCCGAAGCTCCGCAGCACGGCCTCGTAGGGGCTCAACTGCTCGGGCGCGCGGCTGCGCAACGCCCCGCTCATGCTCCGAGGGAGAATCCCATGCACGTCCGCCACCGTCGAGACAATCCGCGGAACGAGATCGTCCTGAAGCTCGAACTCCGCTTCCGGGCTGAAGGTGCGCTCGTAGTTCTCGGCCCAGAGATGGGCGCCGGAGACGGCATCCACGAGCTTCACGGCGAGGCGCAGCTTCGTCCCGGACTGCCGCAAGCTGCCTTCCATCACGTAGCGCGCGCCCAGTTCTCTGCCTGCGACGCGCACGTCAACCGACTCGTTGCCGTAGCGCGAACTCGAACCGCGCGCGATCACCCGGAGGTAGGAGAAGCGCGACAATCCGGTCACGATGTCTTCGGTCAGCCCCTCGGCCAAAGCCCTCAGCCCGGCATTGTTGGCGCCGTACTTAAAGGGCAGAACCGCGACCCAGAACCCCTCGTCGGCCCGAACCGCTCCCGACGCCTCATGTGAGGAAGAGCCTGCCGGCGCTGGCGCGGCCGCGAGGCCTCCGGTTCCCTTCTCTCCGGGAATCTCCAACCCCGCTTTGCGGAGGCCGTCGAGCATGTGTTCGACGAATGCCAGGTCGGGAAACCATCGCCCATGTTCTTCGCGCGCCGTTTCGGCAAAGTCGGGCCGGATCGCAAGCAGTTCCTGCAGTGCCTTTCCGGCCGCCTCGCGCATGCCTAGCTGCCCGTAGGCGGCCGCAATCACGGCGTGGGTATAGAAATTCCCCGGGAGGTTGATCTTGAGGGCGAAACCGAGGGCGCCGCGGTAATCGCGCCGGCGATACGCGTCGTTGAAAGTGGCAAAATAGTACCAGTCCGGATGCTGGGGATTGAGTTGCATGGCGGATTGCACCACCTCGCAGCCACGTTCCCAGTCACCGGAATAGGCGATGAGATTTCCGATGTACGCCGCAACGGAAGCATCCATGCGGTTCAGTTCGATCGCCCGCTCCGCTGCTGAACGAAAAGCCAGAAAGTCCTTTTGGAAAAACAGCGTGGAAGCGAGCGCGTATTGAGCGAGGTTGTTCGAGGGCGCTGCCTCCACCGCGCGGCGCGCGGCCGCAAGCGCACGCCCGAGCGGGTCAGGCTGTGGGTTCAATCCGTGCGCATGCTCTTCCCAGTACAGGTTCGCCAGCATGGCCCAGGCATCGCTCTGATTGGGCGCAATCCTGACGGTCCGTTCCAGAATCCGTCTCACGCGCGCATGTTCTCCGGCCGTCACTCGTTCCATGTAGCCAAAGGCGCGCAGCACCGCTTCGTGAGGACTCAACTCTTCATCCGCCTTACCGCGGAGCGCCTCGCTCATGCTGCGGGGCAAAACGCCGTACATGTCGGCAACCGTCGAAACGATCCGCGGAACCAGGTCGTCCTGTAGCTCAAAGATCGTCTCGGGACTGAAGGCGCGTTCGAAGTTTTCAGCCCAGAGATGAGCGCCGCTCGACGCATCGACGAGCTGAACCGCGAGCCGCAGCCTGGTCCCAACCTGACGGAGGCTGCCCTCCATCACATAGCGTGCGCCGAGTTCCTTGCCGGCGGATCGCACATCAACCGACTCATTGGCGTAGCGCGAAGTGGAGCTGCGCGAGATCACCCGGAGATAAGAGAATCTCGACAGGCCAGTGACGATTTCCCCGGTCAGCCCCTCTGCCAGGACCGTGAGCTCGGCGTTGGCGCCGCTGTACTTGAACGGAAGCACGGCGACCCAGAAACCCTCGTCGGCGCGGGCCTTCCCCGAGTCCGTGCCCGTCTCCGCCCGCTGTGCTTTAGCCGTGACCGTTGCGATCGGCTTCGCCGAGCCCGACGAGTCTTCGGCCTCGGGAATCGAAAGGCCCGCCTTGCGGAGCCCTTCGAGAATGGGGTCCATGAGGCCGCTCGCGAAGTGCCACGTCCCCACGTTCGAGCGCGCATGCGCCGCGAACTCGGGGTCGAGCGCCAGCAGATCGCGGACGCCGGCCGCGGCTTCGGCCCTCCGGCCGAGGTGGCCGCAGGCCGACGCCACGACGAGATAGGGCCAGAAGAGGCCGGGGACATCGACCCGGTTCGCGCGCTCGAGGGCCTGCTCGTACTCGCCCTTGTGGAAGTGCTCCCAGAGGGGAGCGAAGTGCATCCAACCCGCGTGGTTGGCGTTCAACTCCATCGCGCGGCGTACGATCTTCGCGCCTCGCTCGAACTCGCCGGTGTGCACGATCTGCAATCCCAGGATCCCGACGGCGTCGGTGTTCAGCGGATTCAAGGCCATCGCGCGCTCGGCCGCCGGGCCAAACGCCGCGAGGTCCTGGCGGAAGAAATGCGTCTGAGCCAGCGCGACGAGCGCAAACTGGTTCGCCCGGTCGAGCTCGACCGCCCGGCGGGCCGCGGTCAGCGCGCGATCGAGAGCGGCCGGGTCGGTCCCGAACCCAAACGCGTATTCGTCGACGAAGATCTGCGCGATGCAGGCCCAGAGGTCCGACTGGCGGCCGTCCCGCTCTACCGCGCGCTCCAGCCGGCTTTTCAACTCCGCGTAAGCCGAGGGAGTGATCTGTTCGCGGTAGGCGAAATACTGGAACTGCCATTCCAGGGGCGTGAGGTGGGCGTCGTCCTTCTGCCGCATCGCCGACCGCATGGAATGCACGAGCACCCCATAGCTGTCGCCGACGGTCGCGACGATGCGCGCCGCGACGTCGTCCTGCACCGCAAACATGCTCGACGTCTGGAGGTCCTGGTTGTACGTCTCGGCCCACAGTTTTGCGCCCGTCTGCGCGTCAACCAGCTGAGCGCTGACTCGAATGGCGGACCCTCCCTTGCGGACGCTGCCTTCCAGCACGTAACGAGCGCCGAGCTGGGCGCCGACGGCGTGCTCGTCTCCGGCGTCTCCGTTCAGGCGGTGCGCCGATTCGCTCGCCACAACCGACAGATATCGGAACCTCGAGAGGCCGGTCACGATCTCCTCGGAGAGTCCGTCGGCCAGGGCCGCGAGGTCGGCGTCCGCGTCGCCAGACTTGAATGACAGCACGGCAATCCGGAGACCCTCGGAAGCGATCGGAGGGGCGATCTCACGCGCGCCGATCGTGACGGCCGGCGAGGACTGCTCCGATAGACTGAACGCGATGTCTCTGGCAGATTGGAACCGACTCTGGCGGTCCTTCTCCAGACAATGCTTGACGATCCGATCGAGAGCCGGGGAAATGTTGCGACCGGACTCCGACAGCTCCTGCGGCTCGTCTCGCATGATGGACGCCATCGTCTCGACATTCGAGTCTCGCTTGAACGCCCTTTTCCCCGAGAGCAACTCGTAAAGGATCGATCCGAACGAAAAGATGTCGGACCGGTGGTCGACCGGGAGTCCTTTGACCTGCTCGGGGGACATGTAGCCCGCAGTCCCCATGACCGTTCCGGGCTCGGTGTGGCCCGAGCCCGTCGGGGCGCTCGTCTCTTCGCCGGGAGCAACGGGATCGATCTTCTTCGCCAGGCCGAAGTCGAGGATCTTCAAGTGGCCGTCTCGGCTGACGAAGAGGTTTTCGGGCTTCAGGTCCCTGTGGACGATGCCCTTCTCGTGGGCAGCGGAGAGGCCCTTTGCGACCTGGAGCGCGTATTCCAGGGCCTGCTTCCGAGTGATCGGACCTGCGTCGAGTTTCCCGCGCAGCGTCTCGCCCTCCAGAAGCTCCATGACGGCGTAGGCGATGCCGTCCTGGTTGCCGAAGTCGTGGATGGCCAGGATGTTCGGATGAGACAGCGCCGCGACGGCCTTCGCTTCGCGTTCGAACCGTGCCAGCGTGTCGGGATCCGCGGCAACGGACTGCGGGAGAACCTTGACCGCAACGTCTCGATCGAGCTTCTTATCCCGCGCCTTGTACACCTCTCCCATCCCGCCCGCCCCGAGGGGGGCGAGGATCTCGTAGGGACCGAGGCAAACGCCCGCGGCAAGCGCCATTTACTTCTTCGACTCCGCGGTCCAGTTGACGACCAGGGTGACCGGGACGTGGGCCGCGTCCTCGGCAATCGTGTTCACGAGAAAGCGCTGCCCGTCCGAAGTGGCCACGAACGAGCTCCGGGACTCCGTCAAGCCCCGCTCGAACACTTCATCGCAACTGTCCACTCGAGTCGCGTGCCCCGTACTTTGTAAACTTCTCCCGTGCCTCCGGCTTCGAGAGGACTGTCTATCTCGTACGGTCCCAGACGGACGCCCGCTTCGATCGTCATCGCGTTCTCCCCAGCGGAGCTGTCCAGTTAGTGACGACGACTGCTCCGTCGGCTTCCGCATCCGGCGCTCGGCGGATCACGAGAAACCGCTGGCCGTCCGGAGACACGTCATAGGGGTGGCGGTGGAACTGGATCTCTCCACTGACTCCGAGCCGCAGGGGGAAAAGAGGCTGCGGCTCTGCGATCTCCAAACGGCCCGCGGCAAGACGCATGGCGACGGACATCAGCATTCCGTCTCTGGCAGCGTAGAAGAGCTCCGAGCCGTTTCGATTCCAGACAGGCATCTGGCCGCCTCCGATCGAGACCTGACGCTTCGGACCGGCGGGCAGAGGCTGCACGTAGACTTCCCTCTGTCCCGACTCACTCGAGTCGAAAGCGGTCCAGCGGCCGTCCGGAGAGATCTCCGGATGCTCCTCGGAGAACCGGGAGTCGGCGCTCAACCGAAGAGAATCGCCCCGCTCCGAGAGAGGGGTCAGAACCCGAGTGAAATTGCTGCCCTCGGGGACACCAACGAGCAGATGCCGGCCGTCGGGCGACACCGTCGGCAAAACCTTGTCTTGCTTCGTTCGAACCAGGATCTTCTCGGCGCCTCCGCTCGCCGGCCGCTCGTAGAGGTCGTAGAAGCCGACATGATCGGACACATAGACCAACCGTTCGCCGTCCGGAAACCACGCGGGGTCGAACTCGTCGGTGCGCTCGGTGGTGATCCGGGAGGCCGTCCCGCGGGAGGCATCCAGGACCCAGACATCCAGGTTCTGGCCATGCGACAGATCGCGCAGCGCTACAGCCACCTTTCCGCCGTCCGGCGAGACGCGAACGTCCACGTATCCCCCGACTTCGCCAAGAGTGCCGAGCTCGCGCCCCTTCCGATCCACCCAGACGAGTCTCCGCCGTAAGAACCACGGCAGGTACGCCACGCGGTTCCCCGCCACCGAGGCCAACAGAAAGTTGGCCTCGGTGGCGTAGCGGACTTGCTCGAAAGCGGGGGCGGGGTCCCCGACGAGCTCCAGACTTCGGGGGTCGAACTTCCACGCGAAGAGGGCGTTGTCACGCGCGAACAGAAGGTAGCCGGGATCGGCGAAGACGGCGTTGGAGTCCGCATGGAAAAGCCGGCGGACGTCCTTCGAATCGAGGGAGGCGAGCATGATGGAGGTCTTCTCCGGATCGAGGTTGCGCGCAACGAACACGAAGTGCCGCCCGTCGGGAAGGAACGCGGGATGCATCTGGGCGAGCTCGCCCCGCGCCGGGTCCAGTGCCGTGACCGGCCGAGGCGTGCCTCCTGTCGCGGGAACGGCGACGATGGGAGTGGCGAACTCCTTCGTGAAGAGGATCGTGCCCTGGCGATTCCACGCGCCGGAAAACGCGCCCCCGCTCTCGCAGATCGTCTGGACGGGACCGCCCTCCGCGCCGACGCGCTTCAACCTCCCTTCCAAGAAGAAAGCGATCTCGCGGCCGTCGGGCGACCAGAACCCGCCGCGCGCGTCCTCGGTGCCCGGCAGTCGCCGCATGACCAGGTTGTCGAGCGAGCGCACCGCGAGCGAGTTTTTTCCTCCCTCGTCCTGGAGCAGGAACAGAATGTGCCGCGCGTCCGGAGAGAGCTGGACTGTTCCGAAGAAGCCCTGGCCGGAGGGCGGCAGGATCGTGAAGCGCGTCAGCTCCTCGGGCGCCTGCGATCGGCGAGACACGAGCACCGCAAGCGCGCCGAAGACGACTGCGAATGCCGCAAGAGACCACGCGAGCCGCTCTCGATGCCTGGGTCTTCTGGCGTCGCTCCTGAGGGCGGCGCCGCCTGCCACCGGTCCTTCCGCTACCCACTTCAGCTCCTTGACGACGTCCCCGGCGCTCTGCCAGCGGTCCTCCGGATCCCTGGCGAGACAGGCCTTGACGACGCGGTCGAGCGCCGGCGGCGTCATCGGCGCAAGGCTCGAGATCGGGGGCGGATCGCTCTGCATGATCGCTAAGATCAGCGACGCCTGGCTCGTCCCCGAAAACGCCTTCAGGCCCGTCGCCATCTCGTAGAGCGTCGCACCCAGTGCGAAGATGTCCGTCCGCCCGTCGGCCTCCTTGCCTTCCAACTGCTCGGGCGCCATGTACGGAAGAGTCCCAAGGATCGTCCCTTCCTGCGTCAAATCGGAGCGGGCGGCAGCGGTCGGATTCGATGTCAGGTCCGATGTCGAGGTCTCGGTCTCCATAGCCTTCGCGAGCCCGAAATCCAGAAGCTTCACCCCCGACTTCGTCAGCATCACGTTGCCCGGCTTCAAGTCCCGGTGCACGATCCCCCGCCG
Source organism: Thermoanaerobaculia bacterium (assembly GCA_038253555.1). Classification (GTDB taxonomy): domain Bacteria; phylum Acidobacteriota; class Thermoanaerobaculia; order UBA5066; family Gp7-AA6; genus JALYUA01. The sequence continues at coordinate 12,470 of JBBSGZ010000095.1, forward strand.
GTGAGCCTTGTCCAGGGCGTCGGCGATCTCCACGCCAAAGCGCAACGTCTGCTCGAGCGGCAACGCGCCCTTAACGAGACGCTCGGCGAGCGTTTCGCCTTCGAGCAGCTCCATGATCAGATAATCGGTCTCTCCCTCCCGCCCCACGTCATAGAGGGCGCAGATGTGCGAATGCGAGAGCTGTGCGATCGCCTTCGCCTCCCGCTCGAAGCGCTGCCGCACTTCCGCCGAGGACGAGAGATCCTGGGCCAGCACCTTGATCGCGACGTCACGCTCGAGGCGCGTGTCCCGCGCCTTGTACACCTCGCCCATGCCGCCCGCCCCGAGCGGAACGAGGATTTCGTAGGGGCCGAGGCGCGTGCCCGCGGCGAGCGTCATGGCTTCTTGAGGACCGCGGCCCAGTTCAGGAGGACGTTGATGGGCTCTTCCCTCGACGAGATCTGCTGATTGACGAGAAAGCGCTTCCCATCCGGCGAGACGTCGTACTGAGGATCGGGCGATTCGGGCATGGGGGCCTTGAAGAGCGGCGTCGGGGTTCCGGTCTGAAACGGCGCGGCGCCTGTGACAGGAGTGGCCATCAGCATGCCGTCGGGCGCGAGGAAGTAAAGCTCGCGCCCGTCGCCTCTCCAGGTGGGAGTCTGTCCACCTCGGCTCGAGACCCTCCACGTGCCGCCCGACTCGTGGAACTGCCGGACGTAGATTTCGGGAGCGCCCGAGACATCCGATGTGTACGCCACCCACCGGCCGTCGGGAGAAAAGCGGGCATTCCACTCGGAAGAGGGCGTCACCAGAAACGGAACCGGCTTTCGATCCCCTTCGAGAGGAAGGACCCACAGATCCTGGCGGCCCTGTGGGCTGCTGACCTCGAAGATCAGAGAGCGGCCGTCCGGCGACCACGAATCGGGGGTCTTCGGGGGCTCGCTCGCGAGGAGGAGCTCCTCGCTGCCCGGCTGGTCGGCCCGCATGAGGTACAGGTCTGCCGCGGCGCCTTTGCGGCTGGAGTTGAAGACCAGCCGCGTTTGATCGGGCGACCAGATCGGCATCGCTTCATCTGCCGGGTCGAGCGTCATCCGCGTCGTCACGTTTCGCGCGAGGTCAATTGTCCAGATGTCCTCGACGGTGGTATCTGCGACCGCCCGCGCGATCGCCAGCCGCTGCCCGTCCGGGGACAGGCGAGGGTGATACCAGGTTGCGGCCTCCGCGAGCCTGCCGATCTCGTGACCCTGGCGATCGAACCAGACC
>JBBSGZ010000096.1:0-13585 GCA_038253555.1 Thermoanaerobaculia bacterium
GTCCAGGTAATCGAAAACGAGAGAAAGTGAAAACTCTTTTTCGCCACAGTTGGCCCCTAACGCCCGATCGTCACGTGCCGAGGGGTTTCAGTACCCCCGAGATCTCGGTTTTTAGCATTACTCGGACAGACTCCTAGGTCAGTTCGGCCCGCACCGCGGCTTCCAGCTCGCTCGCGATCTGAAACACCTCTCCGGCGTCGGGCCCCTCGACTAAGATCCGAAGGAGCGGTTCTGTTCCGGAGTAGCGGAGGAAAATCCGTCCTCGGCCGTCGAACTGCTCCCGCGCCCGGGCAACCGCGAGCGTGACGGACGGCAGGTCGTCGATCTCGACGCGACGCGCCACGCGGATGTTGCGCAGGGATTGGGGCGTCTTCTCGAGAGTCGCGAGCCGGGAGAGAGGCTGGCCGCTCTCGACGACGATCGACGCCAGCAGGAGCGTCGTCAGGATCCCGTCGCCGGCCGGCGAGAAGGGCAGAAGGACATGGCCCGAAGTTTCGCCGCCGAGGGTCGCTCCCGTCTCTTCCATGAGCCGCGCGACGTTGCGGTCGCCCACGGCCGACCGGCAGAAAGGGATCCCTTCGCGCGCAAACCCGGCCTCGAGGGCGAAGTTGGACATGACCGTCCCGACGACGCCGGCGGGGTTCAGGATGCCCTTGCGCTTCCAGTCGCTCGCGATGATCCAGAGCACGTCGTCCCCATCCAGGATCCTGCCGTTCTCGTCGCAGAAGATCGACCGGTCGGCGTCGCCGTCATAGGCCACGCCGAGGGCGGCCCCTTTTTCCCGCACGGCCCCGAGCATGTTCTCGGGATGAAGGGCGCCGCAGCCTTCGTTGATGTTGCGGCCGTCGGGAGCGTCGCAGATGGGATCGACGTGGGCGCCCGCCCGGCGAAGAGCCTCCGGCCCCAGTCGGAACGCGGCGCCGTTGCCGGCATCGACCAGAATGCGCGCGCCGTTTAACCGCACCGGGACGCTCGTCGCCATGCGATGGAGATACAGCTCCGAAAGCGCCGGGTCCGCTTTCATCTGTGTCGCGGGCGCCGGCGCCGCGCCCCCCTTTTCGGCGAGGAGCTTTCTTTCGAGAGCGTCCTCCTCCGCGTCCGGCCACTTGCGGGCGTCCGGACCGAAGATTTTGATTCCATTGTCCTGCCAGGGGTTGTGGGAGGCGGAGACGGAGACGCCGGCGCCGGCATGAAGGCCCAGAACGACTTCCGCGACGCCGGGAGTCGAGATCACGCCCGCGGAAGCCACCGTGCCGCCCGTTTCGACGATCCCTGCGGAAAGCTGGGCCACGATTCGCGGCGTCGACTCCCGCGTGTCCCCTCCCACGACGACGGTCGGATTGCCGGCGGCAGCAAGCCGGCGTCCGAGCTCGCGGCCTATCTGCCGGACCGTACCGTCATCGAGCGGAAATTCGCCCGCGTGCCCTCGAAGGCCGTCGGTCCCGAACAGCTTCATCGTTTGCGCGGCCTGGGAGACGGAGTGGGCTGGGACTCCGTCCCGGCCGCGGGGTGGAGGCGCACCGTCACGGTGACGACCTGTCCTTCGCGCACTCGAACGCCCGGCGCGTCCGCAACGACCGTCGCGGGCGTGCTGAACGTCGCCGCCCTCTCCGATAGGGAGACCGGATCCGTCGAAACGGAAGTCATCTTGCCGAGGACGGCGGACGGGCCCGCGATCCGGGCCGATCGGGGCTCGATCGACACGTCTCCGACCACCCAGCCCGCCGAGGGCGTCCCGGTCAGGTTCGGCGCGATCGGGACGACCTTCTCCGAGACGGCGTCTAAGACGATCCGAACTTCGGCGGGTGAGATGGCGATCACCTCGATCTCCGGAGCGACGTTGATGTCCTCCGGGGCGAGCCGGTAGAGTCGCTCGCCGCGGGTCGCCCCCTGAAGATCGATCACGGCTTCGATTTTATCCGGGTCGACCTGCCGGAGAGCGGTAAACGGTCCCCGGACCCGCACGTCCGCGGTCGGAGGCACCGAAGACGCGATGATCGTCCGCTCGGGGATGTTCACGACCGACAGCGCGATGCGGTAGCTGCGTTCGGAAATACGCTCACGTCTCTGGGCGGAGAGCACGAACCAGACCAGAAGGGCGATTCCGAGCGCCAGAATCTTCAGGCCGAGATTCCGCAGGATCGCCAGTCGCGCCGCCATCAGGCCGCCACCGCGAATTCCCGCAGGAGAAGATCTCTCAATCCCTTCCCATCGAGGTCCTCGATCAGCTGGCCGTCCCTCGCGACGGAGATCGTCCCGCGCTCCTCAGAGACCACCACGGCGAGCGCGTCCGTTTCTTCGGTGATGCCGATCGCCGCGCGGTGGCGGGTCCCGTACCGCTTCGACAGCCCTTCGTTGATGGAGAGGGGGAGGAAACAGCCCGCCGCCGCGACCCGCTCGCCCGAAAGGATCACGGCGCCGTCATGGAGCGGCGTGCCCGGCGCAAAGACCGTCACGAGGAGGTCGTACGAAACGGCAGAATCGAGGCGCACGCCGTTCTCGATGTAGTTCTTGAGGCCCTCGCGGCGCTCGAGCACGATCAACGCCCCGGTCTTGCGCGCGGAGAGCGAGGTCACGGCGAGGACGATGTCCGAGATCGTCTCCTCGGCGTGGTACCCCGAGAACCAGGAGAAGAAGGGGGTGCGGCCGAACGTGGCGAGCGCGCGGCGCAGCTCCGAGGCGAAGAGCACGATGATCGCGAAGGGAACGTAGAAGAAGAGCGCCTGGAGCACCGTCCGAAGCGCCGCGAGCTTCAGGACCACCGCCAGCTCGTAGAGTAGGAAGACCGCCACGATCCCGAACACCATCTGGACGGCGCGCGTTCCGCGGATCAGCCGCAGGAGGCTGTAGGCGATGAAGGCGACGACGAGGACGTCGATGGCGTCCCGCCAGGTGACGGAGAAGTGCCCGAGCGGCCCGAACAGCCGGGAGATGGGGTCGATCATCGAGCGGCAGCTCCGGCGGCCGCGACGGATCCGGAATCCGCCCGCCGGGGGGACGGGAGAACGGGCGTGACGATTGCCCGACGCATCGAAAAGAAACGGATCGTCTCGGCGGCATCGTGCACCCGGACGACCGCCGCCCCTCCTGCCGCCGCGGCCTCCGCGCACGCGAGCGAGCCCGGCAGGCGGTCGGCCGCCGGAGCGTCGTCGGCCACTCCGGAGAAGCGCCGCACGAAGCCTTTACGCGACGCTCCGATGACGAGCGGAAACCCGAGAGAGCGCAACGCCCCGAGGTGCCGCAGGAGGACGAGGTTACCTTCGGGGCTCTTGCCGAAACCGAGGCCGGGGTCGACCGCGATCGCGTCGCTCGGGACGCCCGCCGCCCCCGCCCGGGCCGCCGCCGCGGCGAGTTCGGCGGCGACGTCGGCCAGCAGGTGCGAGTAGGTCGTATCGGACTGCATCGTGCGGGGGTCGAGCCCGCGCATGTGCATCAGGATCGTTCCGGCACCGGCCTGCGCGACGGTCTCCGCCATCCCGGAGTCGAATCGAAACGCGGTCACGTCGTTCACCAGGTCCGCGCCGGCTTCGATGGCGGCTCGGGCGACCCCGGCCCGCCGGGTGTCGATCGACAGAGGTGCCGGCGACTGTCGCCGGATGTCCTCGATGACGGGCAGGACCCTCGCCGCTTCCTCCGCGGGCGAGACCTCCTGTGCCGGTCCGTACGTGCCGGGTCGCGTCGATTCGCCGCCGATGTCCACGATCGCGGCGCCGCTCGCGAAGAGCTCGAGAGCGCGGGCGACGGCGCGGCCGCGGTCGAAATACAGCCCCCCGTCGGAGAAGGAGTCGGGCGTCACGTTGACGACCCCCATGACGAGGGGGCCCGACGAAAGGTCGAGCGACCGGCCGTGGGCGAGCGAGAGCCTCGCGGGGCGACGGGAGGCCTTCTCGAAGGCGACGCCGGCGCGCTCCCGCAGGCTCGCGGGCAGCGCCTTCACGCTTTCGGCGCGCCGCCCGCGGGAGATCATCAGCGGCGGAGAGGATGACCCGGCCAGCCGGACGACGTCGACGGGAAAGTCCGCCGCCGGAAAAGTCGCCGGCCGGAACCCGTCCCACCCGGCGATCTCCGAGAGGGCGGCGGCATCCGCGGCGGGGAAGACGAGATCGGTCACTTTGTGAGTTTAGCGTCTCAGCGGGCGGTCTCCCGTTACGTCTGCCATCGGGATGAAGAGGCCTGTCATCTACGGGGACAGCTGAGGCGGCGACGGGCACGGCTCACTTTTCCTGCGCCACTTTCGCTGCACCTCCGTCCCGATGGTGTCTAAGCTCGCCCCGGGAGGAGTCTCCCGACCAGAGGGAGGGAGGACCCTCTCGGGGCGGGAGCGTGAGCGAACGCAGTGAGGGAAAGCGACGGTTACGCGGGCTCGGGCAGGAGCGAACCCATGTCGCCGGACGGCTCCGGGATCCCCGGAGGCGCCACGATTGGCGGCCGGGGAGGACCGGACTTGCGCAGCTTCGCGATGTCGATCCCCGTTTCGTCGGCGAGGATCTGCAGGACCTCCTCGCCGTCGAGGACTTCTTTTTCGAGCAGGGTCCGGGCGAGCCGGTGCATCGACTTCTCGTTGTCGCCGATCAGCTTCTTCGCGCGATCGTAGGCGGCCGTCACAATGCGCCGCACCTCGGCGTCGATCAGGTTCGCCGTGGCTTCCGAGTAGTCCTGGTTCCGGCCGAAGTCGCGGCCCAGGAATACCTCGCCTTCGGTTTTTCCGAACGTCAGCGGGCCGAGCTCGCTCATGCCCCACTCGCAAACCATCTTCCGGGCGAGGTCCGTCGCTTTTTCGATGTCGTTGCCGGCGCCGGTCGTCATGTGGCCGAGGAATTTCTCTTCGGCGATCCGGCCGCCCATCATCACGGTGATCGTGGCGTCCAGATATTCCTTCGTGTGCGAGTATTTGTCTTCCGCCGGGAGCTGCATCGTGACGCCGAGGGCGCGCCCGCGGGGAATGATCGTCACCTTGTGCAGCGGGTCCGCGTCCGGCTCGAGCGCCGCGACGAGCGCGTGCCCGCCCTCGTGGTACGCCGTGTTGCGCTTCTCGTCCTCGGTCATGATCATGGACTTGCGCTCGGGACCCATCATGACCTTGTCCTTGGCGTACTCGAAGTCGATCATCTCGACTTTTTTCTTATTGAACCTCGCCGCGTTCAAGGCGGCTTCGTTCACCAGGTTCGCGAGATCGGCTCCCGAAAAACCGGGCGTGCCCCGCGCCATGACGGAAAGCTCGACCGTGTCGGACAGCGGGATGTTGCGAGTGTGCACTTTGAGGATCTGCTCGCGGCCGCGGAGGTCGGGCCGGTCGACCACGACGCGCCGGTCGAAGCGGCCGGGGCGCAGCAGGGCGGGATCCAGAACGTCCGGCCGGTTGGTGGCCGCGACCAGAATGACGCCCTCATTGGTGTCGAAGCCGTCCATCTCGACCAAGAGAGCGTTCAAGGTCTGCTCGCGCTCGTCGTGGCCGCCGCCGAGGCCCGCGCCCCGGTGCCGGCCGACCGCGTCGATCTCGTCGATGAAGATGATGCAGGGGGCGTTCTTCTTCCCCTGCTCGAAAAGGTCGCGGACGCGCGAGGCGCCGACCCCGACGAACATCTCGACGAAGTCGGACCCCGAGATCGTGAAGAAGGGAACGTTCGCCTCGCCGGCGACGGCGCGGGCGAGCAGTGTCTTGCCGGTGCCCGGAGGGCCGATCAGGAGGACGCCCTTCGGGATCTTCCCGCCGAGCTTCTGGAACTTCTGGGGTTCCTTCAGGTACTCGATGATTTCCTGCAGCTCCACCTTGGCCTCTTCGACCCCGGCGACGTCCTTGAACGTCACTTTCTTCTGCGTGGGTGTCAGAAGCTTGGCTCGGGACTTCCCGAACGAGAGCGCCTTGTTCCCCCCGGCCTGCATCTGCCGCATGATCACGAACCAGATCGCGACGAGCAGGATCAGCGGCCCGTACATGACGAGCGCCGACACGAAGGAGGAGTCCTTCGTCGGCGTGGCCTCGATTTCGACGCCCTTGGCGGCGAGATCGTCCACGAGCTTCGGATACGCGGGTGCGTAGGTCTTGAAGAGCGTCTCCCGCTTCCCGGAGGATGGGGCGTAAGTGCCGCGGATCTCGTCGCCGCGGATCGTGACCTTCTGGACATGGCCCTGGCTCACCTGGGTCAGGAACCGCGAGAAGGTGATTTCTTCGACGGCCGTGGCCCCCGTCTTGAAAACATTCCAGGCGAGGATGATCAGCACCAGGATGACCATCCAGAGGAGAAGATTTTTGATCGTCGCGTTCAACGGTGACTCCTTGCGGAAAGGAACTGATTCAACGCGTCCAGCATAACGGACGTGGGGGGGACTTTATTGCTCTCGTCCAGGAAAGTGTGAGCGCATCAGGAGGATGCGCAAACCTCGGCAATGTAAGGAAGATTTGCGTACTGCCCCTCCTGGTCCATCCCGTAACCCACGAAGCGACCGCCCTCCGTCGAAAAGAGCGCGTGGTCGACCGAGATGTCCGTCGTCCTCTCGGCGACCTTGTCCAGGATGGAGACGAGGCGGATCGGGGAGGCGCCGGCCGCGGCGAGCTGCGAAACCAGGTAGCTCTCGAGCGCCCCGGTATGGACCACGTCCTTCAGGAGGATGACGGGACGCCCCAGGGGAAACGCCGTCGCGAAGTCGATCTGGAGGATCTGGTCGGACGCGTGCCGGCTGACCGCGATGTATTCGCACGCGACCCGGACCTTCATTTCCCTGGCCAGGTCCGCGAGGAGGAACGAGGATCCCTTGAGCACCGAAACGAGCGCCGGGACTTCCCGGGAAAACTCCGCATCGAGCTGCCCCGCAATCTCTCTCACCCGAGCGCTGATCCGCGCCGGGTCAAATCTCGGCTCGAGGCGCAAGCTCTCCATGGACGATTTCTCCCGCAGGTTTTGACTTCAGATCGTACACCCCCGGGAGACCCCGCCGCAGCGCGAACGTCAGGAACGGTCCCCGCCGGGGGCTCGCGATCCGCCGGCCGGCGTCGAACCGGAAGTCCTTTCCGGTCGCCAGAAGGGACCGCACCCCCTCGCGCTCACGCCCCGTCTTGGGAGGCCGACCGGGCCGGGTAATAGGCGCCGCCCCCGACTCGAGGGCGCGTCTCTGGAGGTCGGGGACGCAGCTTTCGACAAGCGCGGCGTCGATGATCACGGACACGGGGCCGCGGCGGAAGGCGGGAGAAATCCGGGCAAGAAACTCGGAGTCGACCTCCTCGCGAAGCCGCCGGCATTCGGCGGCTTCGGCCTCCCATGCATCGCGGAGGGCTGCCGGCGCGGCCAGGATCTCCCGGCGGATGCGGTTACGGGCCAGGCGAAGATCGCCGTTGGATCCGTCGCGCCTCCAGGAGAGCCCGCGCTCTGAGAGGAAGTCCAGGATCGCGGGACGGGAGACTTCCAGGAGAGGACGGACGACGCCGTCCGACCGGCTCACGCGAGGCCCCCCCAGGCCGGCGATCCCCGCGCGCCGTTCGCGCGCGAGCAGGAAGCATTCGAGTGCGTCTCCCGCGTGATGCGCGGTCGCGACACGAACGGCCCCCGCTTCGCGGGCCATTTCGAGGAGCGCTTCGTACCGGGCGTGCCTCGCCCCCGCCTCCGGGGAGAGGCGGTGCCGGCGGGCTTCGGCACGGGCATCCCGACGCCTCCAGAAAAAGGGCAACGCGAGGCGGCGGGCATGGTCCCCGACGAAGGCGAGGTCCCGGTCCGCCTCCCGACCGCGCCACCCGTGATGCACGTGCGCCACGGACAGACGCCACTCGAACCCGGCGGCCAGGGAGCTTGCCGCGTACATCAGGGAAAGCGAGTCCGCGCCCCCGGAAACCGCGAGCAGCAGCGACCCGCCGGCGGGCAGGAGGCCGGCCTCGGCGGCCCGGGCCAGTGAATCCTCGAGGGTCGTCAGGAAGAGGATGTTAGCCCGCGCCGCCCCGAAATACCGGGTCCTCGTGCTAGCATCCGCGGTCCCTCCGCCGGGGCGGTGTAGCTCAGTTGGTCAGAGCAAGCGGCTCATATCCGCTGTGTCCGGGGTTCAAATCCCTGCACCGCCACCAATCACTCTCCCGCTGAAAATCGGAAAAGATCGGAATCGCCGCTGTGGAAGCGGCTTTTGCGACTCGCGCTCGCTGCGCGAATTCCGAGAAATTCCGACCTTTCACGGACAGGGACACGGACAGAAACGCTGACAGCCAGTGAACCGCGGAGCGCTCGCGGCCGGCTTCTCACCGAAACGCGGGCGCGGCGGATCTTCTCGACGGCCTCGCGCGGTCGCTTCTGGCCGCGACCGGGGTGGGACCGCGTCACGGTCACGCGCCGAATCGTCGACGACTCGCCGGCGTGGCGCGCGGCCGCCGCGCCCGACAGGATCCGGCTGCTCGGATGAGCTCTCCGGTTTCCGTTCTCGAGATCGCCGTCGTCCACGCGCAGCTTTCGCTTTGTGTCGGCCCCCTCTCGCGCGCCGAGATCGCCTCGCGGACCGGGCTTCGAGATCGGACCATTCGAAGTGCCGTGGCCGAGCTCATCAGCCGCGGTGAGCCCATCGTCACAGGCGGACCGGGCTACGAGCTCACGCGCGACCGCGCCCGCCTCGAGGGCGAGGTCCTCCGCCTCCGCGCTCAGGCGACGCGGATCCTCCAGCGGGCTCAGGCGCTCGAGAGGCACCTGTCGTGAGCCGGCAACCCGGATCGACGTCGTGGCGCCTCACTCTTCGCGCGCTCCCAGGTCCCACGGCGGCGGAGGTCCGGATTCGCCAGGCGCTCAAGGTCCTCCTCCGTGCGTTCGGCCTTCGATGCGTTGCGATCGAGGAGCTCGCGCCGGCGGAGCGCGATCGCGGGCCGCCCATTCGATCGGCCGCCACCGGCCGCCGCCGGTCCGCTTCGCTGCCGCGGAATCTCTCCGCGTGCCATTCGCAAAGGAAAAACGATGCCTGGAAAACGTAAGGCTCGCGTTCTGAACTCATGCGTGATTGTTCGAACAGGGATCAAAATTTCGGTGGAGCCCCGGGCAAGCTGGGAGCTCATGGTCTACGTGGAGCAAAAAGCTGGAAAGGCGGGCTGGTTCGGAACCGCCGCCCTCGAGCCTTCGCCGGCGGAATCCGACACGGATTTGAAGTGTGATGCTCCGCGCGACCCGGGTCCCGATTGCCCCAAGAACGATCACAGACACCCGCTCGTTGGCTGGGATGAGGCAATCGATTCAGGTCAGATCACGATCGACAGCCAAAATGACTACGACCGTTGCACGCTCTCACTCTCGGTCCTGCAGGAACGGAAGCACAGAATGTTGGGAGTGCTCCCGGAGCGCGACAAGCGCCCGCTGGACGCCGCCGCGAAGAAGCGGAAGAAGCGATCGGAGGGGAAGCAACCGAAGAAGGCCAACTCGTGACCCCGATCGAAGAGGTTCTCGCCGAAACCGACGATCTGAAGGCGATCATCGAAACCGTCGAGCGCGAAGTAATCGACCGAGCGATGCGTCGCTCCGACGGAAATCAGCGCCGGGGCGCCGAGCGCCTCAACATCTCCCGCGGGTCGCTGATCGCCAAGCTGAAAGAGTACGGGATCCCCGACTACCGACACCTGCGCCGCGAGCGGCTCTTCCGGTTGCCCTTCCCGGACCGCCGGCGAGACGGAGAGCGCATCGCGTCGTGACTCGCTCGTGAGCCCAGAGAACCCCCGGGGCGGCCACCTGGCGCCGCCCCGGGACGCGCTGGGGCGGTTCCTCTCCAATCCGACGCTTCCTCACTGCCGCAACGTGCACGCCCTGCCGCGATACGAACAGCTCTGGCTTCTCGGCCGGGCTGGCGAGTTCGATCTCGTCGACGGCGTCGAGGTCCCGACGTACTCGTACGCGCGGATCGCCGCGAATTTCATTTGGCGACGAAAGATCCGAATCTCGCGTTTCGCCGTGCGGCGATTCATCCTGCGCCAGGATCCGGAGCTCGCGCGGCGCCGCGGGTACCCGTGGAGGCTCGCGCGGCTCACTCGGCGTGAGGTGGGAGGCAAGGCTGAGACTCGAGACGGCGAAGGTGCTCCTCCTGAATCTTGAAGAATCGGGTGAGCTCGGCGGAGTGCCTGGCGTCGACGCGCGTCTTGCGGGTCAGCAACGCTTCCTCAGCCGAGCACCGCAGCCGCTTCAAGACCCGGACCAGGTGGCCCAGCGCCGGGTTTGTGTCTGAGGTTCCGTCCGGGCATTTGACGACGACTCCGTCGCGGAGGATCTCCCGGATGAGCGCGCGCCGCACGAGCTCGAGCTCGGCGAATTCCACTGCCGCGGCGCCCGCGCCGATCGCCGCGGCGTACTCTCGAAGCAGCGGCCGCGCCTCGTCGAGATAGAACTGGAGGACTCTCCAGACGGGCCGATCACGGCCACCTCTCCACGCGGCGCGCTGGAGCCGCCGGCAGTGGCGCTTCTGAGCCTCACTCGGGTTCGGTCGCGGCTGGGGGACGCCCGGCACCCTTCCGCCTCGGAATCGACGTCGCGTTTCGCCTGGCACCAGAAGAACGTAATCGGGATGTCAACCGTTGAAGCTCTTCGGACGCCCGGCCCACCTGTCCCGAGCTGCGGCCTCTTTCGAGGGCCCTCGCCGCTCCTTGACGGCGCCGTCTGCCTCCCGCAGCTCCATCCCGAGAGCGTCCGTGACCGAAACCACGTCGTGAAATCCGACCATCACGTCTCTTAAGAACTGCAGGACATATTCGAACTTCGTGCTGTCCTGATCGAGACGGACGTTGACGATGCCTTCCGCGACGGCAACCTTTTCGGCTCCCTCCTGAAGACCCAAGGGACTCACGATGATGCCGCCATCGGCCCCCGTGTCCATGATTCGGTACGCTAGCCCCCCGATCCTTTCCTGGCTCTGGCGGGAGGTCGTGAACCGTCGAGCTTCAACGATTACGAATCCGGCCCCACCGTCCCGAAATCCCTTTCCGTCGATCTCATAGGCGGTTCCAGATCGGAGTCCGTCAACGTGCTGCTTGCCCTCCACGCGCTCCAACCCAAACTTCTCAGCAAACTCGTTGAGCAAGTGGACGGCGACCTCTTCGTACGTTTTCCCAAGGCGTCGATGACATCAGATGAATTTTACTCCCGGTTCAAAATGACCTGAGGTTTCAAAAACCTGGTCGCGGGAGAGAGAAGCGACGTGCGGGTCAAGGGGGATGGCGGTCTATATTTCTGACCTCTCGGACCCTCAGCTCAACTGCAACACGTTCGTCTTGCTCTCTCTGCATCAAAACGTGCGACGGCGACAGCGCGCCGCCGCGCCTGGCAAACGCGGACAGTTCACGGACAGTGCTCTCTAACCTGCTGACCTGTCGCAAGATCCGGAACGCTTCTGGGTTAGAAACCCAGACCTCAGAGGTAGGAGCGATCGCACCGAGCGCACCGAGCGCGTCCAGGAAGCCTCCAGTTCCTCCCTTGAAGGTGTGAGGTTTCGTTGGGAAGGCGGGTCGTGGGGGTCCGGAGCGGGCCTTTTTCCACCCTCCTGTTCCGTTCGATTTTCCCTGAATTTCGGCCAGCTATTCCCAGCTATTCCCAGCTATTCCCAGCTATTCCCGGGAACAGGTGTCCTGGAGTGATTTGAGCTATTCCCTGACCTGTTCCCGTACGTAGTACGGGACAGGGAATAGCTCGAATCCAGGACGTGCGGTTTTTTACGAGGTCGGACGGTTCAGGGCGGGAATAGCTCGATGGGGAAAAATCAGGAGAGGGGGCGGGTTGCGATTGCCCGCTCTTCGGTTCGCTGGCCGGGGGGTATTTGAGTCTGCCTGGGCATGAGCGCGGTGAGCTTCGGAAAAATCTCCGGGCAATCCCACGGCGAAAAAGAAAACGGCCATCAACGGCCCCCCACTTGTTTTGCCAGGGACCCCGGGCGCATTTGCGGGCGGCGGTCCGAAGGCTCGGAGGCCGCGCCCAAGCGCCGGCCCTGGGGGAGGGGGGGCGAAGGGCACCCCTTCAGTTCACCGGGGCCAAGCTCCGCCAGGAGCCGGTCGCACTCAGCGATGCGCGCCCGGGCAACGTCGCCGAAGTCCCGGGGCTTTCGAGCCGGGAGGGAGGTCGAGAAGCGCCCGGGCGGCGTCGCGATGGGAACGCACATGGCCCCCATGTCGAAGGATTCGTCGTCGCAAAGCGGGCACGGTTTAGAAATGACCGTCAGGAGATCTTACCGCCCGGCGGCCCCGCCGGTCGGGGCGCGTGGCGTACCGTCCGGTCTCGCGTGGGCCGCTATCGGACATGATGGCTCCGGCGACGTTGCCGTACACCTCGAGCGCCTGATCGAGGGTAAGCAGAAAAGTGGCGGTGCCGTCGAGAGCCGAGACGGCGGCGCAAATCAACCCGGGGGCGGCGAGCCCCGCTGGACGGATTCTCTCGGCGCGTCGAGCGCGTCGGCGAGCCGGAGGAAGTCCTCGGCCTGATGGTAGGCGCCGAGAAACTCTTCTCGATCGAGGTGAACGAGCACCTGAGGGAGCAGCTCCGGTGCGGAGTCGAGGTGCCGGATTACGGCGTCCGGGTGCCCCATCTCCGGATTTGGCAGGAGGAGGTATTGCGGATCGACCGCGAATTCCGGCCCGCGTCGGACTCCTCCGCGGCTTCGAGGCCTCGGCGCGTTCGCCGTTCGTTTGATCGCGAAGCGCGACCGCTTCGCCGCGTTGACCTCGAACGCATTGATTTTCTTCCGGCACGTCGGGCACTCCGGCACCGAAAGCTCTCTTCGGTACCTCCGAGCGCCCGCTGAAAGACGTGGTCTGTTGCGGGGAAGGGTCCTTCCAGGGTGCACCAGGCACAGGGGCCAGGTCTGCGCTCCGGCGGCGGTCCCGCGCGTCGAAAGATCATCGGCCGGGATTATCAGGTCGGATGGTCCGCGCCGGCGACCCCTCCCCCTTGACTCGGGTGCGACGCTCCGCGCATGCCCTTCGCCGAATCGCTCGCCAAGCGCGCCGGGGTCTCGCCCGAGAAGGCGAGGCAGATGCTCGAGGACTTCCGGCCGCGCGTGGATCTTGCCGCGCGCGCTGACGACGGAGACGCGCTCGTCTCGCTCGCTGTCGAGTTCGGCGCCGTGCTGGAGCGCGAGCGGTGGGCTCGCCGCGGGGTCCCTCGCCCGATCGAAGAGGTCGCGGCGGCCGTGCGGCGCGCGCTCGAGCGCAAGATGAAGGCAGCCGGCCGGGACGCGTTCGGCCTGGGCGAGCTCCTGATGGCCGCCGCGGTCGCGGATGCCGGTCTCTCGAGGAAGTGGCCGGTGCATCCGTGGCGCGGGATCGTGGCGCGGCGGTCGGGGGAGGGCCCCGCTGCCGCGGTTCTCGTGTGGGGAGTTGGAACGTAGTCGGGCCCCCCCTTGACACGCGTGCGACGCTCCGCGCACGGTGACCTCAAACGCGAGCGGCCCGGCGACTCTCGACCGATGAGCCGGAACGAGCTGCGCGCGCTCTTCGCGGGCCTCTCGGCGCCGGCGCGGGCGAGAATCCTCCGCGGTCTGCCGGCACACTCGGAAGCCATTGATCCCGACGAAAAGATTCTCCTTCTCGGCACCGCGGCCGAGATCGAGCGCCAGACGGCCGCGGGCGCCGTCGTCGATCCGGAGAGAGCTCGAGCAC
>JBBSGZ010000097.1:0-13549 GCA_038253555.1 Thermoanaerobaculia bacterium
CACTGCCCGGCGCGAGCGGTTCTGCCGACGCTCCGTCGCCGATGCGCTCGAGAAGCGGCAGGCTCGCCGAAACCGACTCCCGCAGCAGCTCCGCGGGAGGCGTCAGCGGTCCTTCCTCGCGCCCGTGGAGGGCGTCGTTTGCGCGCCCCGCCGCCAGCCCGCGTCGTGCGGGTTGAAACGGACGACCCGGCCCGCGGGACCGACCGCCCAACCGTCTGCCGCCCCGGCAAAGGCGATGGCATTCCATCCGCCCTCGCCCGCCGTCCACGTCGCGCCCCCATCCGAAGACCAGCCGGAGATTTCGGTTCCCGCGGCGACGAAGATCGGAGGGGACGTTCCCGGCACGACCGCGACGGCGGACAGAAACCGGTCGAAGGAGGGAGGAGCGACGACCGAGGTCCAGGTGACCCCGCCGTCGCCGGTGCGCGCGATCGCCGCCGGGCCCTCTGGTTTGCGGTAGTCGCCGCCAACCGCGACTCCGTGAAGCGCGTCGGCGAAGGCGAGCGAAAAGATGCCGGCGGAGGGCGTCGTCGCCGGGATGGGGGTCTCGGCGACCGTCCAGCTGCGGCCCGCGTCCTCCGATCGAAAGACGCGGGCCCGCCCGGCCCCTCCCGTGCCGAACCACGCCCGGCCGCTCCGATCGAGGGCGAGGCAGGTGCCGCTCGCGGCGAAGGCGCCCTCGCCGGTCAAAGCGGGCGGTATTCTCGCCGGGTCGATGCGGGCCCAGCGGAGTCCTTTGTCTTTGGTCGCGAAAATGGCGAAGCGCCCGTCAACGGGATCGCCGAGAGCGAGGCCCTGCCGCCGACCCCGGAAGGCGATTGCATCGAAAAAGCCCTTCGGGTCGGGATTTAAGAGCGCGAGCGACCAGTGCGCCCCGCCGTCTGCGGTCGCATAGATCCGCGAGGCAGCCCCTTCGCCCGCGCTCATGATGACCGCCTCATCCGAGCTGAAGGCCTCGACGTCGCGGAAGTCGAGAGACTCGGCGCCGGGGATCGGGGCCGTGCGCCAGGTGCGCCCCGCGTCGCGGGTGACGAGGCAGGCGCGGGTGCCCGTGATCCAGGCGACGCCTTCGGAGGGAGCGGAGACGCCTCGCAGGTCGGAGGAGGTGGGGGAGGGGGTAACGGGGAGCCAGGAGGAGGCAGTGAGGGCGAGGAGGGTGGCGGTAGAGAGGATCAGGGTCGGGACAGCGATTCTATGGGCGGGGGGGCGGGGCGCCGGACGTGATTTAGAGGGATTACCGTTTTTCCGCCACATCGCTGACTCTGAGCATATCCGGCGCGCGTGGGACGCGCACGCCGGATATAAAGCGCGCGTTCGCGCGGGGCACATCGCTGACTCTGAGCATATCCGGCGCGCGTGGGACGCGCACGCCGGATATGAAGCGCGCGTTCGCGCGGGGCCCGGTATGGTGCCGGCGTCTTCGCGCCGGCGCAGACGCTTTTATTTTTTGAAGAACCCCTGCTGGGCGACCTTCCCGGTCTGTTCGGTCGTCATGACGCGCTGGTTGAGCTCTTTGATGCGCTCGTTTAACTGGCCGATCTTGCCCTGGTATTCGCGGGCGACCCGGTCGTTTTCATTCTTGAGCCGCTGCACCTCGTCTTCGAGATCCGAGACAGCCTGGCTCCGGCCCTCGACGGTGCGGCGCTGGTTCTGGATCTCGGCCCCGTACCGGGCGATCTCCTCCTCCTTCTCCGTCAGGCGCAGGCGCCATTTCTCTTCCTGCTCCTCGTAGAGGCGCTTGACGTCCATGAGCTGGGTGATGGCGGAAAAATCGTTGTCCGAAGCCATGGATCCTCCTCGATGTTCTTCCTCGATCTGAGGGAAGAGCTTGCGAAGCTTGAGAGAGAGGTCTTCGGGGTCCGTCGACAGCTCCATCGCGCGGCGATACGTGATCTTCCCGTTGACGAGAAGCGCGATGAGCGACTGATTCATCGTCTGCATGCGGTAATACCCGACGGAGGACTCGATTTCGTCCAGGATCTCTTTCGTTTCGCCGCCCTCGATCTGCTTGGCGATCTTGGGTGAATTGATCATGATTTCGCAGACGGGGACCATGCCCGACCCGTCGGACTTCTCGATCAACCGCATGGAAACGATGGCGCGCAGGACGAGCGCGAGCTGCGCGCGGAGCTGGTTCTGCTGGCCGGCGGGGCAGGTGTCGATGATCCGGTCGATCGATTGCGCCGCGTTGTTCGTGTGCAGTGTCGAGAAGACGAGGTGCCCCGTCTCGGCGGCCGTGATGACGGTCTGGATGGTGCTCCAGTCCCGCATCTCGCCGACCATGATGACGTCCGGGTCCTGCCGCATCATGTTCTTCAGGGCTTCGTTGAAGTTCGGGGTATCCGTCCCGATCTCGCGCTGGGAAACAGCCGCCTTCCCGTCCGCGAAGAGGTACTCGATCGGGTCCTCGATCGTGACGATATGGACGGCCCGCTTTTCGATGGTGGACCGGATGACGGAGGCGAGCGTGGTCGATTTGCCCGACCCGGTCGGGCCCGTGATCAGGACGAGTCCGGTCGGAATGTGGATGAAAGTCTCCAGGACTTCGGGAAGCCCGAGCTCCGAGATCTCCGGTATTTTGAAGGAGATGCGCCGGAACACCGCCGCGAAGGACCCCCGCTGGATGAAGATGTTGGCCCGGAAACGGGCCACGCCGGGGACGCCGTAACCAAGATCCACGGACTGGTTCTGGTCGAGCTTGGCCTGCTGCGCGGGGGTCAGAATCTCGCGCAGCATGGTCTCCAGGTCTTTTGGCTGTAAGGCCTCTGTATTCAAAGGGATGAGTTTTCCCTTGATCCGCAGGAGGGGCGGACGCATGGGCTTCAAGTGGAGGTCGGAAGCCTCCTTCTTGGCCATGAACTTGAGGAGCTCGATGAGAGTCAAAGGTTCGCAATTATAGCCCGGAGAAGGGGATCCCCGGTCATCTCTCCGCTTTTTCGAGCGGCGGAGACGTGCGAAGGAGCCACCGTCTTGCCTGAACCTTCGATCGCACGCGTCCTCGCACGCCCTCGATTTCCACCTGTCGAAGAAGCTCCCCCACGCGAGGTCCTGGTGCAATGCGCAGCCATTCGAGGATGTCTCCGCCGGTCACCGCCGGAGGCCGGCGCGCCGCGCGGAGGCTGCGGGCCAGTGCGGCCAGCTCCGGCCGCGGTCCGGGAAAGAGCAGCCTCGCCAGCAGAAGCGCCTCCGCCCCGTGCGGGCCCGAGTCGCGAACCCATCCCCAGCGCGCGTCCGCGGTTCGGACCCGCCCCGCCTCCCGCGCGAGCCGAAGGAGAAGCCCGATGCGTGCGGCCGCGGAGCGGGAAAACCGCCGGGAGGCGAGCCAGGCGACGGCCTCCTCCGGGGTCATCCGGAGACCTGCGGCCAGGAGGACCAGGCGCCGCTCGAGCCGTCGGGCGGGCGGGCACCGGGCCGCGGCGGCCCGGTCGAGCGGGCAACGCCTCACGAGCGATGCCGCCTGGCGAACCGAGAGGGAACGTCCGAGCGCGGCCCCGAGCAGATCCGCCTTCGCCGCCCACGAGAGCGCCGGGACGACCCGAGGAGACGACAGTAGTTTTTCGAGCTCCACCCGGATGCGCTCCGGCGCGGCGGAAAGAAGCCATGGAGCGGTGCGCCGGCAGGCGGAAGACGTGGCCCGGTCCGGGACGAGCCCGAGGGCGGCGATGAAACGCGCGGCGCGGAGTGTCCGGAGAGGGTCCTCTCGGAGGTTCTCGGCGGAGATCATCCGGAGCCGTCCGCGTTCGAGATCTTCCACTCCGCCGTGCGGATCGATCCACGTCCTGTCAGAGAGCGAGATCGCCACCGCGTTCACCGTGAAGTCCCGGCGCGCGAGGTCTTCAAAAATCCCGCCGCGGGTGAGCTCCGCGAGATCGAGCTCCGTCGATCCCGCCAGGCGCGCCACGCGAGGCGCGGCATCCGACAGGGGGACCGCGGTCCCGAATCCCGCGCGCGACAATTCGGCGGCCACGTCGAACGGATCGGCATCGATGACCGCGTCGAGGTCGGGACACGGGCGTCCCTGCAGAATGTCTCGCGGAGCGCCTCCCACCAGCCAGCCCTCGCAACCGCGCCGCTCGAGGGACGCCGTCAGGGCGCGGAGCACCGGGCGCTTCCAGAGTGAATCGAGGGCGTGGCGCGCGAGAGCCGCCCTTCCGCCACGGCGTTCGCGCCGCGCGTCGCGGGGCCGCGGCGTGTCTGGAATCAGCGGAGTGGCCTTACAATTCCGAAAATGTCTTCAAAGCCCCCGCCGGTCGCGCCCGAAATGGTCCGCAAGGTCGCGACGCTCGCCCGCCTGCGCGTTCCCGACGCGGATCTGCCCGCCTGGACGGGGCAGGTCGGCCGCATTCTCTCTTATATCGGTCAGCTCGAGAACATTCCGGAGCGGCCGCTGGCGGCGCAGGCGCCGCTGCCATCCACCCCGGCGCGCTCCGATACTTCCCGTCCCGGCCACGGGGCCGAAGCGCTCGAGGCGAACTGTCCGTCGACGGTCCACGGTTACGGCAGCGTGCCCCGCATTGTCGGCAGCCTGATCTCGTGAGCGCGTGAAGGATCGCCCCGCGGAAGGGGAGGCGGGGGGCGTCCGCGATACGGCAGGGGAGGTGGCCCGCGGGACTCGCCGGGCCGTCGATGTCGTGGACGAGGCGCTCTCGCGCGTCGAGTCGGGAGACCATCGCATCCGCGCGTTTCTGGAGGTGACCTCGGGTCTCGCCCGGGAAGAGGCGAGACTCGTGGACGGGCGAGTGGCCGCGGGAGAGGACCTTCCCCTGGCAGGCGTCCCGATCGCGGTCAAGGACAACCTCTGGGTGGCGGGGCGGGAAACCACTTGCGCCTCCCGGATTCTCCAGGGCTTCCGGCCCTCGGAAGATTCCACGGCCGTCGCTCGGCTCCGTCGGGCGGGAGCGGTCTTCATCGGGAGGACCAACATGGACGAGTTCGCCATGGGATCGTCGACCGAGAACAGCTCCGTTCAGACGACGGCAAATCCGTGGGACCTCTCCCGGATCCCCGGCGGCTCTTCGGGCGGGAGCGCGGCCGCCGTTTCCGCCCGGTTCGTCCCCGCGGCGATCGGCTCCGACACGGGCGGCTCGATCCGGCAACCCGCCGCGTGTTGCGGCGTCGTCGGGTTGAAGCCCACCTACGGCCGGGTCTCCCGGTTCGGGCTGGTCGCGTTCGCGTCCTCGCTCGACCAGGTCGGTCCTCTGACCCGGAACGTCCAGGACGCGGCGCGTGTCTATAAAGTGATTGCGGGCGAAGATGCTCGCGATTCGACGAGCTCGGGTGAACCCGTGGGGGACCCGGAGGGAGCCGCCACGGCCGGCTTTGCCGGGAAGACCGTCGGCTTCCTCGCCGAAGCGGACGTCGAAGGGCTCGATCCGGATGTGGCCGCGAATCTCGAGGAAGCCCGGGCCGCCTTCCGGGCGGCCGGCGCGAAAGTGACGACGGTCTCCGTGCCCCGCGCGACCGCTGCCGTGGCGATTTACTACGTCATCGCGAGCGCCGAGGCGTCCTCGAACCTCGCGAGATTCGACGGGGTGCGGTACGGTCCGCGCGCCGCCGCTTCGGACCTGCTCTCTCTCTACGTGGAGACGCGCACCGCAGGGTTCGGAGCCGAGGTCAAGCGCCGCATCCTGCTCGGCACTTTCGCCCTGTCGGCCGGGTACCACGAGGCGTTCTACGGGCGCGCGATGTCGGCGCGGCAGCTTCTTTCGGAGGATTTCGACCGCGCTTTCTCGCAGGTGGACGTCGTGGTCTGCCCATCGATCCCGACCCCCGCCTTCCGGCTCGGGGAAAAAACGGAAGATCCTCTGAGCATGTATCTCTCGGACGTCTTTACCGTTCCCGCCTCTCTCGCCGGCTTGCCCGCCATCACGGTTCCCTCCGGCCTCTCGCGCGGCCGCCTCCCGCTCGGGATCCAGATCGTCGCCCCGCGCTTCGCGGAGGAGGCGCTGTTCGCCGCGGCCGGGGCGCTCGAGCGGGAACTCCCTTTTCCGCAGGAGTTGCCCTCTGGGATGGTCTAGGCGCCCCGGTCTCCTTTCGAGCGCTCTTCTGGTCGCGGTTTCCCTCGCGGCCGACGAGGACGGGGCCGTTCGGACGGTCCGGATTTCCGACGAGATCAAGGTCTCGATCGAGGCGGCCGACGAGGTGTTTCTGGCGGCACGCCCGCTTCCGCTCGAGAACCTCGACGCGTTCATCAAGCGATTCACGGACGACGCGCGGACCAAAAAGGAAATCCTCGCGCAGAATTCGGGCCTCAAGCTGTTTCACCGCGAGGTTTTCGTCCGTGTTCCCTACCGCCTGCTTTCCGACAGCTACAAGAAAATCGCGATGGAAGCGCTCTTCCCGGGAGACCGTGGAGACCCGAAGGGGTGGACGCACGTGGTGGGCTCGTCGAACGGTCACCCCGAGACCCTCTGGCGCATTGCCGAGTGGTTTACCGGGAACGGCGCAAATTACCGGGAGATCCGGACGAACGGGTCCGTCGTGACCGAGGCGGGTCAGACCGTGCGGGTGCCGGCGAACCTGCTTCTGCCGTCCTTCAAAACCGAGGCCGCCGCCAGCGCGCCGGCTGCGGCGGAGCCGGGCCTCGAATACGGGAAAGACGCGCAGGGACGGTTTGCGCTCTATCGTCTCCGGCGGGGGGAGGCGCTCTATTCTGCCGTCATCGTGCGTTTCACGGGACGCGTTCACGCCGAGGACGTCAATGCGAAGGCGATCGAGATCGCGGCGCGCAGCGGCATCGCCGACGTTCGCGCCATTCCGGTCGATTTTCCGATCAAGATCCCCGTCGAGGACCTCGCCGCGGAGTACCGTCCGCCGGACGACCCGGCCCGCATCGAGGCCGAGAGGACGAGGATCGAGGCGTCACAATTTGCCAATCGCGTTCGGGCCGCCGATCTCTCCGGAGTGACGTTCGTCCTCGATGCGGGGCACGGCGGGCGCGACGCGGGCGCCTCTGTCGACGGCATGCAGGAGGCGAAGCACGTCTACGACCTGGCGTGCCGCGTCGAGTCCCTGCTGCGTCAGCACTCGAAGGCGCGCGTCGTCTTAACCGTCGCAGGAAAAACGCCCTGCCGGATCCACGCGTCCGAAGCTGTCGTCGACTGGCGCACCGCCCAGGTGCAGACACATCCGCCGTATCCGATCGAAGACACCGTCGCCGGAGTGAACCTGCGCTGGTACCTCGCAAACGCGGTTCTGCGTCGTGCCGAAAAAGAGGGCGGCTCGGAGGACCGCACCGTCTTCGTCTCGCTGCACGCGGACTCGCTCCACCCCGCGGTGCGCGGGCTCATGGTTTACATCCCCGGCGAGAAATTCTTGGACGGACACTTCGGCCGCATGGGATCGATCTACGCGAGCCGGCGGGAGGTCCGGGAGGCCTCGTTCGTCTCCTTTTCGCGTAAGGAGCGCGTCAAGGCGGAGGGCGTGTCGAGGGACCTGGCCGAGAGGATCGTCGCGGCGTTCCGGTCCGCGGGTCTTCCTCTCCACGCCTTTCAGCCCATCCGGCGCAACGTGATCCGCGGCGGCAGGGAATGGGTGCCGGCCATCCTCCGCTACAACCGCATCCCGGCGCGCGTCCTCCTCGAGATCTGCAATCTGAACAACCCCGAGGATCGCAAGCTGCTCGTGACGGCAGGGTATCGGGACCGCGTCGCGCGAGCGCTGGTCTCCGCCCTGATTGCGTTCTACGGTGGCCCTCCGGCCGGAACCTCCGTGACCGCGGACAAAAGAAAGGACTGACGCAACGGCTTGCCGCTTGGGAGAGTCTGAAAGCCGGGGCCGAAGACCTACTTTTTCCGCTTCTCGTTCAAGAACGCCACCCACGCCGGATCCGTCGCGATCGGGAGGTACTCGGGGTCGGACCGCAGGGCAGACCGGTCGAGCTCGCCCTGCACCTCGAGCTGGCGCAGTGCGGCCACGCACCCGGCGGCATCGCCGGCGCGCGCGCGGACCTGCGCCTCGAGCTCTTCTCCGCGCCAACCTTCGGCCGTGACGAGGGCGCGGGCGTCCGCGATGGATCGGAGCGCGTCGTTCGGCCTGCCGAGGTTCGTCTGGACGACCGCAAGAAGCGACAGGGCCTCGGGGTCGGGCCCCGCCATGGCGAGGTAGCGTCGGAGGAGAGGCTCCGCCTCCGCGAAACGGCCGCTTTCGACCGCCAGAGAGGCCAGCTCCCGGGCCGCTCCCGGCGCGGGCTTTGTTTCGGCCAGCGCCCGGAGAAACTCCGCCCTCGCCCGCTCCGGGTCCCCCCGGCGGCGCGCCGCCATGCCGATCTCGTACTCGATCGCCCCGGCAGGGCCGCCTGCCGCCAGGGCACGGTTCCAGTGCTGGCGCGCGTCCTCGGGACGGCCGTCGCGCTCCGCTCCGGCGGCGAGCTGCTCTTCCTCTCGCCATCGCTCGGCCGCGGGTGCCGCGCCGATCACGTAGGGCTCGGACGTTGCGCGATGAACGGCGAGAGCGCCATCGATCGCGAAGAGGGCAATGGGCGCGCTTGCGGTCAGATAGAGGAGCGCGCGCCTTGCCGCCGGGACCTTAAACCTCAAAGCGAGACAGAGAAGGGCAACGATGGCGATCGCGCCGACACGTGGCACGGCGTTCGACCAGATTTCCTGGCCGCGGGTCCGCCGCTGGAGCGGCCGGCGCCCCACCGACTCCGCGGCGCCGGCCGCCAGTGAGACTCCCGGTTCGGTGAGGACGATGTCGTCGATGTGCCAGCCGCCTCGCGCTCGCCGGACGACCCAGCGGGTCTTGAGAACGCGGTCGGAGTACCGCATCCCGAAGAACGCATCGACGCCGTCGTCGCCGGCCGGCACCACCGCCGACCAGGGAATGTCCGTGACGGCCAATCTCGGCGCGGCGAGAGTTTTCAAAAACCGCTCCTGAACGGCCCCGCGCAATTCTTCCCGCTGTCGCTCGGTCAGCGCTTTCCACGCCGCGGGGCCGAGGCGCCGTTGAAGAATTCCATCGACGTCGAGAGCTTCGCGGAAAAGACGCGCGGGCGGATTTCTCAGCACGTCGAAGGCGGCTCGCCGGGCGACCTCGGATGCCTCCTCGATCTCGGCGGGGGAGAGGGCGGCTGCGAGCGAAGCGGTCGAGAGGAAAAGGAGGGCCGCGGCCGCGGGACCGCGATTCAAGCCGGGATGGGATCGAGTCGGGAGACGCGGGGAGAAAGGCTCTCGGAGCCCCGGTCGGTCACGAGGATGTCGTCCTCGATCCGCACTCCGAATCGACCGAGAAGATAAATTCCCGGCTCCGAAGTGAATGTCATCCCGGGCTCCAGGATCGTCTGGTCGTGACCCACCATGTAGGGCGGCTCGTGCACGTCGATCCCCAGTCCGTGTCCCAGCCGGTGCGTGAAGAACTCGCCGTACCCGGCGGCGTCGATGACGCGCCGCGCCGCGGCATCGACCTCCGAACAGGGCACGCCGGGAGCGGCGGCCTCGATCCCGGCGGTCTGCGCATCGAGCACGACGGACCAGATGTTGCGGTACTCGTCCGTCGGCGTTCCGAAAAACGTCGAGCGCGTGATGTCGTAGTAGTAGCCGCCGGGTTTGTCCCAGGCGTCGATTAAGACGGCCTCGCCGGGAGCAAGAGCGCGCGGACCGGACGCTCCGTGAGGCAGCGCGGAAGAGGGGCCAAACTGCACGACGTTGTCGCCGCCGAACCGCGCGGAGACGTCCGCCTCGACACTCCCCGGTGCGAGAGACGCGAACGCGCGCGCGAACCGGGGGACGGCCGACGCGATCGCTTTTCGGATCGCGTCGATCTCTTCCGAGGTTTTGACCATGCGAAGCGCCCCGAAGACGGACGCGGCCGAGACGCCTTTCCAGCCCGGGCGGGCGGTCAGCAGCCGTTCCGCGTCGTCGTACGCGGTCGACGGCTCGATGGCCAGAGTGCCGGCCGACGCGGGGAACAGCGAAGCGGCGAGGGCGAAAGGATCCTCCGTTTCCGCCCAGGTGTGGACCTGCGCGACGGCGGACATGGCCTTCAGGCGGTCGGCTTCGAAAGCCGGGCAGAGCACGAAGGGCTCGCTGTCCCGGAAAAGGAAAAGCGCGGTGAGCCGCTCGCTCCGATGGAAGTTGATACCGGTCAGGTAGAAGAGGTTTGAGGAGGGCGTGGCCACCACGCCATCGGCGGACAGGGAGCCCAGGCGCTCCCGCATCGTCGCAAGACGGCGGGCGTAAACGGATTTTTCGAGGACCATCGAACGATCGTAGCCCGCGCGCGACGGCGGGCGCAACCTCGGCCCGAAGCGTGTGTTCGGAGCGGAGGGGGGAGGGACCGCGGGCACTCGCAGTTTCCGTCCATGAGCTGACCCACCCCGCAAACCACCTGACCAGCGTGTTCCGGCGCGACTCTACGAGGAGCCCGTGAGTCGCGGGTCCAGTCCGGACGTTCTGAAACGGAAACGGGTTAATTGGATGCAAATCCAAAAAGTTGATTGACGGCAGGCGCTCACGGGATAGAATTTGCGCCGAAGAACCCAAGTTTCAACAACTTACGACTCCGTCGGAGAGTGGCTCTCATCTTGCACTTTTCCGAAAACAGGATTCAGAACTCATTCGACGCGTTGCATTTGTCGAACCTCTCGGGGCTCGCCTCGATCGGGGAGAAGTGTGTGTGTGGGGCGTTCGCGCAGGCGAGCGGAACAAGGAGGGATCATGAAGGACTTCCGGATCTTGCGGATTCTACCGCTGGCCCTTGCAGTTCTCGCGATGGCGGGCCTCGCTCTGGGCCAGGCGCAGAGCGGCAACATTTATGGAAAAGTCGTTGCGGAGGATGGGAGCGCGCTTCCGGGCGCCATGGTGTTGTTGTCGGGAGGCGGTGCCCCGCAGAGCTACACCACCGACAGCCGGGGCGACTTTCACTTCCTGTCCCTGGCGCCCGGAAACAGCTATGCGGTGAAGGTCGAACTCTCCGGATTCACCTCCGTGGACCAGAAGGGCGTCTCGGTCAACCTCGGGAGAAATACCGAGATGCGGATCGCTTTGAAGATCTCGAAAGTCGAGGCGACGGTCACCGTTTCCGGTGAGGCCCCGCTTCTCGATACCCGCAAGGTCGGTACGGGGGCGGTCGTCAATCGGCAGGAAATGGACATGATCCCCTCCGCTCGCGACCCGTGGGTCGTGATGCAGACTGTCCCGGGTGTCCAGGTGGACCGAATGAACGTCGGCGGGAACATGAGCGGCCAGCAGTCGGTCTTTCTGGCGAAGGGCGCGCAGACCACTCAGGGTGCCTGGAACCTCGACGGAGTCACCGTTTCCGACATGGCGTCGGGCGCCTCTTCTCCGACCTACTGGGACTTCGACTCTTTCCAGGAGCTTCAGGCGGTCACAGGCGGAAGCGATCCCTCGATCGCCACTGCGGGCGTGACGCTCAACATGGTCACAAAGCGCGGAACAAACGACGTTCACGGGTCCGCGCGCGTTTACGACACCGATCCGAAGTGGCAGGCCCGCACGACGCTCACGCAGGAAGAGCGCGCGCAGTCTGCAGCCTCCGCCGCCGGGGGAAACTTCGTCGGCAGCCAGATCACGGGCATTCAGGACTACGGATTCGAAGTCGGCGGACCGGTTCTCAAAGACCGGCTCTGGCTGTGGGGCTCCTACGGGCGCCAGCAGATCGACCTGCTGACGGTGACGAGTTTCCCGGACAAGACGACTCTCGAGGATGTCAACGGCAAGCTGAACTTTCAGGTCTACTCGAACAACGCCCTGACAGGGTTCTATCTGCGCGGCGACAAGCGCAAGCAGGGCCGCAGCGCCTCGACCACCCGGCCGCCCGAGACCACGGTCGATCAGTCCGGCCCGACGGCGCTCTACAAGATCGAAGACAATCACGTGTTCTCGCCGAGCTTCGTCGCCGACGTCTTCTACTCCTACCTGGACGAGGGCTTCAAACTCATTCCGGAGGGCGGCGACAAGAATGGGCCGACGGTCCAGACGGGCGACAGCGTCTGGCACAACACGTTTGTCAGCCAGCAGTTCGGACGCCCGCAGCATCAGCTCCTTGGCAGCGCAAACTACTTTTTCAACACCGGTTCGCTCGGGCACGAGATCAAGGTTGGCGCGTCCTACCGCGACAGCCCGATCCGCAGCCAGGCTCTCTGGCCCGGCGTCTATAACGGCATCTCGAACGCCGGCATCATCGGTTACAAGGCGAACAGCTCGGGCGACTGTCTCATTGGAGGCGTGCGTTCGGACTGCGTGGCCATCACGCGGCCCTCGAACAGCCGGACGGAAGTCACCTACTACAGCGCTTACGCCAGCGACACGCTGACGGCGGACAGGTTGACGGTGTCGCTCGGCCTTCGGTACGACAATCAGAAGGGCACGGTCCAGAATACGTCGGTGGGCGCGAACCCGGCCTTCCCGACCATCCTTCCCGCCGCAAGCGCTCCGCAAGCCGAGGGCCTGCACTGGAAGGACGTTTCGCCCCGGCTGGGCGTCACCTACGCGATCGGGGACTCCCGGAAGACTCTTGCCCGCTTCTCCTACGCCCGGTACGCCAATCAGCTCGGTGCGTACCCGAACAGCTCCCTGTCCGCCATCCCGGGCGTTGCGTACGCGTACTACCCGTGGATCGACGCGAACAACAACAACCGGGTGGACGCCGGCGAGATCGACGCGACGGGCACTGCCCTCCGCACATCCGGCTTCAACCCGGCCAACCCGACCTCTCCGTCTTCCGTCAACCACCTCGACCCGAATTTGAAATCTCAGAAGACGGACGAGATCGTCGTCGGCGTCGGGCACGAGCTCCTCCCGAACCTCGCGGTCGACTTCGCTTATACCTACCGGCACTACAAGGACTTCTACTTCTCCTACCGCAGCGTCGCTGGCGAGCGCCCCACCTACGTGCTCGACCGGACCGTCACTGGAACGCTTCCGAATGGCCAGCCGTTCTCGGCGCCGATCTACAGCATTGCCGGCGGCCGGTCCGCCGTTCCTCCCGGCGTCTTCTTCACCAATCGGCCCGACTACACGCAGGAGTTCAACGGTCTGGAGTTGAGCCTCAACAAACGGCTCTCGAGCGGCTGGATGATGCGGGCCAATGTCGCGTACAACAACCCCAAGCAGAAAGTCGGTCCCGGTGCGTGCGTCGACCCGACGAACAGCTTCTACAGCTCCGGGGAAGATTCCGTGCCGGGCGCCTGTGAGAACAACGGCCTCGTGGCTCCCAACGCGGGCGGCGGCAGCGGAAACTTCGGCCAGGTGAATCTGAACGCCAAGTGGCAGTTCAACATCTCGGGCGCCTACCAGCTCCCGCTCGGCTTCACGATCGCGGGCAACTACTTCGGACGGCAGGGATACCCGATCGCGTACTACGTGATCTCGCCGGCGTCCGATGGCCTTTCGCGGCGCGCCTACGTCACCGCGATCGATCAGTATCGGTACGGCTGGGTCTCTCAGCTCGACCTGAGGCTCGAGAAAAACATCCCGATCACCTCGACGATCGCTGCGACCCTCGGTGTCGACTGCTTCAACCTGTTGAACCTCAACACGGTCACGCAGCGCAATGCCCGGCTGAACCAGCCTTCGCTGTCGACGGGAAC
>JBBSGZ010000098.1:0-13529 GCA_038253555.1 Thermoanaerobaculia bacterium
CACCTCGGGCTTGCGGGGCACGACCTGCGTTTCGATGGCCAGCCGGTCGCGCGGCGGCGTTTCGATGATCGAGAGGTCGCGCAGGCCCGAGAGCGACAGGTGAAGCGAGCGGGGAATGGGCGTCGCGGACATGGCGAGCACGTCGATCGAGGTCTTCCACTCCTTGAGGCGCTCCTTCTGAGCCACGCCGAAGCGCTGCTCCTCGTCGACGATCAGCAGGCCGAGATCGCGAAAGGCGAGGTCCTTGCCCAGCATCCGGTGTGTCGCGATCAGGATGTCGACCGTGCCGTCGGCGACCTGCTTGACGATCTCTCTCTGCTCCTTCGGGCTGCGAAAACGCGACAGCAGATCGATCGAGACCGGAAACGCGGCGAAGCGACGCCGGAACGTGCGGAAGTGCTGGTCCGCCAGGATCGTCGTCGGGGCGAGGACGGCGACCTGCTTGCCGTCGAGCACCGCCTTGAACGCCGCCCGCATTCCGACCTCGGTCTTTCCGTAGCCGACGTCGCCGCAAAGGAGGCGGTCCATGGGCTTGGAGGACTGCATGTCGCGTTTGACGTCCGCAATGGCCTGAGCCTGGTCCGGCGTCTCGACGTACTCGAACGCGTCCTCGAACTCCTTTTGCCAGGGGGAGTCCTTCGAGAAAGCGAACCCATCGGCCAGAGTGCGGCGCGCGTAGAGCTTCAGGAGCTGGTCGGTCATGTCGCGCATGGCCTTCTTCACCGAGGCCTTGCGCTTCGCCCAGCCGGCGCCGCCGAGCCTGTCGAGAGCCGGCTCGACCCCTTCGAGACCCGAGAACTTCTGCACGAGATCGAAGCGCTCGACGGGAAGCAGGAGGCGCTTCTCGTCGGCGTATCCGATCTCCATGAACTCGCGCTCTTCGCCTTCGACCGGCACGCGCTTCAACCCCTGGAAGACGCCGATGCCGTAGTCGCGATGGACGACGGCGTCGCCGAGCTTCAAGTCCCGGAGGTCCGACAGGAATGCCTCGGAGGGACGCCGGTGGGACGTGGAAACCGGCTTCTCCTCCCCGAAGATCTCGCTTTCGGAGTACACCGACATTCGCGGGTCGCGCATGCGAAAACCGCCGGAAATATCGGCCGGGACCGAGATCACGACGCCGGGGCTGCGCTCCGAGGAAACGTGCAGCCCGTACTCGAGCGCGAAGCGACGCAACTTCTCGCCGCCCCCGGTGGGGCGCACCGCGACGAAGACTTCCTCTTCCGCGGCGAGGGCTCGCGCAATTTCCTCGGATGCTTCCCGGGTGCGTCCGGCGTGGCCCGGGATCGGTTCCGCCGGAAGCCGCAGGAGCGCGCGGTCGCCCGAGAGCCCGACCCGGTCGAATCGCACCGCGGCGGAGGAGAGCGCCGTGCGAATGCGATCCGCGGGGTGCGCCAGCTCCTCGGGAAGGAACGGATCGCGGTCCGGATCGCGGTCGGCGGCGAGCCGTTCGACAAACCCGGCGAGCTCCTCCTCGACGGCCGCGGGCTCCATCACGACGAGAGCGGCGCCGGCGGCGTGGTCGAGCCATCCGGCGGGCATCGGCGAGACCGCGGGAGCGAAGACGATGCGCTCGACCTCGGATGGGTACCGGCCCAGCCGCTCGGTGAGCATTTCGCGCTCACTCTCGGATTCCCGGGCGATCGCGAAGGGCGGCAGCACGACGGACGGAAGCCGCTCCCGCGAACGCTGGGTGTCGGGGTCGAACACCCGGATCGACGCGACGCGGTCGCCATCGAGCTCGACGCGCACGGGGAGCTCGCGGTCGGGAGCAAAGACGTCGAAAAGACCGCCGCGCACCGCGAGGTCGCCGGTCTCGACCACGAGATCGGAGCGGCGGTAGCCGACCGCGGTCAAGCGCGCG
The DNA here is from genome assembly GCA_038253555.1 of Thermoanaerobaculia bacterium. Taxonomy (GTDB): domain Bacteria; phylum Acidobacteriota; class Thermoanaerobaculia; order UBA5066; family Gp7-AA6; genus JALYUA01. The sequence goes on from JBBSGZ010000098.1 coordinate 1,865, forward strand.
ACGAAGCGGGGAAGCGAAATCTCCTCGCCCTCGCGCAGGGACATCACGAGCTCCCCGAAGACCTCGGGCGAAGGAAGCCGGGCGAAAAGGGATCGGGCGGGAAGAACGACGGCGCGGACGGACCCCGGCTCTCGCAACGCCGAGAGAAGACCGAACTCGTCGCGGCGCGCTTTCAAAGACGGAGGAATGCGCTGGTACGGCGTCAGCGTGAGGGCCGGCGCGTGAAATACGCGCGGAACTCCAGCGGCGACGAGATCACCCGTCAGGGACTCTGCGGCTTTTTCGTCGGGAACGACGATCGCGAGCGGCCGGTCGAGGTCCCGTGCGAGCGCCGCTAAAACAATTCCGGGCAGCGCGCCCGCCCCTCCGGCGACGACGGGGTTGTCGCCGCGTCGAATGCGGTCGAGCAGGTCGACATACGAAGGAAATCCCCGGACGAGATCCGCGAGCATGACGGAGAAGATCGGAGGCCTAAGCGCGCTCGACGGGGCCGGCGGTTCGCGTCGAGAGCATCGGGGACGTCTCGCGCAGCCGGCGCACCGCCGAGGCGGTCGCCGCGATCGCGAAGTCGATCTCCTCGGCCGTCGTGAAGCGGCCGAGCCCGAACCGGATCGAGGCGTGCGCGAGGTCGTCCGGGACGCCCACGGCCTTCAAAACGTGAGAAGGCTGGAGCGAGGCGGACGTGCAGGCCGACCCCGAAGACACGGCGATGTCCTTCAGTCCCATCAGGAGCGCCTCGCCTTCGACGCCCTCGAACGACAGGTTCAGGTTCCCGGGCAGCCGGTCCTCTCGCTCGCCCGCAGCCAGGCGGCCGTCGGCCGCGATCGCCGGAAGGGGCGGGCCGTTCAACGTCACGCCGGCCATCCCGCTGAGAATGCCTTCGAGAAGCCGCGCCCGGAGGGCCCTCAGGCGGCAGGCCTCGGCCTCGCGATCGGCCACCGCGATCTGGGCCGCCTTCCCGAGCGCTACGATTCCGGGCACGTTCAATGTGCCGGAACGAAGACCGCGTTCCTGTCCGCCTCCAACCACGAGAGGAGCCAGCTTCACGCGTGGATTCCGACCGCGGACGTACAGAGCGCCCACCCCCTTGGGGGCGTAAACTTTGTGGCCGGACACGGAAGCGAGATCGATTTTCATCGCCTCGACGTCGAAAGGGACCTTCCCGAATCCCTGCACCGCGTCGGTGTGGAACAGGACCCCGCGGCCCCGGCACACCGCACCGATTTCCGCGATCGGATGCAGAGTCCCGATCTCGTTGTTGCCGAGCATGAGACTGACGAGCACGGTGCCGTCGGTCAGCGCCTCCGCCACCCTCTCCGCCGGGATCCGCCCCGTTCGGTCGGGGTCGAGGTAAGTGACCCGGAAACCCTCTTTCTCGAGGGTCCGGCAGACGTCGAGCACCGCGGGATGCTCGGTTTTTCCGGTAACGATGTGATCGCCCTTCTGCCGGTAGGCGCGGGCGGCGCCGAAGATCGCGAGATTATTGGATTCGGTGGCGCCGCTCGTGAAGATGACGTCCTTGTCGGCGGCGTTCATCGCCGCCGCCACTTGGTGGCGCGCCTCGTCGACGGCCGCCTCCGCTTCCCACCCGAAGACGTGGCTGCGCGAACCGGAGTTGCCGAACGCCGTCGTCAGGTACGGCATCATCGCGTCGAGCACCCGGGGGTCGACGGGCGTCGTCGCGTGATGGTCGAGGTAGATGGGGAGCTTCATAAGAGTGGAACGGCTCGAGACGAGCGTACCGTTTTACGTTCCCCTTGGAAAACGCCGGCGGGGCAGGGGGTATTTCGGGCGGGGGGCGCGGGGCGGAGGGCGTCAGGGGTTAGGCGCGGGGGGTGGGCGGTGGGCCTTCGGCGAAGTACGGATGAGACCTCGATTCGGTCTGGCGGTTCGCGCACTTCTTTTTCGAGTTCTCCGAAGGACGCGCCTCACGCCTCCCGCCCCTCGCCTCCCGCCCCTCGCCTCCCGCCCCTCGCCTCCCGCCTCACGCCTCCCGCCTCCCGCCCTCCCCAACTAAAGGCATAATCCCGATCAACCCATGTCGTCGCTTCCCCTCACCGATACGGCCTTTTCTTTCTCCTCGCCGCGGCCGAAGGTGCGTTTGGTCAATGCGTTTGCCCGTCCCTTCGAAAACGTCGTCGCGACCGCGCGCACGTGCTACTCGGCGAAGGGGATCGTCACGGAAGACCAGGCCTCCGCGCGTCCCGAGCGGCGTGACGCTCTGGCCCGGTCGATCTACGGAGCCGGCCACCACACCACTTTCCAGCACGCGCACTTTCAGTTCGCGATGGAGAACGTGTCGCGGCAGTTTCTCTGGAGCTTTCTGCACAGCCATCCCTTTTACAACTCGGAGCAGGTCTCTCAGCGATACGTCGAGGTGAAGGCCGGCCAGTACGCCGTCCCCCCGATGCTCCCGGCCGAGCGGGAGATCTTCGAGACCGCGGCGCGACGGCAGCAGGCGGCCTACGAGCGCCTCACGGAGCTGCTCACGCCGCTCGCGGCCGAACGCTACTTCGGAATTTTCCCGGGGCGCACGCGCGGAGACGGACGGGTCCGTTTTGCCGCCGCGGTGCAGAAGCGCGCGCAGGAGATTGCCCGTTACGTGCTCCCGGTGGCGACCTTCGCGTACCTGTACCACACGGTCTCGGGCATCACCCTCTTCCGGTACTGGCGTCTCTGCGAGTCCTCCGACGCCCCCACGGAGCAGAGGGAAGTCGTGGGACAGATGGTCGAGGAGGTGCTCCGGCACGACCCGCTCTATCGCGGCGTTCTGCAGGATCCCATCCCTCTCGAAGAAACTCCGGAGTACGCGCTCTTCGCGTCGCGGAGTGAAGCGGGCCGCGCGCAAGGCGGCCGCGCTTTTCGCGAGGAATTTGACCGGGAGCTCCAGGGCCGCGTCTCCCGCCTCGTAGACTGGAAAGCGAACAACGAGGAGGTTCTCGCCTCGGCGGTGCGCGAGGTGATGGGACTGCCCCGCGCGGCGCTTTCCGACGCCGACGCGATCGCGCTGGCTCTCGACCCGGCGAAGAATCCGCTGCTCGGCGAGACGCTGACGCTGACGACGCACGGAAAACTGTCTCGCGCGCTCTTCCATCCCTCGTACACGTTCCGCAAGAAGCTCTCTCACACGGCGGACAGTCAGGACCAGCGCCACCGGATGACTCCGGCGTCGCGGCCGGCTCTTCCCGCCTACCTCACCGACGAGCCCGACTACATCGTCCCGATGCTCGTGCCGGACGTCCCCGAGGCGGCGGACCTGTACCGCCGGACGATGGAGGAGACGTGGGACGCGGTCGGACATCTGCGCTCGCGCGGCGTGCCGGACGAATACGCCGCATACCTGCTTCCAAACGCCGTCGCGATCCGCTTCACCGAGTCCGCCGACCTTCTGAACCTGCACCACAAATTCGCGATGCGCCTCTGCTACAACGCCCAGGAAGAGATCTGGCGGGCTTCGCTCGACGAGGCGCTTCAGATCCGCGAGATCAACCCGCGGATCGGGCCGTGGCTCCTGCCCCCCTGCACCCTCCGGCACCACGCCGGAGTCCGCCCCGTCTGCCCGGAAGGCGACCGCTTCTGCGGTATCACGGTCTGGAAGCAGTCGGCCGAGACGTATCAGCGCGCGCTGTAAACGCTCCCAAAAAACAAATCCTTTTTTCACTGGCGTGCGCCACAGGCACGGCGGATTGTTCCTGCGCCCCTCACCCCAACCCTCTCCCCGAGCGAGGGCGAGGGGGCAGAGCTGCGCTCCAGCCAAGGTGGTGGCTAAGCTCGCAGCGGGAGGAGTCTCCTGACCGAAGGGAAGGAGGAGCCTCCCGCTGCGGGAGCCGAAGCGAACGAAGGGACCAGCCCGGCGGTCGAGCCTTCAGGCGAGCCGCCGGGCGGTGCGTTCGCCCGCAGGCGAACGCAGGTCCCGCAGTGAGCGAAGGTGACGGTTGCACGGCACATTTGTTGCTCCTTTTTGGAAGGGTCCGGCGCAACGCACCTCGCCCCGCGCACCTCAAGAAACGCCCGGCACAAAAGAATCTCTGAAAGGGGGAGACATGGCGGATCAAGGTTTCGGCTATGGCCGGGAACGCGACGAGGAAGAACGCAATCGTCGCGAACGAGGGCAGGGCGGGTCGATGTCGAGCCAGCCGGAATGGCGGCCCGGACAATCCTCGCAGTCCTCACAGTCCTCACAGGGCGGATATGAATCTTCGGGAGTCGGTTCTCAGAACTGGGGCTCTTCCCAGGGAAGCGGCGGTTCCGCCGGGTACGGCTCGTCCGGCGGGACTGGATCCGGGAGCGGGTCTCCCGGAGGATACGGATCGCAGGGCGGATACGGCCAGCAGAACATGGGCTCGCAGAACTTCGGTGCACAGACCTACGGCTCTCAGGGCTACGGCTCACAGGGCGGCTCTCGAGGTTTCGGCGGAGGCTCGGGATCGGGCTATGGGAGCGGCTCCCAGGGATACGGATCGCAGGACTCGGGCGCTCAGAGCTTCCAGGGTTACGGTTCACAGGGCTCCGGGTATGGCTCGCAGGGCGGCGGCGGCGGCTCCCAGAGCGGATACGGCTCGCAGGGCGGCGGCTTCGGCTCGGCCGGAGGGTATGGGTCCCAGGGGGGGTCCGGAACGTACGGCTCCTCGGGCGGTTACGGCGGCGGCTCGCAGGGAGCCTTAGGATCCGCGGGCTCGATGGGCTCCTCTTCCGGGTACGGCTCGCAGGGCGGCGGGATATACGGCGGCAGCCAGGGATACGGTCAGTCCGGCTCCGGCTACGGCAGCTCGCAGCCTTACGGCTCGCAGGGGAGCCACTGGGGATCTTCGTCTCCGGCCGGCGGTCAGGAATCTTCGCGAGGTCGTTTCAGCGGGCGGGGACCGAAGGGGTACACGCGCTCGGATGAACGCATCCGCGAGGACGTCAGCGAACGGCTCTATCACCACCCGGATATCGACGCCTCGGACATCGAAGTCCGCGTCGAAGGCGGGGAGGTGACGCTCGAAGGCACGGTCGACGAGCGGCGCACGAAAAGGGCGGTCGAAGAAACCATCGAGAACGTGAACGGCGTCAAGGAAGTCCACAATCGTCTTCGCGTGAAGCAGGGCCTCTTGAGCTCCCTCTTCGGGGGCGGGGACGACAAGGATACGGACAGGGACAAGAACCGAGAGAGCCAGAGTGTGGGCTCCGGCTTGCGGTCGAGTGAATCGACCTCCGGTTCCGAAAAGAGCGGCAGCGGCATGTGGGGCGCGGGCTCCGGATCCTCCGGCACGTCCGGCGGGTCGAGCGGGTCCCCGGGAACGGGCGCGTCTTCCGGGACGCGCGGAACCACGGGCGGATCTACGGGGCTCGGTTCGGGCAGCGGAGAAATCCTGGGAAGTCCCGGCACCGCCAGCACGAAGGGATCGAGCGGGTCGGACAGGTAATCGACCGCGTTGCGGTTGGACGCACGTACCCGCCACTGTCTCCTGCGCCCCGGGCCCCTTCAGGTCCGGGGCGCTTCCTTTTTGAGGGTGGGCTCCCCCGGAGCGGCTCTGCGACGGACCGAGAGGGTGAGCTCGAACCGCGCGACCGCTTCGTCTCCCGAAATCGAGGGCACGGTGGCCACAACGCGCACCGGCAGGTTCTCGCGCTCTCCCGTTCTTTCGGCGCGATCGAGAAGCTCCCGGACCTCGCGGCCCTGCTCGCAGGAGAAATGAACGTCTCCCTCGGCGCGCCGCAGAAATTCCGCCCGCACGTCCTTGAAGATCACGGAGATCCGCCCGCCGCGATCTCGCAGCAGCCGGAACCCGAGGAGCGCGGCGGCCGCGTCGGCCCCGGAACAGAGCACTCCGAAATACATCGAACCCAGGTGATTGCGGGTCCGCGCCGTGAGAGGGACGGCGAGGACGCATCGCTCTCCATCCATCGCGATCACGGTCGGTCGGATCCAGGCGAGCAGCCGGATGTGGCGCCAGGCCCACGCGCGAAGCGCCCAGGTCTCCCGCAGCCGCTCGAAGGCCGTCATGGCGGCGATGGTATTTCTTCTTCGGTGAGGACGCTTTCGGGGATGGGCGCCGAGCGAAACGGCGCGGGCACAGAGCCGCTGGCGATCCGGCGGCGCATCCCGCCCCGCTATAGACTTTCCCAAAACGATCAGGAGTCACCGATGAAGCTCGTCTGGCGCGCCAGTCTCGCGTTTCTACTTTCCTCGTGCGCGCTGGGCGCGAAGATTTCGACGCCTTCCGAGAGCCTCGGCTTTTCCGTCGGCGCGGACCGGCAGTTGGCCGACTACCGGCAGATCGCGACCTACTTCAAGGCGCTCGCGGCCGGCTCGCCGCGCGTGAAGATCGAGATGCTGGGCAAGACGACGCTCGGCGAGGACATGTTCCTGGCGGTGATCTCGTCGGAGGAAAATATCCAGAATCTGCCGAGGCTTCGTGAAATCTCGCGGCGCCTGGCCGACCCTCGCGGCCTTTCGGAGGCCGACACGGCGGCCCTCGCGCGCGAAGGACGGGTCATTCTCCTGATCACCTGCAATATCCATTCGACCGAAATCGGGGCCTCTCAAATGGCGATGGAGTGGGCGCACGCTCTCGCCACCGCGACAGACGCGGAAACGAAGAGGCGGCTCGACCGCGTCGTGCTGCTCCTCGTTCCTTCGCTGAACCCCGACGGCCAGATCATGGAGACGGAGTGGTACCGGAAGAATCTCGGGACGAAGTACGAGGGCAGCCGCATGCCGTGGCTGTACCACCATTACGTCGGCCACGACGACAACCGGGACTGGTACATGCTGACGCAGAAGGAGACCCGCGCGATGACGCGCGCCGCGTACCTCGAGTGGTTCCCGCAGGTGTGGCTCGACGAGCACCAGATGGGTTCCACCGGTCCGCGCATCTTCGTGCCGCCGTACGCCGACCCCGTCGACACGGACATCCATCCGCTCGTCTGGCGCGAGGTGAATCTGATCGGCTCGAACATGGCGCTCCGGATGGAGCAGGCCGGGAAGTCCGGAATCATTTACGGGTACTCGTATGACGCGTACTGGCCGGGCGGCACGAAGAACACGGCCTGGTACAAGAACATCTCAGGGCTTTTGACGGAGGTCGCCTCCGCGCGCATGGCCACCCCTATCTCGATTGCTCCGGGCGAGCTCTCCGGCGGCCGGAAAGGGCTGGTCGAGTACGGTCCGCAGACGAACTTTCCAAATCCCTGGCCGGGCGGAGTCTGGCGGCTGCGCGACATCATGGATTACGAGCGCATCGCGTCGGACGCGATCTTAGAAACGTGCGCGGATCGGAAGGAAGACTTCCTCCGCGACATGGCGGCGCGGGCGCGGACCTCGATCGCCGCCGCGGGCCCCAGGGACGCGTTTCGCTTTCCCGCGTCTCAACGGGATCGCGCGACGTCTCTCCGACTCGCGCAGCTGATGGTGGACCATGGTGTCGAGGTGAAGAGCGGTTCCAATGGCGACGTCTGGATTCCGCTCGCGCAGCCGTACGGTCGCTTCGTCACCGAGATGCTGACCACGCAGCGCTACCCCGAGGTGAAGCTCGTTCCCGGCAGGGAAATCGTGCGGCCGTACGATGTCGCCGCCTGGTCCCTCCCGCTCATGATGGGCGTCGAGGCGGAACGCGCGCTTCTGCCGGAGGGATTGAGACCGTTCGCAATGCCCCCGGCCGCCGCGCCCTCGAGCGCGGCCGCGTACGCGCTCGCACCCGGAAGCGCCGAGAACGCGAAGGCCGTCAACGCGGCCCTGCGCGGGAAGGGATCCGTCTCGATCGTGCGCGCCCCGTGGAGAGAGGGCGGTCGAGAGTGGCCCGCGGGAACCGTGGTCTTCGATGGAACCGCCGCGAAGGCCGCCGCCGCCGCGGCATCACCCGGAGTCGGCTGGACGGCGGTGCCGGGCGCGCCCGCGGGAGCGGAGAAGCTCACAGCGCCGCGCGTCGCCCTCTACAAGCCGTGGGCCGCCTCCATGGACGAGGGCTGGACCCGATGGGTGCTCGAACAGTACGGCTTCGACCCGAAGAACGTGGACAACAAGACGATCCGCGCGGGCAAGCTCAAAGACGCGTTCGACGTGCTCGTGCTGCCGGATGTCGACAAGGAGATCATCGACAAGGGCAAGCCGAAGGTGGAGGAGGGCGCGATGAAATATTTCGCCGAGCTCCCCGCCGACTACGCCGGCGGCCTCGAGAAGGAGGGAACAAAGGCCCTGAAGGAATTTGTCGAGGCCGGCGGAACGATCGTCGCGCTCGCGGGGTCCTCGGACTGGGTTTTGGACGAGCTCAACGTGCCGGTCCGCAACACCCTCTCGAAAGTGAAAGCGGAGGACTTCGGTCTCCCGGGATCGATCCTCCGGGTGCATGTCTTTCCGCATCCCGTCACGTACGGACTTCCGGATGAGGCCGCCGTGTTCGCCGACGCGCCGATCGCTTTCCAGACGGCCGTTCCGGGCGCAGAGATGGAACGCTGGGTCCTCGCGTCCTATCCGACCGATCCGCGCGACATCCTGCTCTCGGGCTGGATCCGCGGAGAGGATCGCCTGGCGCGGCGCGCGGCGGCGGTCGCGATGACTTACGGCAAGGGCCGCATCGTGCTGCTCGGGTTCCGGGCCCAGCACCGCGCGCAGACGCACGGCACCTACCCGTTTCTCTTCAACGCTCTGTACTGGTCGGTCGCGAAGTGAGCGGCGAATATGCTCAAGGCACGAGAAATGCTCCTCGTTCGTTTCGCATGAGAAGACTCCTGCTTCTCTTCGGGTTGGTCGCGGTGGCGGCCACGCTCGTGATGTGCCGGTCGACGAAGAGGAGCGTCGCCCGGATGTCGGGCCCGGCGCCCGCGCCCACGGCCGCGCGTCCCGCCGCCTCCCCCGCTCCGCCGCCGACGGCGGGGATCACCCCCCTGCCGGTCGCGACGCCCGCCAGTCCTTCCCGGTATGACCGTGCGCCCGGCGTTCTTTACGAAGAGACGCGCCCGGCCCCTCCCGTGCCCCCGCCGACTCCCACCCTGAGGCCGAGTGCGGCGGCCGCTCCGGCCCCCGGCGCGGCCTCCGGCTCCTCCCGGACCTCCGGGGCGAAGCCGACACCGACCCGCAAGCCCGGCGCCTATTACGAAGATCCCGAGACCCCCTTCCGCACACCGACGCCGCGCCCGACGCCGCCGTCCCCCGGCGGCTAGGAGTCCGGTCGATGGCGGAACAGGCGGAGGCGGAGGCGGACGCGGACGCTCTCCTCCGGCACTTTCGAACGGCTTTCGCCGCGGATCCGGCCCGTGCGTACTCCGAGTGGTACCGCGCCCAGGAGGAGCTGCGCGAAAAAGGACCCGCCGCCCTGGCCCGCGGGCTGGCCGACGATCTCTGGTCGGAGCACGACGCGCTCTCCTTCGCGACGGAGGCGGACCGCGCGCGATTTCTTCACAACCTCGCGGTCTTCTTCGGCAGCTCGGGTCCGGCGGCGGATCTCTCCCGGGCGCGCGAGCTTTTCGGAAGGGCGCTCGATCACTTTTCCTCCGACGACGACGGCGGATGGCGGGCCCGCGCCCACCACAACTTTGCCACGGCTCTCTCCAACCTCGGCGAAGACCCGGAACTGCTTCAGGAGTCCGTGCTTCTGTTCGAGCGGGCGCTCGCGTGGCGCAATCAGGAACGGGAGATCGCCCGCGGCGTGACGCTTCACAACATGGGGCGCGCGCTGCATCGCTGGGCCGAGCTCGATCCGGCCCGCTCGAGCGAGCTTCTCGAAAGGAGCTCCGCAGCATTTTCGGAAGCCGTCGAGATTCGAGGGCGGCACGGGCTCGACGAGGGCCGCGCGCTGTCGCTCTTCCAGCTCGGTCTGGCCCTCGAGGCTCTGGGGACAGTCGGGGAGGCCGCCCGCGCTTTCGAAGATGCCGCGGCAGAATTCGACCGGCTCGGAAAATCCAACTCGGCCGCCGTCGCGCGCCTGCGGCTCGAGGCGCTGACCGGGCCCCTCGATCGCCGGGTATAGAGTTTCCAAAGAAAATCGACGGTGCGCCGGATGGACATCCGATTCGTCTGCCTCGGTCTGCTCGCGGGCGGCCCCGCGGCCTTCGCGGCCGCGACGGCGACGGTGTGGAATCTGGAGCTGCCCCGGGGCCGCACCGCGCGCACGACCGTGACCGTCTCGAATCGCTGCCTGGCCGCCCACGGCTTCGAAGTGACGGGCGATCCGAAGGCCCCGTGGCTCGCTTTCCCGGGGGCCACGACCGTGACGGTGCCTGCCGGAGGGCGCGTCGCCGTCGAGGCGTCCGTCGACGCGCGCAGGCTCGACCCGGGGGAGCATTCGGCCGTCGTGACCGTGCGTTGCGCCGACTGCGGCGCGGAGCCCGCGTGCACTCAGAATCGCGACCTCTTCGATGCGCGCTTGAAGGTCCTCTGGTCGGACGAGGACTTGCGGTCTTTCCGCGCTGAGGAGGTTTTCCCCGGCGAGTTTCTCGCCGTGGTCGAGCCGACGTTCGATCCGAAGGGGTTCCGGCAGCTGGAAAAGCGGCTCGGGCTCGACCTCGCGAGCTCCTTCGACCTGCCGACGATCGGCCGGCGGGTGCTCCTGCTGCGCGCGTCGGCCTCCGCCTCGCCGCAGGGAGTGGGAGAGGTGGTGGAAGGTCTCCAGAAGGATCCCTCCATCAGGCTCGCGCAGCCGAACTTCCTGTACGAAGTGGCCCAGCGATCCTCCGACGACCCCTACCGGGAGCGGCAATACGCCCTCGATCACATGGGGGCGGCGCGCGTGGAGGAGCGCGCCACCGGCCGCCGCGTGACCGTCGCGGTGCTCGATTCGCTCGTCAACGGGAAGCATCCCGACTTGGACGGCGCGGTGATCGAACGGGCCGACTTCTTCGCGAGAGCCGCGGCCCTCGCCACGGAAGGACATGGCACCGCGATGGCGGGCATCATCGCGGCCAGGGCCCACAACGGCATCGGCATCGCGGGCGTCGCGCCCGGCGCCGTCCTGCTCGCGGTCCGGGTCTGCGGCTCCCCCGCCAGCCACGCCCACGAGGTCTGCTCGTCCGAGGCGGTCGCCCGGGGGCTCGACTTTTCCACGGGTCGCGGCGCGCGCGTGGTGAACATGAGCCTCGCCGGCCCCTTCGATCCGCTCGTCGCGCGGCTGGTCTACCGTTCTGTCGAGGGCGGCGCCGTCCTCGTGGCCGCGACCGGCAACGACGGCGCGGCCGTGAAATTTCCGGCCGGCTACGAGCCGGTCATCGCGGTGACCGCGATCGACCGGGAAGACCGCCTTTATGCCCGCGCGAACCGGGGGCCGCGGGTCGACATCGCGGCGCCGGGTGTCGACATCTTCACACTGGCAGCCCAGTCCTTCGGGCCGACGACCGGGACCTCGCCGGCCGCGGCGCACGTCTCCGGCGCGGCCGCCCTGCTCCTCCAGGTGCGTCCGGAGCTGACGCCCGCCGAAGTGCGTCGGCTGCTCATGGAAACCGCGCGCGATCTGGGCCCCCCGGGCCGCGACGACGAGTTCGGGAGCGGCGCCCTGAACGTTTGCCGCGCCATCTCGCAATTGACGGGGGACGCGGCGCTCTGCCGCTAGGGAGTCTGTCCGAGTAATGCTAAAAACCGAGATCTCGGGGGTACTGAAACCCCTCGGCACGTGACGATCGGGCGTTAGGGGCCAACTGTGGCGAAAAAGAGTTTTCACTTTCTCTCGTTTTCGATTACCTGGACGGGCTC
>JBBSGZ010000099.1:0-13466 GCA_038253555.1 Thermoanaerobaculia bacterium
CTGGTCCCTTCGTTCGCTTCGGCTCCCGCCCCGAGAGGCTCCTCCCTCCCTCTGGTCGGGAGACTCCTCTCGGGGCGACGCGTAGTCACCATAGAGGTGGAAGCGCAGCTCTGCCCCCTCGCCCCGCGCTCGGGGAGAGGGTTGGGGTGAGGGGGCCCGCAGGTAGCCGAAGCGCATGCGCCGGAGCGGCTGGTTATGCGCCTGCCCTGGTGAGCGGATTGGATTGAGGGGAGTCTTTGTCGCGCGCCGTGGCGTTTCCTAAGCGCGAAGCAGGGCCTTCGTCGCGGGATGCCGGGGGTTTGTCAGCACCTCCGCCGCGGGGCCTTCTTCGGCGACCTGCCCTGCGGCGAGAACGACCACCCGGTCGGCGTACGTGCGCGCGAATTCCGCGTCGTGTGTCGTGACGAGAAGGCCGCGCCCGTCCCGCGCGAGGCCGCGGAGGACCTCTCCGAGCGACCCCCGGCGCGCCGGGTCGAGGGAGGCGGTCGGCTCGTCCATCAGGAGAAGGGGAGGATCGACCGCCAGCGCGCGGGCGATGGCCACCCGCTGGGCCTCGCCCCCGGAGAGCTCCCGCGGATAGGCGGAGGCGCGCGCGCCGACGCCGAGCGATTCGAGGAGGGCGAGCCCGCGCGTCCGGGCTTCCGTCACGCCCCGCCCGTGGGCGTAAACGGCCGCGAGCGTCGTGTTGTCGAGGGCGGTCAGGTGCTCGAAGAGAGCGTGCTGCTGGAATACCATTCCGGCGCGGCGACGGAGATCCTTGAGGCGAGACTCGGGAGGAACGGGCCCGGGTCGAAGCTCGAATCCGTCGATCGCGATCGCGCCCCCGTCGAACGCCTCGAGCGCGACGGCGGCCCGCAGGATCGTCGTCTTGCCGGAGCCGGAGAGGCCCATCAGCGCGCAGATGTCGCCGCGGTGGACCGTGAGATCCACTCCATCCAGAACGCGCCGCTCCCCGCGCACGAGGCGCAGCGCTCGAACCTCCAGCAGGGAGCCCGCGGTCATGACGGCGCGCTCCATCGCCGTTCGAGGGAACGGGCGAGTCGCGAAAGCGGCAGGGAGAGGAGCAGATAAAGCGCGGCGCAAAGCGCTCCCGGCAGGACCCAGCTCCCGACGTTTGCCGCGAAGATCGAGGTCTGCTTCGTCAGTTCGACGACGGTGATGACAGAGACGAGCGAGGAGTCTTTGAGCAGCGCGACGAAATCGTTCGTCATCGGCGCGAGCGCGAGCCGGAACGCCTGGGGCCCCCGGACGAGCCGCAGAATCAGCCACTCGGAAAGCCCGAGCGTCCGCGCCGCCTCGAGCTGCGAACGCGAGACGGCCTCCAGAGCTCCCCGGTAGATCTCGCTCTCGTAGGCGGCATAGTTGAGTCCGAGACCTAGGAGGGCGGCGGCGAAGGCGGGCAGGCGCACCACCGACGAGAGCCCGTAGTAGAGGACGAAGAGTTGAAGGAGAACGGGAGTCCCGCGGACGACCTCGACGTAAATCGTAAAGATCGTCCGGACGACGCGGCCTCCGTAGATCCGGCCGCTCGCCAGCACAACCCCCGCCGAGACCGCGAGCGCCATGGCAAGACACGACAAAAGCAGCGTGATGAGGGCGGCACGCAGAAGCGCGGGCAGGTAGGCGAGCCCGCGGGCCGCGGCGGAGGCGGGCGGGCGAGCCGGGGCCGGCGTCGGGGCGGCGGGGGCAGCCTCGCCGAGGACGCGCGAGAAGAGCTTGGGCTGTGCATCGTCCCAGACGTTCCAGCGCCGGAGGATTCTCTCGAGCGTGCCGTCCCTCATCGCCCCCTTCAGCACCGCGTCGATGCGGTCGCGCAGCGCCGTGTCTCTCTTCGCCAGTACGCCGACGTACCGGCCCGTGGCCGCGGCCTCCGGCTGCATCGTCAGGCCCGCGACGTGCCGCATGGCTCGCTGCGCGATGATGTGGTCGAGGAGTACGGCGTCCAGGCGCCCTTCCGCGAGGTCTCCGTAAGGATGCACGTCGTCGTCGTAGCTGACGAGCTCGAATCCTCCCGCCGACCGTCCCGCGGCGAGCATGTCGTAGGCGAGGGTGCCGGACAGCGTGCCGATGCGGCGTCCCCGCAGGTCCGAGAGCGCGCGGAATCGGCCCCGGTCTGCCGTTCGCACCGTGAGGACCTCGCGAAATTCGAAATACGGGACCGTCACCGCATGCGCCGAACGCCGGGCGGGAAGATCCTCGACTCCGGAGAGTCCGAGAAGGAAGTCTCCTCTTTCGACCGAGGCGTCGATCGAAGTGAAGGCGACCTGAACGAAGTGAGCGGGCCGGCCGACCGAGGCGGCGATGAGGTCCGCGATCTCGACGTCCATCCCCCGAACCACGGAGGGATGCCGCGGATCCGCTTCGACGAAAGGCGCGCCTCCCTCCGCGTCGCCGCCCCATCGAAAGGGCTCCGGCGCAGCGGCCGGGAGAGACGCCGCCCCGGCCAGCATCCATCCGAAGCACAGCCAGAGCGGCGCGGCGCGGCGCGCGAGAGAGTGGAAGACCGCCGGCCGTCTCGCCGTGAAATCTACGGCGACACCGTCCGCGCAAGGCTTCTCTGCGGACGCAGGAACGCCCAGAACGTGAGGATGCCCATCGCGAATCCCCCGATGTGGGCCCACCACGCGATCCCCGAAACCTGGCCCGCCGTCGCGGCGGCGAGAGTCCCGCTGAAGAACTGGATCAGCAACCAGAATCCCAGGTAGACCCACGCGGGGATTTCGAAAAAGACGGGCCAGAACACGATCAGGAAAAGGGCGTGGATCCGCGCGCGCGGGTAGAGCACGAAGTAAGCGCCCATCACTCCCGCAATCGCCCCGGAGGCGCCGACGGCGGGGACGCGGGAGCCCGCATGGGTCAGGACGTGAATCAGACCCGCAGCGATCCCGCAGCCCACATAGAAAACGCAGAACTTCAAGGGTCCCATGCGGTCCTCGACGTTGTCTCCGAAGATCCAGAGCGCCCACATGTTCCCGCTGATGTGGAGCCACCCTCCGTGGAGGAACATCGTGGTCAGGAATGGAACGTAGGTGTGGGGAAACCCGACCCCCGCCGCCCACGCCGGGTCGGTGAAACGGGCGGGGATGATGCCGAAGAGCGCGATCATCTGATCCGTCGCTCCGGCCGGCAGCGACAGCTCCCGAAAGAAAAAGAAGAAGTTGATCGCGATGATCGCCCAGGTCGCGACGGGGACGTGGCGGCTCGGGATGTTGTCGCGGATCGGAAACATCGTCGGGGACGGGCGCCATTTTACGGGCGCCCGTCCTGCCCGCTATTTCGCCGCGGTCCGCGCGGACAGCGGCGGCCTCACCCGGAGCAGCTCGTTGACCAGAAACAGGGGACCGATCAGAAGGTGCACCAGGTTCCGCACGAAGGCGGGAGCCTTGTTCTCGTAGCGCGCGTGGCCGATCCCCTGGAAAATCCAGCCGACGGCAAAGGCCGCGAGGCCCACCTTCCAGCTGTCCGCGGCGCGGGCGGCGGCATACAGGGATGTTTCGGGAACGAGCAGCGCGACCGCCAGCGGAAGGTCGAGGGCGGCGTAGAAGACGAACGCGGCGGCGATCAGGCCCCCGGCGGCCGTCCATCCCATCGGGAGGGGAGCCAGGCGGAGGAAAGAGAGGATCCCGAAAACGATCAGCGGGACCCCGACCGCGTGACACGCGAAATTTCCGCGCGTCCGGTGGTACGACGCGTAGTCGGCAAGCAGAGCGTCGACGCGTTTCATGCGGCGGCGCGAATTATAGAGCGGTCATTCGACGCGCAGCCAGAGTCTCCTCTGACTGTCGCCCGGAGCAAAACGCAGGGAGAGCAGGGACGGAGTCTCTTCTTTCCGCGCGTCTGCCGCGGCGTCCTCGCGAGCGCCTGTTCCCGACGGCACCGCCTCGCGGACTCGTCCGGTGGCATCGACCACGAGCAGGAATGTGCGGCCGCGAAGCGTCGCCAGTATGCCCGCCCCGCGAGGGTGCAGGAGCTCCGGAGGGGAACCAGCGCCGTCCGCCGGCAGGATGACGAGCCGGACGGCTCGCGGCACGGTCTCCGAGGTTTGAGCGGACGCGGGCGCCCTGTCCGCGGCTCGGGAGGCGGCTTTCGGGGCGACCGCACCGACGGAGGGCGCCTCTCCGTTGGTTTCGGAACCCTCGGAAGGGGCCGGGGCCGCCGCGGGTGCGGCGTTCTTCAGGACGAGACGGGAGGGCGGGCTTCCCGCGGCGTCTGCCTCGACGGGCTTTCTCTTCTCGCGGAGGGAATCCACCGCCCCGACCTCGTCCTTCTTTGCCATCTCGGGCGCGGCCTCGGCCAGGTTCCCTTCCTGTCGATGTTGCCGGCGGGCTTCGGCGGGGCGTGCGGAGGCTCGGCGCCCGCGCTCCGCCGGCGGCGCCTCGAGCGCGCCGCCCTGCGCCGCGGCCGGCGGGGCGGCGGGAACCGAGAGCTCGGAGGCTGCAGGCTTCCTCTCCCGCTCGACAGAGATCCGGATCGGCTCTTCGCGCGACAGCCTCTCGGTGGCTTCATTCTTCGCCACGATGGCCGACCCGACGATCGTCGCGATGACGGCGGCCGCGAATGCGCCGGCCCACCGGAGGTCAATCCCGAAGGTCGGGCCGAAAAAGGGCCGCCGGTTTCCGCTCGACTGGAGCTTTCTCAATATCCGAGCCGCCAGGTCCGGAGAGGGCGGGTTGGGACGGCTGGACCGAAAGAACGCGAGCGCCGCTTCGAATTCCGCCGCGGCGCCGCGGCACTCGGCGCAGTGGGCGCGGTGCGATTCGAAGTGGGCGCGCTCGGCGGGCGAGAGATCGCCGTCGTGCAGGCGGGACAAAAACTCCGGCGATCGCGACGGGTGAGATCCGACGGTCATGGCGACTTCTCCGGGGCGAGCCGCGGCGTGAGCAGCGCTTTTAATTGTGCGCGGCCGCGGGCGATTCTAGATTTCACGGTTCCGAGGGGCAGGTCGAGCGACACCGCGATCTCCTCATAGCTCCACTCTTCGAGGTCTCTCAGGACCACGGGCATGCGAAAGTCGGCGGCCAGCCGCGACAGCGCCTCCGTGACGAAGACCCGCGACTCGTTGGCGCGGGCGTTTTCCTCCGGTCCCGCCGCCGTCTCGGTGGCGGCGGGGGAAGAGTCTTCATCGGAGCTTCCCGCGAAGATCCGTCGAAAGCGGCCCCGCGCGCGATATCGATTTTTCACGGCGTTGTCTGCGATCGACGCCAGCCAGGCGCGGGGCGGCGCCTCGTTGCGGAATCTAGAGAGACCCCGGTAGGCCTTCAGCAGAACTTCCTGGGTCATGTCGTCGGCCTCCTGTTCTCCGACGGCGCGCGCCATCCAGCGGTGCACCGTCGCCGTATGCCGGACGACGAATTCAGAAAAAGCCGCCTCCTCGCCCGACTGGGCGAGGAGGATCAGCCGTTCGTCCGAGAGACTCGAAAGGGTCTCAGCGGTCGCGGTGCGGGTCGGGAGCGCACTCCCGCTCGAAACCACGTCCCCGATCTCTGGCATACAGCTCGTCCTCGCGGGGCAACACGCCGAGCCGAACGAGCTCGGCTCGGAACTCGTACCTGACGGCAACGCGGGCCGCGGGAATCGGATCCTCGTCGAAGGAAGTCCACTGGACGGCAAACGGCGTCCGGTCCCCGATCCCGGTGGCGGCAAAGGAATCGGACTCGCGGGTCCTCGACGGGGACTGCGCGTTCCGCGGAGCTTCCAAATTCGCTTTGGCGCGCGAGTCGGTGGCCGGCGCCTCGCCGCGAACCGTGCTCTCGGAGGCCTGGCCGGCAGATCCGCTCAGGGAAGGCGGAGCGGACGGAGTGCCTCCTTCGACGCCGCCCTCCGCGGCGGCTTCGTCCGATGCGTCTTTCGCGCGCTCCCGCTGCCGGCGCCAGGGCGCGATCGGCGCTGCCGCGACCGGACGCCGCTCCCGGAAAAAGACCGCCTCGATGGTTCCCACGTTCGACGTGTCGCCCAGCCACTTCGCGTACGAGCGGCTCGTCTCGGTGAAGAAGAACCGGCGGGAGGTTTCGCCGGAGATCTGCCAGCCCGGGATCTCGGCCGTCTGGCCCGGCATCACGATCCACTTGGTCGCCCGGCCGGCGTTCGTCCGCTTCGCGTCGATGACGTTGCGTCCATCCACCGACAGCGCGACGGCGACGCGTTCGTCCGTCGGATTCGAGAGCCGCAAGGAGAAGTTCTTCCCCCGAAGCGCCTCGATGTAGATGCGGCCGCGGGCGGAGTACTCCGGCGCGGGGCTGCCGTCGACGACGACGGAAACCGAATAAGGGCCATACCCCGACGCGGCCGCCGGACGGCTGCCGGCCAAGAAACAGGCCACCGCGAGACCCGCAGAACCGAGCATTGTTCCCCGGTCGAGCTTCATGTTCAAAGCCTCCTCGGGAAGAAGGGACACCGCACCCGCCGGCCGGTTCCCTCCGCGATCCAGAGACCCGCCAGATGAAAGATGGCGACTATTTTAGGGCCTGTCCCCATCCCGGGTCTCCCGGGGCGCGTCGATCCGGCCGGTGATCAGACGGGCGCCCCGCTGGTCGCTGGCGTAATCCCACGCCCACTCGAACATCACGGCGAACCGGTTGCGGAAGCCGATCAGAAAGAAGATGTGAACGAAGCACCAGACCATCCACGCCGCGAGACCGGAAAGCCGGATCCCGGCAATCTCCGCTACGGCTTGCGCCCGCCCGATCACCGCCAGGCTTCCCTTGTCCCGGAAGCGGAAGGGCTGCAGCGGGCGACCCGATCGGGCGAGGAGGATGTTTTTCGAGGCGTGCCGGCCCTGCTGGATCGCCACGGGCGACGTGCCGGGCAGAAGAGACCCGCCCTGGTGCAGAAAGGCGGCGAGATCGCCGATCACGAAGACCTCGGGGCGTCCTGGAATGGTGAGATCCGGCAGCACGAGGACCCGGCCCGCCCGGTCGAGGGGCACACCAAGGGTTGCCGCAAGCGGGGACGCGGCGACACCCGCGGCCCAGAGCACCGTGCCGGCTTTCAGAGAATCGCACGCGAACCGCACCTCGTTTTCCGCGATCGACTGGACGGCCTGGCCCGTGCGGATCTCCACGCCCTTGCGGGCGAGCACCGCCGCGGCTCTCGCCGAGGATTGCGGCGTGTAGGCCGCGAGGACTCGGGGGCCCGCCTCCACGAGGACGATTCGGGCCTCGCGCGGATCGATCGCCCGGAAATCCCGCACGAGGACGTCGCGGGAAATCTCGGCGATCGCTCCCGAGAGCTCCACTCCCGTCGGCCCGGCGCCCACCACGACGAATGTGAGAAGGGTCTGTCGCTTCGCCGGGTCCTGCTCCCGTTCCGCGCGTTCGAAGGCGAGCAGGATCCGCCGGCGAATCTCGAGCGCATCTTCGAGACTCTTCAGTCCGGGCGCGAACGGCTCCCACTCGTCATGTCCGAAGTAGGCATGCCGGGCGCCGGTCGCGACGATCAGAAAATCGTAGGGGAGGCGGCCATCCGCGAGGACCACCTCCCGCTTTTCGGGATCGATCGAAACGGCGTCCGCGAGGAAGACCTCGGCGTTTCGCTGGTGCGCAAGAATCGCGCGGATGGGGTACGCGATGTCTCCCGGAGACAGCGCGGCTGTCGCCACCTGGTACAGGAGGGGCTGGAAGAGGTGATGGTTCCGCCGGTCGACGACGGTCACCCGGACCGGAGCGCCCTCCAGGGCTCGCGCCGCCGCCAGACCGCCAAACCCCGATCCGATAATGACGACACGGGGCTCGACCATGGCGTCACCGTGAAAAGAGGTCCTCCACCGGACTCACCCGGACCGCGTCGGGGCGGATGGCGAGCTTCCTCGCGCCGATGACTTTGTCCTCGTCGAGGAGCTCTTTCGGTTTCTCCGCGTCGTACTGGATGGGAGAGAACGCGTCGGCCAGAAGCCGCTCCTTCAATCCCGCCGCGTCTTTCGTGACGATGACGAACGAGAGGTCCTTGAAAGAGATGTACTTCCGGATCGCGGCATTGACGTCTTCGAGCTTCAGCGCGGCGAGCCGCTCGCGCATCGTCGAAGCGAAATCGCCGGTCCCGTAGAACTTCGAGTCGAGCGCGTAACCCAGCTGCTGGTTCTGCGTCGCGGTCATGACGAAGACGTTCTTGCGGAGGTACCCGCGGGTCTTTTCGAAGTCCTCCGCCGACATCCCGTTCTCGACTAACTTCTGGAGCTCGTGCAAGGCGAGCCGGATGGCCATATGGGCGTTCACGGGGACCACGGGCCGGATCCACACCTCGAAGAGCTGTGCCCGGCGGGCGACGTTCGGATTCGGGAGCATCGCGAACATCCCGCCGGGAAAGGCTTCGATGTAGGCGTAATCGCCGTAGTTCATGCCGCGCGCTTCCCGCAGGCGCTGGTACAGGTGCGACGTGGAGGAGCGATGCTCGCCCAGCCACGCCCGGGCGACGGAGAGGGCGGCGAAGTCCGGGTGCGACCGCGTGACCTCGATCGGGCGGCCGAAGGAGATCGCCGTGGCGCGAGTGTCCTTTTCGATGATCTGGAACTCCAGCCCCGTCGGCCGCCGGCCGGAGATCTCGAGCCGCGGCGGCGCGGAGCCCTCCGGAAGTTTCGAGAGATCGGACTTCAAACGGCCGAGAAGCTCATCAGGAACGGCCCCGTTGGCGCCGATCGTGACGTTGCCCCGCGTGTAGAACGATTTCCAGAACGTTCTCACGTCGTCCGCGGTCAGGGAGCCGATCCCGGCGAGCGTCCCTAAGACCGGATGGCCATAGGGGGTGCCGGCGAAGAGGTCGTCCTGGAGCGCTTCCTTCGCCAGCTCCTCTTCATTGTCGGAGCGAAGGTCCTGGCGCAGGGCGTTTCTCTGGCCGTCGCGGACGCGCTGAAAATCCTCGTCCCGCATTCCGGGCTCCAGGAGCATCGGAAGGACGATGTCGAGGAACGGTTTCCAGTTGTCCTGATGGATGCGCAGCGTGAAAGTGGTCGTCTCCTTGTCCGTCTGCGCGGAAAAGCCTCCCGCGATCGGATAGAACGCCTTTCGGATCTCGTCGATCCGCATCGCCTTCGAGCCGGCTTCGGACACCATCGACGCGGCGAGCGCGGCGAGGCCTTCCTTGCCTTTCGGGTCCCGCGCCGAGCCCGCCTGGAACTGCAGCTTCACCATCAGCTGCGGAAGCTCCGATTTCTGGAGGATCACGGGAAAGTCCGCGGGAGCCGATCCCGCCCGACCAGGCGCCGCCGCCGCGAAGGATGCGAGCGAGGGGACGGTGGCGACCGCAGGAGGCATCTCCTCGCGCGAGAGGGTCGTGACGACCAGACGCTGGTCCGTGAAATACGTATTCGCCGCCGCCTGGAGATCGGCGGGCGTCAGTGTGGAAAGCCGCCTGTAAAAGGCGTTCAAGGTGGAGTACGAGCGCCGGTACCGCACGTACCGGGCGAGCGTCGCGGCGATCGTGTCGGTGTTGTCGAGGGTCCGCGCGAACGTGTACCGCACGTTCGACTTCGCTTCGCGGAGCCGGTCCTCGGAGACAGGAGACGCCTTCGCCTCCGCCATGGTCTTCAGGATGGCGTCCCGGACCGCGACGGTGTCTCCGATTTTCTTCACCCGGGCCGAGATGAGAGGGAGCTCCGGGTCGATGTTGGTCGGTTTGAAGGCCCCGAGCTGGTCGACGGTCTGCTCCTGCTGCACCAGCCGTTTGTAGAGCTCCGAGGTGGGACCGAAGTAGAGGTCGAAGAGCATGTGGATCGAGGCGAAATCGGGCTCCGTTTCCGAGAACGCCGGGCCATGGAATCCCACCCAGACGATCGGAAGGGTGGGGCTCGTCCAGGGAACGTGCGCGTAGACGGGGCCCTTCGGCGCCGGCTCGGCCGGGATGACCACGTCGTTCTTGCCGCCCTTCCAGCCGCCCCAGTACTTCGTGACGAGGCGGAGCACGTCGGGAGGGTTGACGTCACCGGCGACGATGACGGTCGTGTACGCGGGCCGGTACCAGCGCCGGAAGAACGTCTTCGAGTACTCGAACTGATTCGGCATGTCCTCGACGTCCTTGATGTACCCCATCGTGGTGTGGCGGTAGGTGTGCGTCGTGAAGGCGCTCTCGCGCTGGACCTCTTCCATCTTCGCGAACGGATTCGCGCTGTTCTTGTTGTATTCGCCGAGAATTGCCCGGGCCTCGGTCTTGAACCCCTCGAGCGAGTAGTCGAGGTTTTGAAACCGGTCCGCCTCCACTTCGAGCATCGTCTCCAGGTCTTCCTTGGAGAACGTCGTGTAGTAATTCGTGTAGTCGTCGGAGGTCGAAGCGTTCTGCCGCGCGCCCACCCGGGTCAGGATCCCCTGGTACTTTTCGGCGGGATAGGCCTTCGTGCCGCGGAACATCATGTGCTCGAAGAAGTGGGCGAATCCGGATTTGCCCGGCTCGATCTCGTTCCGGGAGCCGGTCTGCACCGGGATCTGCAGCGAGACGATGTTGGGAAACCCGGTGCGAACCACGATGACCCTCAGCCCGTTCGGCAGGGTCGTCTCGACCGCCGCGAAAGGGAGCACGTCGCCCCGGGCGGGTTTGTCCGCGGCGGCGGCGCGTTTGTTCGGCGCCGGGGACGCGTTGGTCGCCATGAGGGCCAGCAGAATAAG
Organism: Thermoanaerobaculia bacterium; assembly: GCA_038253555.1. Classification (GTDB taxonomy): domain Bacteria; phylum Acidobacteriota; class Thermoanaerobaculia; order UBA5066; family Gp7-AA6; genus JALYUA01. The sequence continues at coordinate 10,590 of JBBSGZ010000099.1, forward strand.
GGCAACCGCGCGGAATCGCGACATGAAAACTCCTGTCGGAAGGCGAGAAGCTATCAGTTGTCACTTCCCGTTCTTCCGTCGCGAGTCTCCATCCGGGGAAACTTCCCGATTGCCGTGGGTTTCGTTTTGGAAGGGCGCAAAAATGTGGAAGCCTGGGGCCCGCTTTCTGCTGTCACCTCGCAGGACGCGCGGCGCTTCCGTAAAAGGAGAATCCATCGATGGCGAACAAGCCCAAGCCGATCTGGAAGCTCGAAGTCGGTGACACGGCTCCGCACTTCACGCTGCCAGCCACGGGGGATGCCGCAGGGCGCGGCGGACCCAGAATCCGATACATCGACATCCACGACATCGCGCAGCAGCCGCCGACCGACAGGATCATGGAGGCCCTCGATCGCCTCGCGTGAGACTTCGGCGCGCGCGGGCGGCGGCGGCGGGTCGGAAAATCCGCCGCCGCTCGAGCTGTCGCGTTACTGCGTCCCCTACACGCCGTTCACGAAGGCGCTCAGCTCCGCGCGGGTGTGCCTGGTCACGACCGCTGGCGTCTACCACCCGAACGATCCTCCCTTCGAATCCGCGGGAGACAATTCGTTCCGGACGATCCCCGGAGACTCCGCGGCTTCGGACCTGCGATACGCCGACGAGCACTACCCCCACGAATGCGTCGACGCCGACTTGAACTGCGTGTTTCCGATCGACCGCCTGCGCGAGCTCGCGGCCGAAGGCGTGATCGGCGGCACTACCGCGTCGCACTTTTCGACGGGGTTCACGCAGCAGCTCGCGGAGATTCGAAAGAACACGATCGCGTCGCTGGCGCGAGCGATCGATAAAGTCCGGCCGGACGGTCATCCTCACGGGAGGGTGACGGCTCTGCCACCGCGCGGTCGTGTCGGTCCAGCGCGCCATCGAAATGATCGGAATCTCAACCGTCGTCATCACGGTCGAGCCGGAAGAGAGCCGGCAGGCGACCCCCGCGCGCGCTTCTCCGATGTTCCGGGAGGCGGTCGAACCGGGCTTCTCCGTCGGGCGCACCTTTCGGCGCCCGAACGACCGGGAGCTCCACCTGCGATCCTGAGGGACGCGCTCCTCGTCCTGACGTCGCCGGGCTAGCCGGGACAAATCGAGGTCCGGGAGTACGAATAGGCCCTCTGGAGGCCTGTTTCTCACCTGTGATCCAATATTCCCGATTCTAATCAACCCGGTTTCCCCGGGTCTTTGGCGAAGTAAGGAGATGCATCATGTCCTCGAACCCCACCCCCGTGCGCGTTCCGGAGCGTGAGTCGGAAGCGGCATCGAACGTTCCGAGCCCGAGCTGGACCCCGGAGAAGAAGTCGACCCGCTTCGTTATCAAGGTGGGTGGCATCATTCCTTCGTAATTCGGACACGAAATCTTCGGTCCTCTTTACGAAGGCCCGAAGAACGTATAGCCTCAGGGAGTCACCCGGCTGCGGGAGTTACGCGAGGCCCAATGGCTGGTCGGTTAATCCCTTTTCCATCCCGGCTCGGGCCGGACGTCGGAGACATCAGCGCCAGGAGAGTCCTCGCGGTCCCCGCGGAGGATCGCGTTTCTCATGCAACGGATCTCGCCCTTGAGGAACCGGAGGTTCTGCTTTCGCTTTGTGGCGGCGTACGGGAGTTCCTGGACAGCGCGCCCGGTACGGCGCACACCGAGGCGGCATTTTTTTACGGTTACGTGAAATCGCCTCCCAGATCCGTTGGCCTCTTCGATGAACGAGAATATTTCCTGGGCGCGTTCGCGCTGATCGCAGGCACTGCCTGTAGACACCTGTCATTGCGGGACGAGGCGCGCCTGTGGTTTGACCGTTCAGAAGCTGCCTTTCGGAGTACGGTCAATTCTGTCGCGGATCTGTCCCGGCTTTCTTATCAGAGACTCGCCCTCCGTCTTGAAGAACGTCAACTGGACGCGGTTCTCGAATTGACGCCCGGTCTCGTGGAAAGTTTCCGCCGTCTGGGAATGCGCCAGGACGAGGTGAAGGCGCGCTTTCTCGAAGGTCTGGCGCTCATGGAATGCGAAAGGTTCGCCGAGTCCATTGAAAAATTTGAGGAGATATGTCGGGTCGCGGCTGAGATCAAAGCGGAGCGTCTCCTCGCGTCGGCCTATGGGAACCTGACCCATATCTATGGAATCCTGGGAGATCCGGCCCGGGCAATTGCCGCCTCCCAGCAGGCGATCCCCACTCTCACTCGGCTGAATGACCGCGTCGCCCTTGCGAAGGTCCAGTGGGGTTTAGCCGTGCTCCTCCGCGAGAGCGGCCGACTTCCGGACGCAATCGACGCCTATTCCGCGGCTCAGCGTGAATTTGCGCAGCTGGGTATGGGCGCCGACGTTGCTGCTCTGAATCTTGTACTCGCAGACCTGTATCTGGAGCAGGGCCGCGAGGAAATCGCTCTAGGTTGTGTACTCTCCGCTTTGCCGGTTATCGACGACCTCGGAATGGTCCCTGAGGGTATGGCGGCCATGGCGCTCCTGCGCGAATCCGTAAGACAGCAGCGGATCAATCGAGTCGCCTTGCGGGACCTGCACGGATTTTTCGGCGACCTCGCAGGAGGCTAGCGACCCTTCAGACGTCGCCGGCCTTCTCTCGGCAACGTTCACGCCGCCAGAAAATTCTCCACGACAGCAAACTCAAGGCGTTGCAGATCGCAAGAGAGAGTTTCTCTGCGATGGGAATGCGCTCGGATGTTGCCGCTCTTCACCTACTTGCGGCAGACGTTCATCTAGCAGGCTGCTGAAAAAGTCGATTTTGGGTTGACATGGATTGGTCTGGGCTGCACCTTGTAGAAATGCGAGGAGATACCGAGAAGCAGGCCGCGTTGATGGTGACGGTGACGCCGGAGGAGTTGATTCCAAGGGATCAC
>JBBSGZ010000100.1:0-13349 GCA_038253555.1 Thermoanaerobaculia bacterium
CGGCGACCGATTCCTCATCCAGCAGAACGGGCTCCGCGCGTCCGCCGAGATTTATGTCTATGCCCACGATTTTCAAAACCAGCTCCGCGATTTCTTTGCCCAGACGATCAGCGTCGACCTGACGCGCAATCGAACCCGCCTCGCCGGCGGAACGCTCAAGTACTTCGGGCAGCTCTCGCTGCCTCCGGGACAGTACCGGCTTCGAGCTCTCGTCCGAAATGGGGAGACCGGAAGAATGGGTCTGGTGGCCCAGTCGCTGCACGTCCCCGATTTCTCGGAAAACAAACCGTATCTGGCCCCTCCCATGTTCCTCGAAAGTTCCGGGGACGGGATTTTCGTCCGGGGACCCGCCAGCGTGCGTGGGGGAGGGGTGCCGGCTGGGGACGAGCTCCTGTTGCCCGCTCGAAGTGAGGACCTGGTCCCGGCCGCTTTGCCGTGGGTGCGGTCGGGGAATGTTTCCCGGCTGTCGGTCGTCGCGTATCACTTTGCCGCCTCTCCCGGAGACTCTCTGCGCATCGGCGCTCAGGTCCTCTCGGAAGACGGGCGCCCCCTGCACGACGGCGCGATCGCAGTGATCGGGAAATCACGAGCCGATGCGGAGGGGCCACAGAGCCTGCTCGTGGCGTTCACTCCCGAAAATCTCGCTCCGGGCCGCTATTCTCTTCGCCTGATCGTGCAGGATTCGGCGACAGGACTGGGCGGGCATGCCTCCACCCCTTTCGTCGTGCGGTAGGAGCGCGTCCGAACAACCCAGGTCGCGAACGCGATGAGGCCCCCGGCGTTTCGTTCGCGCGATCGCCTTGCCGCCTGGCAGCAGGAGATGACGAGGAGGCGTTCCCCTCGGTTTGTCGCTCCGTTGCGTTACGCGGCCCGGATCTCGGGGGCGGGACTAAAATCCCGGCGGGCTTTCTTATTCAAGGCGCACGAGAGGAGTGGAATTGATGAGATCGAACCTCTGGATCTTCAGGCTGGCTGTCACCTTGTTTGCAGGGATCGCGCTCGCGGCCTCGTTGCCCGCCCAGGCATGGCGGGGCGGCGGCGGTCGGCTGGACGGCACCGTGGTGGACGCGAGCGGAAACCCCATCGCCGACGCCACTGTCCAGCTCCGTCTGAGCGGACAGGGCCCGGATCTGAAAACCGACAAGAGGGGCAAGTGGGCGGTCCTCGGGATCACCGGCGGCTCCTGGTCGATCGACGTCTCCGCGCCGGGATATCAGACTTTCAAGACGACGGTGCAGGTTTCCGAAGTGCTGCGGGTCCCGACGATGAAGATCCAGATGCTCCCGACCGTCAAACAGGAGGCGTCGGAAGCGACGATCTCGGTCGGCGGCAGGAAGATCTCGCCCGAGACGGCCGCGGCGATCGAGAAGGGCAACGTCGCGATCCGGTCGGCAGATGAGTTCGGCAAAGCGTCGGATGCCTGCCGCACGGCTCCTGCGGCGGGGAAGGAGACGCCGGAGGCGCAGGACGCGTGCGGAAAAGCCGCGGAGGCTTCCCGGTCCGCAAAGCTGAAGGAGGCGCAGCAGGCCTTCGGGACGGCCTTGAAGGACCTTCCGGACAACCGGCCGATCTTAACGAACATGGAGCTGGCCTACTACCTGGATGGGAATCTGGATGAAGCGGTGAAGTATGCCCGCCAGATCGTCGCGCAGGACTCGACAGACGCGCCGAGCTGGATGATGATCGCCAAGCTGGAGCTTGAACGGGGCAACTTCGACGCGGGGAAGGAAGCGCTTTCGCACATCCCCGAGGAGAAGCTCACCGACCCCATGCCGTTCCTGAATATGGGCATCCTCTACTACAACAAGAAGCATCCGGCGGAGGCCGAGGAGGCTTTCACGAAGGCGATCGCGCGGCGCACGGACATGTCAGAGGCGTATTACTACCGGGGCCTCGCCCGCCTGCAGGCTAAGAAAAGCGCGGGCGCGAAGGCCGACTTCCAGAAGTACATGCAGCTCGATCCAAACGGGAAGGATGCGGACACGGTCAAGGACCTTTTAAAGACGATCAAGTGATCCCTTGGGACGGGGAAGGGAGGCAGAGGACGAAGGGGAGGGTGTCAGGAGGCGCTCGAGAGCTTCTCCCCTGGCCGGGAAAGAAGTGTTGCCTCGAGGTCAAGTTCCGCGACAGCGGCGACGAGCGCGTGCGGAGCGAGACGGAGGCGCGATTCCGAGTTTCGTGAGTCTCCGGTGCCAGGGCGTGTTCGTCGGCCTCCTGCTCGCCGCCGCCCCGGGGGTGGACTCCCACGCGGCCGTCGTCCCGCGGGTTCGACCCGCAGGTCCCGCCGCACAGCTGGAAAGCCTTCGGAGGGAAGAGCGGGGTCCTCGCCCTCCCCCGGCCGACGCCGCCGCGGCTCGCCGGGAGGCCATCGCGCTTGAATTTCTGCGCGATCACGAGATCGGGCGCGCGATCGAAGTCCTGTCGGAGGCGGCGGGCCTCCGCCCTCAGAGCGGCCGCATCCTGGCTCGGCTGACCCTCGCGTATCTCGAGAACGGCGACTTCGAATTCGCGCGGGCGGAGGTCGACGCCGCGTCCGACCGCGCCGATCTGGAGCCGGCACCGGCCGCGCTCTGGAGCGAGGCGGCTGCACGGTTCGCAGCGGTCAACCGCCTGGAGGACGCCATCGCGGCGTGGGAACTCCTCGAGCGAGGCGGTAACGGGGAGGGGGTCCCTTCGGTTTCCGCGCGGATCGAACGGGCGCGGCGAGAGCTCGCCGTCACTCCCGGTCAGCGCTTGCGCCAGGGCGAGCGGTTCGCCATCTACTCCGATTCTGCGATACCCGAGGGTGTTCTTGCGGCCGTAGAGGCGCACCTCGAGCGCGAGTACGACCGACAGCGGGAGTTCTTTGGCGCCGGCGATCTTCCCGGTTCACAGACGGTGGTCCTCTATTCCGGCCGGCGCTTCTTCTCTCTCGTCTCGGTCCCCGACTGGGTCTCGGGTGTGTTCGACGGGAAAATCCGGATCTCGATCGAGGCCTCGAGCGGCTTCGATCAGGAGCTGGCTTCCGTTCTTTCCCACGAGCTTGCGCACGCGTGGATCCGGTTTCTCTCCGGCGACCGCGCCCCGGGATGGCTACATGAAGGCCTCGCGCAGTGGTGCGAGGGGCGGCGCATCCCGCGCAAAGATTTTCACGCAGTCTTCACGCGGCTTCCGGTCTTCTCCCTGGCGGAGATGGAGGGAAACCTGGGACGGCGGGGAGACCGCGCGGTCGCGCGCGCGAACTACGCCGAAGCCCTGGGGATCGTCGAATACCTTGTGTTCACGCACGGGGAAGGCGCGCTGATCTGCTTGCTCCACGCGCTCTCGGGAGGAGCCGCCCTGGAAGACGCTCTGAGGCGAGAGGCGTTTGTGACCGCCGTCGAGGTGGTGGCGCGCTGGAAGGCCTGGGCCGGAGTCTAGTCCCGGCCCCGCCTCTCATTGCGGCCGGGAAAAAGAGCCGCTCTCCAAATCCAAAATTGTTCTCAAGCGTCCTGCGGCCCGCGCCCTGTCCGGGCGCTGCGGTTATTTCCCGAGTACCCGGTCGAGCCACGTGCAGTGCTTTGAGACAGAAGCGTCGTCAGACTCGGACGCGCGGAGACTCTATTCCGGCGGAACGAGAGACCCCGACTACCGCGCTGCCCTCGGATCGCAGAGGAGATATGACGAATTCTCCGGTTAGAAAAAATCCGCGGGACGAAGGCCGTCGCTCAGGGAAAATGCGGGCTAGACGGCGCCGGCCCGGACCCGGGCGGGCGTGGACTTTTCGGCTCCCGCCGCGACGGCCTCTTGCGCCTCCCGCGCATGCGCGAGCCACCAACGCCGGGCCCGGTCGTCATTCCATTCGCGTTCGATCGGCACCATGCGCAGCGACGCCGCCAGCTCCTGCATCGTTTGCGGCCGGTTGTTCGGATCCTTCTGCAGGCAGGACATCAGGATTTCTTCGAGACGCGTCGGAATGGCGTTGGAAGTCCGGCGGGAAGGCGGAATGGGCACCTTCTGAACGTGGTCCATGATGATCTGCATCGCCGGCCGCTTGGAGTCGAACAGGGTCTCTCCCGTGACGAGCCAGTACCCTACGGCCCCGAGCGCATAGATGTCGGCGCGCCAGTCGAGGTCCGAGGTGCCCATCCCCAACTCGGGCGCCATGTATCCGGGAGTCCCGGCGAGAACGCCGGCGCGCGTCAGCTGCCGCTCGTTCGTCTCGGTGGCCGTGTTCTTGACGAGCCCGAAGTCGAGGATTTTCACGAAATCCCACTCGAGGCCGTAGCGGCAGACGTAGATGTTGGCGGGCTTCACATCGCGGTGGATCAATCCGCCCTGGTGCGCCTCGGCCAGGGAGTGACAGGCCTGAATGAGGATGTGCACCGCGCGTTCCGCGGGGACCGGGCCGAAGCGCGCGACGAGCGTCTCGACGTCAAACCCTTCGAGCAGCTCCATGACGTAATAAAAAGTCCCGTCCTCGGTCGTCCCGAAGTCGTAAATGTTCACGGTGTGAGGCGACTGCAGCCCCGCGGCCGCCTGCACCTCGCGCTCGAAGCGCTTGATCGATTCGCGCCCGTCGCTGCCCGACGAATCCGGTCGGATCAGCTTGATAGCCGCGGAGCGTGCGAGCAGGCGGTGGCTCGCTTTCCACACCTCTCCCATTCCGCCGCTCCCGAGCAGCTCCTCTAAGTGGTAACTGCCCATCTCGTGTCCCTTTTCCGCCTCGACGTTCATCTGGTACACGATCCCCGAGACCACGATCGCCGCGGTCGCAGCCACAGCCGTCGGGAGGAACATCAGCCACACTGCGGGACCCTGTGGTGCCGGATTGCCCGCGGCGACCTGGATCAGAAGGCCCACCGGATCCATGACTGCGGTCGCAACGGTCGCGAGGATCACCTTCCCGCGAGTCGCGGGGACGATCAGGGGATAGGCGAGCGTCCAGACCGCCACGGCCGACCAGCCGCGCGGAACGGCCTCGGTCACCGCGCTCGCGTGAATGTTCACCGAGAGGAAGAGCCCCATGACCACTTCGTAGACGAGAGCCACGTCGAGCAGTTTCTCGGAATCGAGCATTTCCCGACCGGAGACCCACGCCATGACGAGCGACGCGGCGATCGCCCCCGCGACACCGATGAGCCAGAGGGTCGCGGAGGACCCCGGCCGGACCCCCGAGAACAGGCGGTCGAGAAGGGCAAAAAGGGCGAGCGTTGCCGCCGCCACGAGCGCCATGGTGGTGATGCGGCTTCCGGAGGCGGCCATGAGATCGGGCGGCAGAACGGCGGCGCCCGAAGCCGCACGCGAAACGTCGCGCGCGGGCGGCCCGGCCGGGCCCTCCCCTTTTTTCCAGATCCGAAAGCTCATTCTTGCGAGGTCGCGATATTAACCTCTCGCCAACCGTCGCCTTCGCTCACTGCGGGAGCTGCCTTCGCCGTGCGCGGCGAAGGCACCGGCGAGCGGCTCGCCTGAGGGCTCGACCGCTCGCCTGCTCCCTTCGTTCGCTTCGGCGCCCGCAGCGGGAGGCTCCTCCTTCCCTTCGGTCAGGAGACTCCTCCCGCTGCGAGCTTAGTCACCATCGGGGTGGAAGCGCAGCTCTGCCCCCTCGCCCCGCGCCGAGTTAGAGGGTGGGGTGCCGGGGCGCGATTCATCGGGGAACCGGTGCCGAGAATCAGAGCCGGCTTACGGCGTCCCGCGCTCGCGGGAGGGTTGGCGTGAGGGGGCCCGCGGGCAGGCCGCGGAGCGAATCTCAGTCCCGCTTCTCCTGCCTCTTTTCGGGCGCCGGATTCTGGAGGGTGAAACGGACCTCCTGCCCGTAGACGTCCTGAGCGCTCGTAAGGACTTCGGGCGCGACGGGGCGGAGTCCCTCGGCGCACCTCGCCTGGGCGAGCCACATGCCTCCCTCGGGTAAGTCCACGCGGGCGCGCCCCTCCGCGTCGAAGGGAAATTCCCGCAGTCCTGGAGCGCTGCCCGCATCGATGGGGCCGAGCAGGTCGAGCGAGCCGCCCGGACAGCCGGTTCCGAGAAGGATGGCGAGAAATTCTCCCGCGCCCTTCAGGACGAGATCCCCGAGTTTCGTTTCTGATCCGGTAAACGGCGTGACGTCAATCCGCCGGCGAGCCGTGCCGATTCCCGCGGAGCGTGCCTCGAGAAAGTAGCTGGCGGGCGCGGGCGCCGAAATCTCGAAGAGTCCGGAGGAGTCGGTCACGGCATCCGTCTCGGGAGACAGGAGGAGCAGGCGGTCTGTTGCGCGGGCGTACTCCTCGGGCAATGGGACGAATCTCAGGTGAGCCTCGGCGATCGGCACCCCGGACTGCGAGACCGCGCGACCCGTGTAGCGCCATTTTGGCAGGAGTTTGAAATCGACGACTTCAGAAGAGGGAGGAACGTCCTTTTCGAGGCAGCCGGTCCGGGCGTGGCAGGCCCTCAGCCGTTTGACCTGCGGGTCGAGCTCGATGAAGACATAGTCGCCGCGATCGTCCGCCACAGTCGAGGTGACCAGGACCGGTCCTCTGGCGACATCATTGCCGGCGGCGGGTTTTCTCGGCTCGAGCGCCAGGACCGACGAACCCGCGAGCGGCTTGCCGGAGCCGTCCACAACCGAACCGCGGAGGATCCTCGGCGGTTGAAGCGCCAGCCGAACGGGCTCCGCGCATGACTTTCCGACGAGCTCTTCGATGAGGGCGCGGCCGCTACCGCCGGCCTCGCGCGCGACCAGTTGAGCGTCGGCCGCGAGAGGTCCGTGAACCCAGAACAGGGATTCTCCCAGGGGGAGCGCCGGCAGGGTTCGCAAGGTCGTCGTCTGTCCCGCGGCGGCGCCGGGGCTGACGAGCGAGAAAGTGATGGACGCGGAGAGGTCCGGGCGAGGAATTTCTGATCTGTCGACGAGGACGCCGGTAGCCCAACCGTCGGACTCGAGCCGCGTTTCCGCCGGGCCGCCGGGGCGGATTTCCGTGAAGCGAGGTTCGTTCCCGGGGGAACAGACCATCAGGATCGCCGTGACGTCGGCGCGCACGCCGAGACATTGCCACCGGCCTCCCATCCCCCTCTCGCAGAGAGGATCCGGCTGATTCCTGGAGGAGATCAGGCGAAAGTCTCCGCCGCGCCGATTCCCATCTTCGGTCCCGGCGAGGAATCGCGCCGGGAGCGCCGACACTTCGAGCACCGCCTGGTCAGACGGCCAGCGGATCACGGCGGAAACGCGGTACCCGGCCGCTCCCGGACGGCGCCAGACGAGGAGAGACCGACGGTTGCCTGTCGCCTCGAGGCGCGCGGCCCCTGCATTCCCGACCGCCGCATCTTTCCACTCCCAGCGCGGAAACTCGCCGAGGCGTTCCTGAAAAACGTCCACCCGGTCTTCCGCGGATCCGGGCGATTGCACGAGCACGGAGACTCCCGCAGGCGGACGTCGAACCGCGAGATCTTCGAATCGAGCTCGACTTGCCTCCGACAGGTGGAAGTCGAACGGGAGGGGCAGCACTTCCGAAGCGGGCGCGACTGTGCCGGCGAAGAGCGCCGCGAAGAGGACCGGGCCGATCACGCGGGATCCTTTCGTTTGTCAAATTCGCGCATCAGCTCGTCGCCGCCCACCACGGGCCCGATTTCTTCTCGTGAGCAGACCCGGAGAGAGCCATCCCTCAGGAACGCGTATCGATCACAGACCGCGGCGAGATCGTGGAGCCGATGAGAGGAGACGAGAACAGCCGCTCCCGCGGCGACACGTTCGAGGAGAGTCGCGTTCAGCCAGCGTGCGCCGTCCGGGTCGAGCCCTTCCCACGGCTCGTCGAAGAGGAGAGTGTCGACACCGGGGCGGGCGAGAGTCGACCGGAGCCCGAGCATCTGCCGGGTCCCACGGGAGAGATCGCGGACCCTCCGCGTCTCTCCGGGGATCCAGGCTCCCAGCGAGACGAGGATCCCCCAGGAGCGCGCGCGGACGTGCGGAGGAATTGTGTGGGCACCGCCGAACTGGGCAAAACGCCTGCGGGGCATGCCGGCCGCCAGGGTCCCCGATGCGTCCGAAACTTCTCCCGCATCCGGACGCAGGAATCCGACCAACATTCGCAGCAGCGTTGTCTTCCCGGCGCCGTTCGGGCCGATCAGTCCCACGGCCATTCCCCCCTCTAGCGTGAGATCTACCTCCTGGAGAACGCGGCGTCCCCCGTAACTCTTGGACAAGGCCCTTCCTTGGAGCCGCGCGCTCACCCCTGTTCCTCGCGAATGGGAAAGTCGGCGCGGCCGATGTATTCGACTCCGGCGGCCAGGGCGACGGCTGCGACTCCGACAAGAATGGCCGCGGCGGGGGTCGAAAGATTGAGGCCAGGGATCGTCATCGGGTAAAGGAGGCCCCCGACCACGACGTCACGGACCGGCGCCTGTCCGCTCTCGGCCGCCTTGAGAACGGCGAGCATCGGAAGTCCTTTGCCAGTCACAAAGAAAGCCAGCGAGAGAAGAAGCCAGACGGCGCCGCCGGAGAGGGCTCCTCCTCGGACGCTCACCGCCCAGGCGACGGACGAGACGAGGATGAGCGCGGTGCAGGCACTGACGCTCAGCGCGTGCACCCTGCCGCCCGCGATCAACTCGGCGATTCCAATTCCGAGGAGGACGACGCACCCCGGCCCGAGGGCGCAGAGGAAGTGTCCGATTGCGACCGCCCGTCTCGGGACCTGTTCGAGGATGGGATCGTAGAAGCCGCGCCTCGCATGAGAAACGAAACCCGTGGACACCGCGAACATCTGAAGAACGATGAGAAACGCAACCGCGGCGTCGGAGGATCCCGGGTTTTGCGTTTCCAGCCACACTCCGAACAAAAAGGTTGCTCCCATGGGCAGGAGCAAGACGGTACGAACCGGGGTGACCGTGTTCAAGAAGCGAACCATCCCTATGGGGCTCATGGTGTGACTCCGCGGAGGTCACCGCATCGTTCGGCTCTTCCGTCGCGGAACAAGACGAGCGCATTGCGCGAGTTCGCGTCAATGAGAGCTTTCGCGCGAGGAGGCAGAGAATACGAGCGCACCGTGTTGGCGCGCCTGTTCCATTGCACCAGCCGCCTCGCTTCGCCGGCGATGAGAGCTGGTTGTGAAGGGGGATCATTGACGAGTAGCCAGAGGATGTCCTCTGTCAGAAGCAGGCTCCGGATGGGATATTGCTTGGCGATCCCGGGAAGTGCCGGCACGGGCATTCGCAATGGCGGCCTGTCTCGCGAAAGAATCATAAGTTCCGCTGGCTCCAGGAACCAGCAGGGAGTCTGATCCGCAGTCCCGGTCCCACAGCTGAAGAGATTCGCCTGCATCCTGCCGAGCAGGTTGTCTCCGGATCTCGAATGAAGCGGGGATAGAGCGGCGGTGTCTGAGGCCTTCTCTGCGGTGAGCAGCGAACGACCGGATTCGTTGTCGTAGGCCGCATAAGCCATCGCGCCCGCGACGTCCCAGATTCCCTGCATGCGCGATGGGAAAGCTTGCTCACGAGTCTGTACGCCGGAATTTGGATCAAAGCAGAGGAGCATTCGCCCACCGGATGAGAGTACGCACAGACTGCCGTCCTTCGCTCGTCCAAGCCCGGACCGGTCGAGGGGTCGCCTCGGGTCAGGGAGACCGATTCGGCGAGGCGTCCCCGCTTTCGGGATCACGAGAAAGGACGGCGGGTCTGAGGCATCCAGGACATAAATCGATTCTTCTGAAGCGTGGCTTCCGCCGAAGTGAGCGACCGTGCCGGACCCGAGGCCGGCACGGCCCGCACAACCCTCGAAGCCGTTGCCTGCCGCCACATCGGAGGACATCAGAGCAAACAAGGCGAGAGGCAAGAACATGGCGTCGATTACCAGTTGCTCGTACCGCTGTTTCGTATGCAGTTGTAGAGGTCGAGGGCACAGTCGAGTCCTGCGGCACCGCGCCTCCAGAATCCATCCAGGTTTGCGGCAGCGTTCACGCAGTCGTAATAGGTGCGAAAGCATTCGCTCCTGTCGTCGAGGGCGTACGAACGGGACGACACGAGAGCCAGGGCAAGGGCGGCGGCGGCGACGAAGCGTTTCTGAAACATGGCGGGACCCTCCTTTGCTTCCTTGTTGTCGTCATACGGGAAAAACGTTCATCGCTCAGCGCGGAAATTTATTTGTCAGCCGCGCTAACCACGGAGCGCCGCGGTGGCACGGCGTCCGCGTCCCACCGGCCGCCGCAACGGTCGGACAACCGTGTCATGCGATATTCCCCTCCTTCGCGAGCGATCTCTTCCACTGCACGTAGCCCATGACCGCCAGCGCCAGGAAGACAGCGTAGAGAAACGCGGTCAGATAGAGCGCCTTGTAAATGAACATCCCGATGTAGACGACGTCGACGGCGACCCAGACGATCCAGTTCTCGAGAAGCTTGCGGGCCATCATCCACTCGGCGATGAGGCTGGAAGCGCTCGTCGAAGCGTCGACGTAGGGGAGTGAAGCGTCCGTCCACCGGGAGAGCACGAGACCGAGAGCGGCCGCCGTGAGCGCGCCGGCCGATGCGAGTGCGATCCACAGACGCGCCGTGCCCCGGGAGACGGGAAGCTCCGTTCGTCCTCGCCCGCCGTGCAGCCAGGAGTACCACCCGTAGACGGAGACCCCGATATAGACGAACTGGAGGGCCATGTCCGCGTAAAGGCGGGCGCCGCGAAACACGAAGACGTAGAGCGTGACATTAACGATCGCCGTCGGCCAGCTCCAGATGTTCTCTCGGACGGACAGATACACGCTGACGAGCCCGAAGAGCACGGCAGCGGTCTCGAGGGGAGTGAAGGACATCTCAGCCCGAGCTCAGCTCCAGAAGTTTTCCACGGCGACGGCGGTATCCCTCATTTCTTCTGCTCAATCCACATGCGCTCGTCGAACGACCGCGGCAGAGCCCGGTGCGGGCCAGGGGAAGTCCGGATGTTCGGGCTGCACACGGCGTTCTTCTCCTCGGGGATGAAGGGGGAGCGAGGCCTCAGGATAGCCGAACGGCACCGGACGCGCCGACTCACGATGGATTCTTCGTGAGCTGAAGGAGCCGCCTCTGCGGAACAACATTTCCTTACGGGCGAAGGCCGGGCGCCGGTACGCAGCGCGCGCGTCCGACGACTCTGCGTCGGTGAGGCCGTCTGCCGCAGGGAAGGCATCGCCGACCGGCTCCGCCTTCGTGCTAGAGTCGGATCCCCGACCCCCTCCGACGGAACGTTCACTCGTGGCTCCCGTCGCCGGCCTTCGGCGAAGGGATAGTGCTCATGATGGTTCGTTCGATTCCCGCGAAGTTTCAACCATGAAGGCGCCCATGCGCTCGCGGTCTTCCGTGTCGCTGAAGCCTCCGCCCGGAGCGCCTCCGGAGAGACGCCGCGCCGTCCCCCGCAGCTTTGCGATCGGCCTGACGCGCCTTCCCAGAGTCGGAGACGCGCCCGGCCTCATCCTGCTGACGGTGGGCGAGTCGGCGGGCGGCGCGCCGAAGCGGATCGGACTTCTGACGGACGCGGCTTTAAGGGGGCGTCTCGCCCATTTCGACGCGCACTCCGCTAATGAGATCGCCGCGATCCGCCAGGCCCTCGTCAGCGGTCAGACGACCGTATTCGAAAGCTGGAACGATCTCCCGGGCTGCCTGGCGTTCTGGTCGGGCTTCATGGGGCTCCAGATACGGCGAATCGAGTGGACCTGCGAAACGTGCGGTGTCGCGGCCTCCGAGAGCGTCGGCGGAAGCGTCGGAGAGCTGTTTCCGATGGTCTGCCGCTGCGGCCGGACCACGCGCGTGGCGGTGCCGAAGTACGCCTCCGAGCCGGACCTGATCCCCCGCCGCTGATCGGGGTCCTGGTGCTTCGGCGCGGTCGATTTCGGGAGACAACGAGGGGCGGGCTGGCGATGGAATCCGCCGGGCAGGGCAAAGACATCTGTCTCGGATGGAGTGGAGCGCCCGTTCTGCCTCCATGACTGTCACGCCTTTCTCCCGGGAGATTCCGCTTCCCGGGAGCATCACCGCTCAGGCTCTCCGACGTGAGAATTCCTCTGCGAGTGCCGGTGCTCACGGCGTCACGGCGCCGCCGATCTCCGCTTGACATCCGTCTGGCCGGCTGAAAACGTCTCTCCGCCCCGCGGCTCCGAGACTCGAGGGGCGAGGGAGGAGGCTCGATGTCCGGGAAGCACATCGGCATTCTGACGGGAGGGGGCGATGTTCCCGGCTTGAACGCCGCGATCAAGTCCGTCTACACGGCGGCGCGCGATCAGGGCTGGCTGCGGGTGGGAACCGCTGACGCAAATGTCACCGGGATCCTGCGCGGCTGGAAGGGCGCCGTCGAGATGCGGAGGGATTCGAGCTCGGGTGCCTTTTCGGAAACGCTGCCGCTGACCGGCGATGCGGTGCGGACGGTCGACAGAACCGGAGGTACGTTCCTTCACACCTCGCGGACACGCCCCGACCGCATGCGGCTCGAGAGCATTCCGGAGGCGCTGCGCTCGGAGGGTGTGGAGCTCAAGGCGGCGGGACCGGAGCATTTCGACCTTACGGACGTCGTCATCAAAAACCTGACCGGGCTCGGAATCGATTGCCTCGTCGCCATCGGCGGCGACGACACGCTGGGGTACGCCCGGACGCTCCATCGCCGCGGCTTTCCCGTCGTCGCCATCCCCAAGACGATGGACAACGACGTTCGAGGCACCGACTACTGCCTCGGGTTCGCAACGGCGGTGCATCGCGCGGTCTCTTTTCTCAACCGGCAGCGAACGCATCTCGGCTCTCACGAGACGATCGGTGTTTTCCGGATCTTCGGCCGCGACGCGGGCTTCACGGCCCTCGCGACCGCGATGGCGGTGTCCGATATCCGTTGCCTGATTCCGGAGCACCGGTTCGACCTGCGGGAGCTCTCCGAAACCCTGAAGGCGGACTACGGCTCGCACCCGAGCCGCTATGCCATGA
Organism: Thermoanaerobaculia bacterium; assembly: GCA_038253555.1. Lineage (GTDB taxonomy): Bacteria > Acidobacteriota > Thermoanaerobaculia > UBA5066 > Gp7-AA6 > JALYUA01. The sequence goes on from JBBSGZ010000100.1 coordinate 12,858, forward strand.
CCCTGTGCTCGGAAGGCGCAATCTGGAAGGGCGGCAAGCTCGAAGAGGTCGGTGCTCCGGACGGGTTCGGGCATCGCCACAAGGAGAATGTCGGGGAGGCGCTCGCGGCGGCGGTGGCGCGGCTGACCGGTCTTCCCTCGCGGACGCAGGATTTGACGTACGACCTGCGCAGCGGAGACCCCGACCCCTTCGACAAAATCGTCGCGACGACATTCGGAGCGCTGGCCGTGGAGTTGATCGCGGAAGGAAAGACCGGTCGTATGGTCTGTCTGCGTCAAGGCGTCTATGATCACGCGGAGCTGCCCGATCCCGGAGCCGGCGCCCGCGCGGTGAACGTCGCCGCCGACTACGACACGGCCCGCTTTCGGCCCCGGTTCACGGGGCGCTGGAACAGGTCGCCGTTCGCGTAACCGTCGCCTTCGTTCACTGCGGGACCTGCGTTCGCCTGCGGGCGAACGCACCGCCCGGCGGCTCGCCTCACGTCGCTTCCGC
>JBBSGZ010000101.1:0-13267 GCA_038253555.1 Thermoanaerobaculia bacterium
CGGGCGAACGCACCGCCGGTCGGCTCGCCTGAGGGCTCGACCGCCCGGCTGGTCCCTTCGTTCGCTTCGGCTCCCGCCCCGAGAGGCTCCTCCCTCCCTCTGGTCGGGAGACTCCTCTCGGGGCGAGCCTGGTCACCTTGGTGGTTGAGGCGCAGCTCTGCCCCCTCTCCCCGCGCGCCGGGGGAGGGTTCAGCCCGGACACATGGTGGACAGGTGTTCGGAGACATGGTGGACACACTTAGAGGTGGAAGATTGGTCCAGGAAGGCCGATCCGCACCTGAGCGTCCTACGGAAGTGACCTCTCTCGGGGACAAGTCTCGCGCTCTGCCAGGGCGAAGTGCTTTGTTTTCAGCGCGTCTGCCCTGGCAGCGAGGTTGCGATACCTCCTGTCGTCCCGCGGAAATCCGCGGAGGAGGTCTTCGATGACAAAGGGATTTCGCATCGCGCTGGCGACCGCCGCGGTGGCGGCCGGAGTCGCTTTCGCGGGCGCGTCGCCCGCGCAGGCGCAGGTCGAATTTTCGGGTTCGTTCCCGCTTCCCCACGGGCGCATCTCGATCGGCATCGGAGCGCCGGAGTGGGCTGTCGGGACCTACGTCCCCAACGGGTACGACGTGTACTGCGGGGACGACGGCGCGTACGGGTTCGAATACGAAGATCGCTGGATTCCCGTCCGGCAGTACAGCGACCGCTGGGTGGTCTGCGAGCCTTCGGAGGCTTACGGCTACGGCGGCGGGTACGACCACTATGGATACTCGGGCTACAACCGGTATTACGGCCATAACGTAAGCCGATACAACGCGTGGCCGAGCTACGGATATCGCCGGGACTCCGGCTATCGCCACGGGTATCGCCAGGACTACCGCTCCCGCGACCATGGTCGGGTCGAGCGCCGGGATTGGGACGGCGGGCGCGGCACCCGGTACCCCGACGGAGACAGGGACGGATATCGCCACTGACGAAACCGAGTCGACAGACAAGTCTCCTCGTTTGACCGCCCCGGAAGGGGCGGTTTTTTTTTGGTGATTCGTGTCTCGGAGCGTCCCCATTTTGTCGAGGACTGTTCTCCGGCGGAGACGCCCTCGTCCGATTTGAAAACGTTAAGTCCTTTAATTTGAAGATGGAACCGTCTGGCATCCCCGTTGCCTTTACAAGCAGATGACCCGCGGACGGTCCGCGGAGGAGGTCGGAATGAAAAATGGTTTTCGCATCGCTCTCGGAACGGCCGCTTTAACCGCCGGGCTGGCCTTCGCCGCTCCGACCCCGGCCGGAGCGCAGGTTGCCTTCGAAGGCTCGTTCCCGGCGCCTCACGGTCGCGTGTCGGTCAGCTTTGGCGATCCCTTCTTCGGTGTCGGGACTTATGTTCCTTCGTACTACCGCGTGATCCGGCATCCCCGTTACGGACGCGGGTTCTATTACCGGTCCCACTGGATTCCGGTTCGCTCGTACGGACGCCGCTGGGTCGTGTGCGACGCGCCCGTTGGTTACGCGTCCGACTACTCGGACGGCTACTACGGCGACTCGTACTACGACAGCGACGTGTATTGCGAGCCTTACGTCTCCACGTATCACCCCTACGTCTATTCCCGTCCCTATGGCTACTACGGCCGCGGCTGGGGCCATCACGGCGGCTGGCGCCACTGACATTCGCGGCTTCCCGATCTCCTCTTTTAACCGCCCCGAGAAGGGGCGGTCTTTTTTTGGGAACAATCATCAGCGCGGGACGGTCTGCCCTCACCGGAGTGAGCGGAGGCGACGGCTTTACGGCGTCTCCGGCAGCAGCTGCGACATCCGCAGGGCGATAGCCGCATAGCCCTTTCGATTCGGGTGGAAGCGGTCCGCCGCGAGCCGATCCGGTCTGCCCTCAAAGAGGTCGAACGTGGGCACCAGGAGGGTCGCCGGGAAGGAAAGCGCCGTCTCTTCGATCAAGGTGTTCCAGCCCAGAATCACGGAGGCGCCCAGGCGGCCGGCAGGGCCGGCATCGCCGAACGGGTCGTAGAGCCCCAGAAGGAAGATGGGGACAGAGGGACCGGCCCGGCGCAGGTCCGTCAGGATAGCGCGCAGGTTCTCGGCGTACCGGCGGCGCGCCGTGGACACGTCCTCGATCGCGCCGGCCGCCACGTCGGGACCCCGCGGGACCGCGTGGGAAAGGTCGTTCCCGCCGATGGAGATCAGGATCAGGTCCGCCGACGCGGCGAGGGAGCGGACGTTCGCGCTTGCAACCAGATCGCGAAGCTCGGCGGATTCCGCGCCGTTGACAGAGAGGTTTGCGATCTCGCCAGGTGCGCGTTTCTTCATCGTGTCGAGAACGTCGGAGCCGAAACCTCTGCCGGACTCGTCGCCCGTCCCGCGCGCGAGAGAGTCCCCAAGAACGAGCAGCAACCTCTTCGTCGAGGTGCGCACGGCGGCGCGGGCCGCCTGCGGCGGAGGAGGGGGGGCGCCGATCGGCGCGCCGAGAGCGCCGCGCAGGGCGAGCCAGAAGCCGCCCGCGAAGAGAATCGTGGCGCCCGCGGCGATCAGCCCGGGAAGCCGCCATAGCCAGAATCGCGAAGTTCCAATCACGATCGAGAGAGTAACGGAGTGGCGAGGCTTGTCCACCTCGAGTTTCCGCGGTCCCCACGGGACCGGGTAGACAGCCGGTCGGTCCGCGGGCGGCCCTGTGAGAAAGTCCCCGTCGTGCGGGAAGTCGTCTTGTCGGCTGAAAATCTGACGAAGAGTTTCGGCAAACGCGTGGCGGTCGCCGGCGTCTCCTTCGAAGTTCTGGCCGGAGAAGTGTTCGGTTTTCTCGGGCCCAACGGCGCGGGGAAGACGACCACGATCCGCATGCTGGTCGGCCTCGCGCGGCCGGACGCCGGATCGATCCGGATCCGGGGACTCGACCTCGCGCACGATTTCCAGAGGGCGATGTCTCACGTCGGGTGCATCGTCGAGTCACCGGATCTCTACAAGTACCTCACGGGGCGGGAAAACCTTCTTCACTTTTCGCGAATGCTTCCGGAGGAAGCGGAGGGGCGCATCCCGGACATCGCCAGGCTCGTGTCTCTCGACGAGCGCCTCGATGACCGGGTCTCGACCTACTCGCTCGGGATGCGACAGCGCCTCGGGATCGCCCAGGCGCTTCTCGGAAACCCCGACCTCCTGATCCTCGATGAGCCCGCCAACGGGCTCGATCCCGCGGGGATCCGGGAAATCCGCCGTCTCGTGCGGTCCCTGGCGGAGGAGCGGGGGATCGGCGTCTTCGTGTCCTCGCATCTCCTGGCCGAAGTGGAACTGATGTGCGATCGCGTCGCGATCATCCATCGCGGCAAGACGCTCGCCACCGGCCCCGTCCGCGAGCTCCTCGACCGCCCGCGAGGCCCTCATCGCTTCACGGTGCGCCCCGCGGGGCCGGCGCTCTCCGTCCTGGCCGCTTTCGCGGAGAGCGGCGCCGCGGAAGCCGAAGGAGAGGACGGGGTGGCGGTGAATCTGTCGAAGGAGAAAGTCCCCGAGGCCGTGCGCGCTCTCGGCGCCGCCGGCGTCGACGTGTTCGCCATCGAGCGCCCCGCGTCCTCGCTCGAAGAGGTCTTTCTGGAAGTGACGGGAGGAGAAACGGTATGAGGGCGATTCCGAGGAACCTCTGGCTCTCGCTCTTCAAGAGTCAGCGTTCATGAGGGTGCTCCCGCTGGTCGAAAACGAAATGCTGAAGCTCTGGAAGCGGCGGCGGTTTCGACTCGTTCTGTTGATCCTCGTCGGCCTCATCGGGACGATTGTTTTCGCGCAGGTGCAGACGCGCGAGAAGTTCGGCTCCAAGAAGGACTGGCGTATCGACACTCAGGAGCGGGTCGCTCGGATGCGCAACTGGGTGAGGCAGGGGAGGATGCCCGACTCCCAGAAGAACTGGGCGAAATTCGAGATCGAGAGACTGCAGTACCACCTGGATCGCAACATCGATCCGGAAGCGGTCTCGGGTCCTCTGTTTACACGCGGGTTTGCGAACGCCTCGAGTTACCTGCTGCTCCATCTGCTCGCGATCGTTTTTGCGGCCGACGTCGTGTCTTCCGAGTTCTCGCAGGGCACGATCAAGCTGCTGTTGACCCGCCCGATTTCGAGAAGCCGGGTGCTGGGATCCAAGCTCGTCGCGCTGCTGCTCGCCATCGGCCTGACCGTCCTCGTCGGCGGCTGCGTGGCGTATCTGTTCGGCGGAATGGCCTACGGCTTTCGGGGCTGGGGCGCCCCGATTCTGACCGGCTTCCGGCAGACGGCGGGGACCTTCGACACGTCATCCGTCCGGTCCGTTCCCCTCTGGGAGGACATCATCGCGGTCTTCGGGCTGGCGTGGTTTGCGGCGGCCGCGGTCGCGGCGATCGGGTTCCTCGCCTCCGTCCTCCTTCGGTCGACCGCCGCCTCGATGGGAACGATGTTCGCGGCGCTCATTCTCGGGACCATCCTCCCGCGCCTCGCCCCGACCTGGGCGTTTCAGAAATATCTCTTCCCGACGAACCTTCCGCTGCCGGATTACTACTCGGGTTCTCCGCCTCCGATCGCCGGCATGACACTCGAATTTTCCGTGATCACGCTCGCGGTCTGGGCGCTGGCCGCGGTGGCGCTCGCGTTTGTCGTCTTCACCAAAAGGGATGTTCTGGCGTAGGCGGGGGGGATGGCCGGGGAAAAGGCGAAAGGCGAACGGCGAGAGCACGAGAGCGGCCGCTGACGGCGTTTATCCCGCTGCCGGTTCCAGGCAATCGCGCAGCGCCTCGAAGAGCATGTGCACGTTGACGGGCTTGTGTAGGACGGCGCAGACGCCCGCGCGCTCGATTCTCCGGCGGTCCTCGTCCGCGGTGACCCCGGTCAGCGCAATCACCGGAAACATGACCGGGCCCTTCTCGCGGAGAGCTGAAAGCCACGCGGCCCCGTCGCCATCCGGCAACGTGATGTCGAGGACCACGACCTCGGGGAAATCGGCCGCAATCCTCTCGGCGGCCGATGCCAGATCACGCGCCTCGGAGACCTCGTAGCCCTCGGATTCGAGGAGGCTCTTCAGCCCGTAGCGGGACGACCCGTCGTCTTCCACGATCAGGACCTTCCGGGCATGCCCCGACGGAGCGACGCCGGCCGGCTGAGACCCGCTCTGCCATCTCTCCCGGGAGGGCTGGTCGCCGGCCGCGTCGGGCAGCTGGGGGAGCGTGAAGGAGACGCGCGTGCCATGTCCCTCGCGGCTGTCGAACAGCAGGTCGCCGCCCATCAGCTCCACCAGCTGTTTCGAGATCGAAAGTCCCAGCCCGGTTCCGCGGGGCACTTCTTCGTTGCCCGTTCGGATCTGGCGGAACGGCTCGAACGCGGACGCGATCAGGTGCGCCGGGACGCCGCTGCCGGTATCTGTCACTTCGAAGGCGAGACTGCCCTGCCAGGGCACGGCTCTCAGGGTGACGGTCCCCTGCTTCGTGTATTTCACGCCGTTCGAGAGCAGGTTGATGAGCACCCGGGAGAGCTTCTCGCGGTCGAGGACGGCCGCGGCGGGCAGGTCCGGTGACAGATCGAGGTCGAGGCGGATCCCCTTGGCCGCGGCCTGGGGTTCCAGCATGTCCCCGATTTCGCGCAGCAGGGAAGCGATCTCGATCCTCTGCGGGTGAAGGTCGCGTTGACCGGCTTCTAGCTTGGCGAGGTCCAGGATGTTGTTGATCATCCGAAGGAGGGTCTCCGCACTGTCGCGGATGACCCGAACGTCATGGAGCCGCCGGTCCTCGTCGGCCGGAGTCCTGCCCTCCCGCTCGATCAAGTGCGACAGAAGGATGATGGTGTTGAGCGGCGTTCGAAGCTCGTGCGAGACAGTCGAGAGAAAGTCGGACTTGAGGCGGTCGAGCTCGGCGAGCTTGTCGTAAGCCTCCGCCCGTTCGCGGATCGTTCGCCCCTGCGCCCGGATCGCGCGGCCGATCCTTATGAGCGAGCGGACTCGAGCGCGCAGCTCCGCGCTCTCGATCGGCTTGCCGATGAAGTCGTCCGCTCCCGCTGCATAGCCCCGCTCCCGGTCGATGGTGCCTGCCGTGACGAGCAGGACGGGCAGGTATTCGCCGGAGGTGGCGATCAGCTGGGACGTCAGCTCGTATCCCGTGCCCTGCCCGAGCATCACGTCCACGACGGCGAGATCGAACGCGGAGTCATCGCGGAAAATCTCCAGGGCTTCCGACGCGCTCGCGGCGGAGACGACCTGAAGTCCCTCCGCCGTCAGATCCGCGGCGAGCACTTCTGCGACTTCGGGCTGGTCGTCCACGATCAGAACGCGTCCCGAGCCATCGTCGTCCGGCGCCTCGCCGGGCCCGGCGGCCGGCTCCGGCGAAGGGCCACCCGTCGCCTGGAGAAAAGAGCTGACGACGGAAGCCAGCGTCTCCTCGTCGATCGGCTTGGCGACGAACCCGTCGCAGCCCGCGGCGAGCGCGCGATCCCGGTCTCCCTGCATCGCGTGTGCGGTGACTGCGACCACCGGAATCCGCGACGTATCGGGATCCGATTTGATCGCTCGGGTCGCCTCCCATCCCGAAAGGACCGGTAGCGAGAGATCCATCAGGATGAGGTCGGGACGGAGCAACCGTGCGGACCGAACTCCCTCCTGTCCGTCGCCTGCCGTCGAAACCTCGTACCCCGCGGACTCAAGGAGCATCTGGACGAGCGCTCGAATGTCCGGCGAGTCTTCGACGACGAGGATCCGTGCCATCAGGCGCTCGCTCTCATGCCGGTGCAGTCCGGAGTTCGTCGATCGTCTCGAGGACTTCCCGCACGATCGCGCGCAGCTCTTTCCCCTTTCGGAGCACCCGCTGCGCGGAACCGGTCAGCCGGGCGTCGTCCTCGGGCGTGAGGTCCTTGGCGGTGACGATCACGACGGGAAGGTCTCTCCATTTAGGGTTCTCGCGGATCCGGTAGAGCACTTCGAATCCGTCGGGAGGGGGCATCATAAGGTCCAGAAGAACGGCCGTGGGCGTTTCCCGCTCCATTTCGGCGAGAGCGGCCGCGCCGCTGCCTACGCCCTTCGGCCGAAAACCGGCCGCGACGAGCTCCTGCTCGAGGACCGCGCGGACATCTGCGTCATCGTCGACGACAAGAATGTGGCCGCGCGAGGCGAGGACCCCGGCCCGCGCGAGTGAGTCCAGAAGCTCCGATCGGCCGAGGGGCTTCACGAGATAGTCGAGCGCGCCGAGCGCGAGTCCGAGCGCCCGGTTCTCCATGACCGAAAGCAGGATGACCGGGATGCCTCGGGTTTCCGGCGACTCCTTCAGGTCTCGCAGCGCGTCCCAGCCGCTCATATTCGGCATGAGGACGTCGAGGAGAACGACGTCCGGTTTTTCGGTCTTCGCGGCGCGCACCCCCTCCACGCCGTCCGCCGCCTCCAGCACCCGGAGGCCGTACGGCTCGAGTTCGAGAGCGAGCAGCCGCCGAACGCCTTCGTCGTCGTCGACGACGAGCACGGTGCGGGTTCCCGGCCGGTCCTGCTCGACGGCGGGAGCCGCTCGCGGCGGCGAGATGGCCGGAGTCTGACGGGGGAGAATCACGGTGAATCGGGAGCCCTTTCCAGGGGAACTTTCGACGGAGACCGTGCCGCCCAGAAATCTGGCGAGCTTCTTCACGATGGCGAGGCCGAGCCCCGTGCCTCCGCGGCCCCGATGTTCGGCCGCTTCGCCCTGCCGAAATTCCTCAAAGATGCTGCCCTGCTCCGCTTCCGCGATTCCGATCCCGGTGTCCGCGACCACGAGCGCCCAGCGCTCCCCCGACCGTTCCTCCGCCCGAACGGAGATGGAGCCCGTCTCGGTGAACTTCAACGCGTTGCTGAGGAGATTGGAAAGGATCTGGGTGAGCTTTGCCGGATCGGTCGTGACGTCGGTGAGCCCGGGCGCGACCGCGGTCGTCAGCTCCAGGCCCTTTCGGCGGGCTGTGTCCCGATAGTCTGCCTCGACCTGCGACAGGAACGGGGCGAGGGAGATCTTTGCGCTGTCGATCTCGGCTTTCCCCGCCTCGATCTTCGAGATGTCCAGGATGTCGTTGATCAGACCGAGAAGAAGCCGCGCGTTGCGCTGGACCCGCTCCAGGCTGTCGCGCTGGGCAGGATTCAACGGGCCCTGGTTCTCCCGCAGGAGCGTCCCCGTAAACCCGAGGATGACCGTCATGGGAGTGCGAAGCTCGTGCGAGACGGCGGCGAGGAAGCGGTCCTTCAGCTCGCCGGCGCGCTGGAGCTCGGCGGCCGTGCGGCCGATTCGGCTTCGCTGCTCTTCCAGGAGCTCGTTCTGTTCCGAGAGCCGGCGGGACTGCTCGGTCACGCGCTCGTTCGCGGCCGCATTCGCGAGGGCGACCGCGAGTGAGGGCGCAATGGCCGAAAGGGCGTTGCGGGTGCGCGCCGTGAACATCTCGGTCGCCCCGAGCGCGAGCACCCCGACGACATGGTCGAAGTAGACCAGCGGGATGTGGGCCGTCTCGCGAGGGAGAATCCTGCCGTCGAGGACGTTGACCGTCGGCGTCTTCGGGTCCACCGAGAGGTAGACGGAGTGGCGCTCTTTCGCCGCGCGCGCGGCTTCCTCCTTCCCGACGGCGCTGTCGCCCCCCGACCCGCCGAGGGAGACGACCGGCTCGAATTGCCCCTCGGGAGCGGGCAGATAAAGCACACCGGCCGCTGCGCCGCTGACCTCGAGGATCTTTTCCATCGTTGTGGTGCCGAAACCCGAGAGGTCGTTGACGGTCGCGGCCACGGTGAGGATCGCATTCACGGACGCTTCGATGTCCCGCTCCTCGAGCGCGCGCGCCCGCGCGGCAAACTGCTCCGCGACCCGGTTGAACTGACGCCCGAGCTCTCCCGCTTCGTCTTCCGACTGATCGAGAAGTCGCGCCGGAGTTCCGCCCGAGGCGAGGTCTTCGAGGGCGCGCGCCCCGGCGCCCAGGGGAACAACGATCCGGCGGGTCACGTCGGAAAGAAGCCAGAAGATCCCGACGATGATCAGGATCGCGAGGATGCCGATTGCCGTCGCGGCCGAGTCCCGCCTTTCCTTGAGGCGTTCTTCCGCGAACCCCAGGCTTCTCGCAAACCGGCTCTCGAGCTCGGAAAGAAAATCCCTGAGCTTCTCCGCCGCGGGACGGGCGAGATCGTCATGAACCTGACGCGCGAAGGCGGGCTTTTCCGGATTCCAGCTGGCGATCGCCCTGTCCGCGGCCTTCGAGTAAATCTCCTCGGCCGCCTCGGCCCGCTCGAGCGAGCCGCGGGTTCCCTCCGTCGTCGCGCGCCGGCGGATCGACCCGAGCGCCGTGCGCATCGAGGTCCGTCCGACCTGATGCCGCGAGAGGTCATATCCCTGGGCGCCCGAGATGTACCGCTCGAGGGATTCTTCCGCTTCCTTCAACCCGGCCTGGGCGTCGAGCACCCCCTGGCGCTGGCCGGTGCTCTGCTCGATGGCGAGGGTCACGTCGTAGAGGCCGAGGACCGTATTGACGGTGTAATACAACCAGGCGCCCAGAATGGCGAGGCCAACCGCGGAATAGATCCTCAATCGCATCCGCAGGGCGGAGCGAAGTCCGGAAGGGGCGGCGGAGCTGAGAGTCATGGGTGCTGTATCTTGCCCGGAAACAGTTGTCATACGATGCGTCTTCCGGAGCCCCCGGGTTTTAGCAAAGAGGATGCCTGTTGGCCCACACTGAGGACCTGTCGACCCCTGCCAGGCGTGAATTTCTGAAGCGGTTCTTCCACGATCTCGCAACGCCGTTGTCCGCGGTCTCGCTGCACCTCGAAGGGGCCGATCGTCGCCTCCGGCGCGGGACGGATCCCACGGACTCCCTGACGGTGGCCCGGCGCGAGCTCGGGAAGGCGTTCGACCTCTTTGACCGCGGCCGCGAATTTCTCCTGGAGGATCCCGGCCCGGCCGCCCCGCTCGAGCTCGACGGGCTGGCCGCTGCCACCGTTTCGCGGTACCCCGGAGTCCGGCTGGAGGGTTCAACGGGAGCGTCCGTCACCGGGAGCCCGAAGACGCTCGGCGCCGCCCTCGAAGCGCTCATCGTGAACGCGGTCGAAGCGTCCGCGCCGGAGTCGGTCCACGTCGTGCTCGGCCGGAGCGGAGGGCGCGTCTTCGCCCGAGTGGATAATCCGGGGTCTCTGCCCGCAAACGATCCCGATGCGCTCTTCTCGCCGAAATCCGCCCGGCCGGGCAAGCCATGGGGGATGGGCCTCTCCCGCGCGAGGGTGGCGGCGGCGGACGCCGGAGGAACCGTACGACTCGAACAACAAGGAGAACGCGTGATCGCGACTCTGGAGCTGCCGGAGGGACCTCGTTGAAAGTTCTCATCGTGGAAGACGATATGGCCACGCGAAAAGGGCTCGAGGAGTGCATCAAGGATCTCGGCAGTGAAACCTTTTCGGTCGGCACCGCCCGGGAGGCGGGCAAGGCCCTGGGAGAGTTCGATCCGCGTATCCTGATCGTCGACATCCACCTCCCGGATGGCGACGGCATCGAGATTCTGAAGCTCGCGCGGGAGTCCGATCCGGACCGCGAAGGCATCGTGATCACCGGACAGGGCTCCATCGACAATGCCATCGAGGCCCTCCGTGCCGGCGCCTTCGATTACCTCCTGAAACCTCTGCGTCCGGCGCAGCTCGAGGTCGTCTTCAACCGTCTGGCGGACCGGAGGCGGCTGGAGACGGAAGTCGAGACCCTGCGAGCCGAGCTCCAGGAGACCGGACGCCTGGGGGATCTCGTCGGCCGCTCCGAGGCGATGGCTCGCATCTTCGATGTAATCCGTCGGGTCGCCCGTTCCAACGCGCCCGTCCTGATCACCGGCGCCTCGGGGAGCGGAAAGGAAGTCGCGGCGCGCACGATCCACCGCCTCTCGCGGCGGGCCGGCAAGCCGTTCGTCGCGTTCAACTGCGGCGCCATTTCTCCCACGCTGATCGAAAGCGAGTTGTTCGGGCACGAGCGGGGCTCGTTTACCGGCGCCGAAAAGCGCCGGCTCGGGTACTTCGAGGAAGCCATGGGGGGAACCCTTTTCTTGGACGAAATCACCGAAATGGGAGCGGAGCTCCAGGTGAAGCTGCTTCGCGTTCTCGAGGACAAGACCCTTCGGCGCGTCGGCGGATCGCAGGAACTCAAAGTCGACGTGCGCTTGATCTCCGCGACCAACCGGGACCCGAAAGACGCGATCCGGGAAGGCAAATTGCGTGAGGACCTCTACTATCGATTGAACGTATTCCCATTGTCGCTTCCGAGTCTGGCGGAGCGCGCCGATGACATCGGAATTCTCGCCGAACACTTTCGCAAGTTGATCGAGGAACAGGAGCGGGCGGGAATCCTGGGCTGGGAGCCGCAGGCGCTCGAGCTTCTTCAGTTCTACTCCTGGCCGGGAAACGTGCGAGAGCTGCGCAATGTCGTGCACAGGGCCTATGTGATGACCGAAGGGAAAACTATCCGGCCGGAAGTGGTGGAAGCCCTCCTGCCCGCGGTGGAGAGGAAGGCCGGAGCGCGGAAAAAGCCGCCGGCCCGAAAGGACAAGGCCGCCGCGGTCCGCCGCAAGTGACCCGCCGGGGTGGACAGGGCGACTATGGCCGACAGTCAACGTCGGCCGTCAAGGCTGTTGTAGACTGCCGGCCCGCGATATGCGCAACCTGACACGCCATCCGATCATTGCAACTTAGAGGAAAAACATGACGAAACTGACGCCGAATCAATCTCACTATGTTTTGAGCGCATTGTTGTCTCAGAAGGCGGTGCGGCAGGCACAGATCGAGAAGGCCCTCCGGGGACGCGACCAGGAAATTCGAAATCTGAAAGAACGGCTGGCCTCGCTCGAAAGCCTGTCCGACGGGACCGGCTCCGGCCGCGGACGCCGGAGAGGCCGTCCTGCGAATAAGGCCGGCGGTTCCGAAGCCAGGCCCCGGGCCCGACGGGCGATGTCTCCGAAGGTGCGCGCCCTGAGGCGCCTTCAGGGCAAGTACATGGGTTACGTCCGCGGTCTGAAGCCTGCGGAGAAGGCCCGCGTCCGCACGGTCCGGGAAAAGCAGGGGATGGTCGCCGCGATCGAGCTGGCGACTTCGCTGGCGGCGAAGAGCTGAGTGATCCCGTCCGCACCGGCCGCGCGCCGCTTCCTACCGATCGATCCGCCCCGGGGCTGCCCTGACGCCGGGAGGGCACTCGCGCCAAGATGACCGACAGGAAGACCGACCCGCCACGTCCCTCGCCGCCGCGCGCGACCGGCGGCGCGCATCACCGGCTCTCCCCGGGCGAGTATGAAATCAAGATCCGCTGGGAAAAGGCTCGGCGCGTTCTCGAGGTCACGTCGACGGGAGTGAAGTTCGAGTTCGATTCCGGGCTGAAGGTGGGCGTGATGTATCCGATCACCCTCACCGCGCCCGGAGTCTCCATCGCGACGACGCTCGAGGTCAGTCGCTGCCAGCTCGTCGTCGCGGGAGGCCGGTTTTTTCTGGTGGAAGGCCGCTTCTTCCCTCACGTGGAATAGGGCGGCACGGCGCACGGCGGGCGAATGTAACTAAGCCCGGCGCCGTTAGTTTGATTCAGGTCCCGACTCGGATTGCCAATCCCTCCTCAGCGCTCTCTCACAAATCGATACGCCACGTGCCACGCGGACACGCGGACTTCGCGGTCTCGAACCCACTCGCCGGGAGGGAAACTGCGCACGAGGTCCTCGATTCCCAGGCGATGAGCGCCGGGCGTAGAAACCCCCGTGACCTTTCTGAGAGCGACGACCACCCACGCGAAGCCGCCGGGAGTCACCCGCCTCCCGACGCCCTCGAGAACGGCTTGAGATCCGACGCGGTCCTCCCGCCACAGGAGAACGCCGTCCCACGGCTCCTTCACGGTGCGCATTTTCCGGCCTTCAACGACGCGCGTCTCTTTGCCCGCCCGCGCCTCGAGCGCGACGGCGAGGAGCGCGTCCGGCACATCCACGAGCAGAAGGCGATCTCCTGCCGCCAGTTCGAGCCTCGACGTCAGCTCCAGGGGGCCTTTCAGGGGGCTATCCACCGGCCCATCCTAGCTGTCAATTCTCAAGAGGTTGTTGACGGAGGCGTTGGAACGGGGTTGGATGATTGAGAGAGGCAAGAGGTCTCCTTGGATTGTAGCGATCGAGGTAGGGAGAGAGTCGGTCGGTTCTCTGGACTGAGGTTGAGTAGGGTCGTTTGTAGGCCCATTCGCGAAGCAGGGTCTGGATGAAGCGTTCGGCCTTGCCGTTGGTTTTGGGGCTGTACGGGCGGGTGCGCAGGTGTCGCAGCTGGAGGCTCTGGCAGAGCTCTCTGAAGCTGTGGGAGACGTAGGAA
>JBBSGZ010000102.1:0-13246 GCA_038253555.1 Thermoanaerobaculia bacterium
AGCCGCCGGGCGGTGCGTTCGCCCGCAGGCGAACGCAGGTCCCGCAGTGAGCGAAGGCGACGGTTGGCGACGGCTTTACTCGAACAAAACGCTCGCGGCCAGCTCGTGGATCAGAAGCTCGGCGCCTTCGAAGGTCACCGCCCTGCCATTCACCCGCGCGTGGTGAGTCCCCGCAGGTAGCGGCGGTTGCAGCGCGATCCCCCCCGCCGGGAGGGTCAGCCGTCCGCCGAGGACCAGCCGCAGACCGCCCTTCTCGCGCCTGAGTGAATAGTCGAGCGGACCTCGCGTGGTCAAAAGTCCTCGCACGGAGATTCCCTTTCCGTCGAGCCACTCGGCCGGAATCCCACCCGCCAGCACGAGCGCGCCATCGGACTCGCGTTCCCAGGCGAAGAGATCGAGCGCCGACCGTATGAAGTCGGATCCCACCCAGGCGTGCGGCATGTCGCCGATGAACCGGACCTTCCGTTCCTCCCGCCCCACCCCCTCCGCCCAGCCGTTCCAGGCCGCCGGCCGCCGGCTGTCGAGGAAGAACGGCAGGAGCTCCTGAGCGCGCTCCCGCCAGCCGAGGCGCACGAAGGCCCCGACGTTGCGGATCTCGTACGGCGTGTAGTCCTCCCAGGCGTTGCCGTCCCGCCGCCGGACGAATTCGGACCAGTACCGTTCGAAGGTGCGTCGCAGGGCGTCCGCCGGAAGCCGGCTCTGTTCGCCCGCCGGATCGAGAGCGATCGTGGTCGAGGTCGCGTCGAAATCCGCGAGGTCCGCGGAGCCCGGGATGAAGTCGATCCCCTTCGTCTTCTCGACGAGCCGGATCGACGCCTGCAGATCCCTGGAGAACTCGTCGCGGATAGTGGACCAGCGCGCGTGTTCCTCGGCACGTCCGAGCGCGGCGGCCAGATCGACCGCGTCCTTCAGCCCTTTCAAGGCCCAGAAGTCGTCCCAGTACGAATGGACGGGCTTCGCCGAATATCCCTCGTGGCTGATCGACTCCGGCAGCAGACCGAAGAAGATCTGCCGGGCGCCCGTCGCGTAGTCCGCCGTGCGGCGACGCTGTCGCTCGCGGTCGATCCAGGCCACCGCCTTTTCCACGTGCGGGAAGATGCGCTCGAGCCACCCATGGTCTTTCGTAAAACGCCAGTAGTCCGCGATGAGGAACAGGAGCTCGCCGTGACTGTCGTTTTCGACCACGGAGTCGCCCCCCCGCCGGTCGACGCAGCAGGGAACCCGCCCCTCCTCCGACTGGAACCTGATGAACCACTCCGCATACGCGCGAACGGCGTCGGGATGTCCCATCCGCAGAAGGGCCGCGGCCATCATGGCGCCGTCGCGAATCCACGAGCGCGCGTAAGACCTCGTGCCGGGACGCAACGCCGGGCCATCGCGCTCGATCAAGATCTCGGCGAGATTCGTGCGAAGCGTCCGCAGGAGGGGTTGCGCGGCCGGAGGCCCCTCCAGGACGACGCGGCCGAGCTCCCGGCGCCAGAGGCGAGCGGACTCCACCAGGCGTGCCCGCGCAAGACGCGCCGCCGCGGTTCGAGACCGCACCGGCGGGCCCGACGCGCCCGCCCGGGGGTGCAGGGGGAGCTCGATCGAGACCTCCGCGCCCCCCCTGGGCCAGGTCGAAGTCGAACGCGAGCGCTCCCGAGGCCCAACGGGACGGGTCCCGCACGGCACTCGCGCCCGGAAGCGATCCGGACGAGAGGAACCCGGTCACAGGCCCCTGATCGAAGGCGGCGGCGCCAAAACCCGCCGGGGCGCTCAGCGGAAAAATTCTCGGGAAACCGTCCACCACGACCGCGTGGCCGTCCCACGCCAGCGTGCCGATGGGAGACACGCCTCCCCGGCGATTCAAGAACTGCGCCGGAGGGTTCACCTGAAACGGGCGCACAGCGAGAAAGAGTTTTCCGCGGCTGCGTCCCTCCGCGGAGTTGGCCAGTCGATATCGCACGTGCAGAGAAGCGGACCCGGGCCTCCCGACCGCGGTGGCGGTGATTTCGAGCGACATCCCCGCGATGTGCCGGGACACCCGCGGGATCGGAAGGTCTCCTTCGGCGAGGGAATGTCGGGTCTGCCCGTCCGCCCAGGTGGAGAGCACCCCATCGGCATACAAAAACGGCTCCACCGAAAAAGATCCGGCGGCGGGCTCGACGGCGCCGTCTTCAGACAGCAGCGCGCTCTCGGTGTCACCGCTCACGCCGACGACCGTCCAGTACGATTGCTCTCCGGAGAAGGACCGCGGATACGTCCCGCGCGGTGCGTCGGCGGCGATTGCGGCGAAGAACGCGTTGGGCGACTCGCCCCAGAGGAGGGGTCTCACCACGACGTCCCGTATCCCGAGGCCCTCCCCGCCGGAAACGGGCAGGCGCAGCCGGATCCATCGCGACTCCGACTCCGGCAGAAAAATGTCGTCGCGGCCGCCATTTCCCGACGTCACGGTGCGCGCGGCGGTCCAGGCGTTCCCGTCATCCGACGTCGTCCACGGCATAATCGCGGGCGAAGCGATCCGGCTCCCAGAAGATCGTCAAAGCGCCAAACTCGCGCGTTTCGCGAAGGTCGAGCGTCAACGAGACCGGCGGGCCGGAACCGCTCCGCCACGAGGTCTTCGCGTCCCCGTCGACGGCCTGCTCCGGCCCGAAGCCCGGCAGCGAGCGCGTCGCGGTGGCAACCGGGACCGGGGCGGCGCCGGAAGGCGGAGGAAGGGAGGTGACCGAAAGCTCGTCGAGAGCGACCCAACCCCGCCCGCCGCTCCGCGCCGTGACCGCAATCTCGAAGGCCGCCACCCGGCGGATCTCCCCTCCGCCCGCCGGTCCCCACGCGAACGAGAAATGCCGTTTCTTGAGACGCAGCTTCTGCCAGTCCGCCGACGGCGTGAACTCGCGACGCACCGCCCACCATACGTTGTCGCCCGACGCGTCGATCAGTTTCACCTCGAGATCGTTCGGCTCGGATTCGCCGCGGATGGAAAACGAAATCTCGTAATTGTCCGGAAGTTCGAGGGACAGCTCCCGCCGCGCCGCCGCCCAACCGGCGTGGCCGCGAAAATCGAAGTCGAGGCGCAGGGCGCCCGCGCCGGCGCCTTCCGTTTTCGAGAGCGTCAGCGCGACGCCTTCCGCCGGGGCGGCCCGCCATGCCGCGAGCTCTTCGAAGGCGTCCCCCGCCGGCGGAGATCCCGCTGCCAGGACCGCGATCGCGCAGCCGGCGATCGCGAGGAGTCTCGCGTGCATCACTCCTTCACGCTTCCCATCATGATTCCCCGGACGTAATAGCGCTGAAGAAGCAGGAAGAGGATCAGCACCGGCAGGACCGTCAGGACCGAACCGGCCATCATCAGCTCCGTATCCTGCACGTGCTCGCCGACGAGATTCGCGAGCGCCACCGGCAGTGTGTACCGGGAGGCGTCGCTCAACACGACGAGCGGCCAGAGGAAGTCGTTCCAGGATCCCAGAAAAGTGAAGAGGGCAAGGGTCACCAGGATCGGCCTCAGGAGCGGAAGGACGATCTTCCAGTAGATCCGGAACTCTCCCGCGCCGTCGAGCCGGGCCGCCTCGAGCACCTCGTCCGGGATCGACTGCGCGTACTGGCGGATCAGAAAGATGCCGAAGATGCCGGCGAGCCCGGGCACGATGACTCCCCAGAGCGTGTTGACGAGGCCAAGGCTCTTCACCATCAGGAAGAGGGGAAGCATGGCCACCTGGACCGGGATCGCCAGAGCTGCCATGAGAAACGCGAACAGCCGATCGCGCCCCCTGAATCTCAGCTTCGCAAACGCGTAACCCGCCATCGAGTTGAAGAGAAGCGACCCGAACGTGACGGTGAACGCGAGCACAACGCTGTTTCGGAAGTTTCTGGCGACGTTCATCCGGGTGAAAAGCGTCACGTAGTTCGCGAGCGTGGCCGGCCTCGGCAGGAGCACGGGCGGCTCGGAGTTCGCCTGTCCGGCGGGCATGAACGACGCCGAGATCATCCACAGCAGCGGCAGGAGCGTCACCGCCGCGCCCGCGATCAGGAGAACGTTGACGAGGATGCCGCCGCGCTTCCCTTTCACGCGCGCTTCGTCCTCTGCAGGAAGAGCTGCAGCAACGTCGCTCCGAGGATCAGGAGGAACAGGAAAAACGCGATCGCCGCCGAGTAGCCCATGTTCCACCAGCGGAACCCCTGCTGGTACATGAAGAGCGCCATGGAGAGCGTCGCGTTCAACGGGCCGCCGCGGGTCATGACGTAAGGCTCCGCGAACAGCTGGAAGTAGCCGATCATCGTGATGACGCCCACGAAGAGGAAAGTCGGCGCGAGCATGGGCAGGGTGATGTGACGGAACCGCCGCCACGGTCCGGCCCCGTCGAGCCGCGCCGCTTCGTAGAGCGACTCGGGAACGCTCTGAAGCCCCGCGATGAAAACGATCATGTTGTAGCCGAAGTTTTTCCAGACGGCGAGGATCACAATGGCCGTCATGGCCCAGCGCGGGTTACCGAGCCAGTCGATGGGCGGGACGTGCATCACCCGCAGGAACTGATTCAGGAGGCCAAAGCGGGGGTGGTACAGAAATCGGAAGACGGTGGACACGGCGACGAGCGTGGTCACGAACGGAGCGAAGTACACGGTGCGGAAGAAGCCCTTCCACCGGGCGGTCTTCGCGTCGACGAGGAGGGCGGCGGCAAGCGAGACGACGACCGTGACCGGGCCTCCAACCAGCACGAAGAACAGCGTGTTGCGAAGCGCCGTCCAGAAGACGGGGTTCCTGAGCAGCCCCGCGAAGTTCGCAAGCCCCACGAGCCGCACGTTGCGCGGGTCGGCGAGCGCGTAAATGTCGAAATCTGTGAAGGCGAGGAGGAACGCGCCGGCCACCGGGATGAGGAAGAACACGCCGACGATCGAGAGACCGGGCGCCAGAAAAAAGAGCGCGGCCCGCAGCTCCGCGTGGCGCCAGGATTTCCGAGCGCTCACGGACCGGGCCTCATCGCGCGCCGATCCGGAGCGCGGCAGGGACGTCGGCAGCCCGTCCGGCCGCGGGCTCCGCCGGCCTGAGGCGCCCGCGAGACAGCATCCACCGCCGCTTCGCCAGGATCGCATCGACGTCGATGTCTAGCGCGGCGAGCGCCTGCGGGACCGTCACTCTGCTCCGGACTGCCGGTTCCAGGTGCTCGAACAGCTTCGTCGCGATCTGCTCCCACTCCGGCACCTTTGGCGTCGGAAGCACGTGCTCGAGCTGCGTCCGGAACGCGGCGATTGCCCCATCGCTGGCGAGCGCGGGATCGTTCCAGGCGCTTCGCCGCGCGGGAAGATCCCCGACGAGCCGGTAGAATCGCGCCTGCTGAGCGGGCTCCGAAAGGTAACTGACGAGCTTCCAGGCGTCAGCCTTCCGCCGCGAGGAGCGAAAGAGGACGAGGCTCGTGCCGCCGGCCAGCGAAACTCCCGCCGTTCCCGCTTCGGGCGCGGGGATCGGCGCCGTGCCCCACGCGTCGCGCAGCTCCGGAGGCATCTTCCGGCGAAACTCCCCGATGTTCCACGGCCCCGTGATCCACATGGCGAACGTGCCGCGGGCGAACTCCTGGTACACGTTCCCGATCTCCGACCACGCGAGGATGGGCGCGAGGGAATCGCGAAACAGAGAAACGTAGAACTCCGCAGCGGCGCGGAAGGGGGGATCGGAAAACGCGCCACGCCCCCCGCCTTCCTTCAGGAGCGGCGATCCGCGTTCCATGCCGAGGATCACGGGCTGCGCCCACTCGTCCGTCGGGAGCAGAATTCCGTACCGCGCCTTCCCACCCGCCGCGCGCACACGCTCCATCGCTCGCCGCCACTCCGCCCAGGTTGCCGGGGGCGTTGCAAACCCGGCGGCGGCGAGAAGATCCCGCCGGTAGAAGATCAGCCGGGTGTCCACGTACCAGGGGATCCCCCAGAGCCTTCCGCCCAGCACGTTGGTCTGCCAGACCCCGGAAAAATCGTCGGCGCCGGTCAGGTGACCCGAGGCCGCGGCCCGGGCCGTCAGTTCCTCGAGCGCTCCGATAGCCTCGAATTCCGGCACCCACGTATTTCCGATCGGCGCGAGATCCGGCATCGCGTTGCCCACGAAAGCGGTCAGGAGCTTCTCGTGCGCGGCGGTCCAGGGGATCTGCTGCACCTCGACGCGAATCCCGGGGTTGCGACGGGTGAACTCCGGGAGAAGCTGGGTCACCACCTCGCCCTCGCGGCCGAAGGCCCACATCCGCAGCGGCTCGCGGGTCCTCCCCGTTCGCTCGCGACACCCGGCCGAGGCGAGGAAGAGCGCGGCGAGCGGAAACGCCGCCGTCAGCGCGAAGCGGTGTCCAGCCATCCGCCCGTGAATCCCGCCCGTTTGAGACCGGTCAGGAAGTACGAATTGCGCCGCAACGTTTTCCACACGAGCTCCGAGCGCGCGTTCTCGACCATCGCCAGGATCGGTCCCTGGTCGATGCCGAGGTAGTCCGTGTCGAACCAGCCGGAGCCCGGCACGACGCGGCCGTGGTGGACCGGGATCTCCAGACGGAATGTCGGATTGAACGCGTCGAGAAACCCGTACCGGGAGAAGAGAGACTCGCCGCGCGCCTTCATCGCGAGAATGGCCGGCAGCACGATCTCGGGCGCGAAGGGTAGCGAGCTCGCGGCCGCCGTCGGAGCGATCGTGCCGTCGTCCCGCACTTCCTTCGCGGAAGCGCCTCGCGCCGCGTACGTATAGAAGTGCCGCCGCCGGCCTTCGACCTCGTAGTCGCCGTCGACCGGACCGTCGCACGCCGAGAGACCCCAGACGTCGGGCCCGTAGTCGCGCCAACCCTGCGGATTTTCAATGGCGTACTGCCGGTGCGCGTACGTCGCGCGGCGCGAGTTCTCGAAGTAGTCGATCCCCTTCTTCCGCATGTAGCGGTCATGAATCCCCCGGAAATCGATCCAGACGTGAGAGTACTGGTGACCGAAGAGGGGCGCGAACGCGACGTACTCCTGGCCGGCGAACTTCTTCCACACGTAAGTCCGCGTGTACTCTTCCCACGCGGACGGTTGAATCGCGTGAGTCGGAGAGCCGAGCGCGAGCACGTAAAGGAACATGGCCTCGTTGTAGCCCCTCCAATCCCACTGGCTCATCCCGCTCTCCGGCGTCCAGCCCATCGAGACGAGCGGCGGCTTCAACTGCGCCCAGTTCCAGTCCGCGTCGCGGTAGAGCCGGTCGGCAAGCGACCGGATCTCCGCCTCCCCCTCGTCGTCCCGGTCGAACCAGGACTGGCAGACGAGGGCGCCGGCGAGAAGGATCGTCGTGTCGATCGTCGAGAGCTCCACCTCCTTGAAGCGCGCGCCGCTTTCCATGTCGAGGAAGTGGTAGAAGAAACCGTGCTGCCCCGCGGCGCCCCCCGCGGGAGCCGCGAAGAAGCGCAGGGTCGCAAGCACGCGGTCGCGGGCGGCCTCCCGTGTGACGTACCCGCGTTCGACGCCGATCGGATAGGCGGTCAGGGCGAACCCGACCGCCGCGATGCTCGAGAACGATTCGGAGGGCCAGCGGTCGGGCACGAGGCCGTTTCTCGGATTGGCGCGCTCCCAGAAAAAGTCGAACGTCCGCCGTTCGAGGTCCTCGAGCACTCGCTCGCTGTCGGGCTCGAACCGGATCGGGGGCGTCGAGAACGAAGCCGTCGCCGCCGATGTGGCTGGCAGGAAAGCGCGAGGCTGCGCCGGAGCCGGCGCGACCGGCGGGCGGCAACCGAAAAGAAAGAGTGCGAGGAGACTGGCCGCGGCATTCAAAGGCGGGAGACGACAAAAAACGAGGGCGGGAAAAATCCCGCCCCCGTTTCCGTCAGACGCCGCGGAGCGACGAAACGACACGCGCTGAGAAATCCGTTGCCCTTAAAAACCGATGTTCAGACCCACTTGCGTCCGACGAGGGTCGGTCGCGAGGCAGTTGGGCTTTCCGAGATTCGGGTTTCCTTCGGGCGGAAGAAAGTCGTTGAAACAGCTGTAGTTGTAGTGGTTCGTCAGGTTGAAGCCTTCCAGAACCACGCCAACGCGAGCCGTCGATCCGACCAGGACGTCCTTTTGAAGCCGGAGATCCCAGGACTGATAGGGGAATGTGCCTGACTGCCGGATCGAAGTGAAGCGCAGCTGGTTGATACCGAACCCCGCGCTCGCGTCCGTTACCTGGATCGGAAGCCCGGTCCCCAGCGTGATGAGGGACGACGCCCGGATATCCCAGGGAATTCCGACGATGCCCGACAAAACGATCCGGTGCCGTTCGTCGTTGGCCGTCGAACGGCGACCGAACTGCGCGACCGTCGGAAAATCGAGGGTGAAAAGGTCATTGCCCGTCTGCGTCGAATGACCCCACGTGTAGGCCAGCCCCATGCCCCACTTCGAGGCGGCGGTGTAGGGTTTGTCCACCGACAGAAGAAGGGCGTCGTACCAGAAGCGTTTCGACGCCTCCGAGATGAGGACGTTCGAGTAGTTGGCTAAGTTGACGCAGCAGGTGCCGTCCGCTCTCCGGTTGCCGCGGACATAGGTGAGGCCGTTTCGTCCGCGGATGCCCGCGTACGAAAGCTGGACCGCGATGCGCCCGAAAGCCTGACGGATGCCCGCGCTGAATTGGTCCGACACTGGCGGCTTCGTATTGTTGTTGACCAGATAGACCTCGGGTCTGGGCGCGATTCCGCTCGCGATCAACCCGTTCAAACCGGTGGCGGACAGATACGAAGGGTTCCACATGATCGTCGGCTGGCCATCGCGGGGAAGCCCATCGGCCGAAAACCGGAACTGGCGGACCCCGTACTGCAGGCGGTATTTCTCGTCGAGAAGGAAGTTATAGAGATCGCGGTCGAAGTACCGGCCGTAGCCGGCGAAGACGACCGTCGTCGCCTTCCCCGATATGTCGTAGGAGACACCGATGCGCGGCTGCCACATGTTCTTGTACGCCGGGCGATTCGAACCGTTCGTAAAGAACTCCGCCGGGATGACTCCCTGGAGATCCGTCCGGACCTGGGTCGGAGTAACGTAGTCGTTGTTCAACATGTCGGTCTCGTAGTCCCACCGGAGGCCGGCGTTGACCGTGAGACGCGGGGTCACGGACCAGTCGTCCTGGATGTACACCCCGTATTCGTTGTTCTTGGCCGACACGTCCGGATTGCCGACGCCGTAGAACGCCTCGAACGGAAAGGCGAAGTTTTCGTCGCGGCGGAAGTTGAAGGTCGGGTTCCCGTTCAGGTTCTTCTGGATGTCGTATTTGTTGAAGCTCCCCTCGACGCCACCCTTGATCACGTGATCGCCCGCCGCGTGGAGGCCGAGATACGAGAAATCCTCGCGAACCACGAACCGCTTTTGAAGGAAGTTCTGAGACGTGTCGCGGCCGCCGATCCGGAGAAGGCCGAAGTAGTTCTGCCCGACCGCGTTCGTATCGAACGCCGTCGGATTCCAACGAGAGCTCTGATACGAGAGTGTCGTCTCCGACAGCAGGTTCTGACCGGACAAAGAGTATTTCGCCTGGGCGTTCCAGATGTCCTGCTTGGTGGTCTCAGAGCCTTGAAAGCTCGTCGTCCCGGCGAAATTGGTGACGTCGGTCTCATGGCGGTAGAAGCCGGAGAGATCGAGGAGGCTCGTCGCCCCCGCCTGCCAGGAGAGTTTTCCGAAGCCGAGGTTGGAGCGGAAGGGGGCGGTGAAGCTTCCCGTCTGGCTCCGGAGCTGCGCGACCAGGGCCGGCGGGGCCTGAGTTTCGCCGCCCAGAAAGACGCGGCTCGTTCGATCCTGATGGTTCAGCTCGAACGAGCCGAAGAAGTGAACCGAATCCTTGACGATGGGCCCTCCGATGTCCACCCCACCCTGGTACCTCTTGTAGTCGGGGCTGCCGACGAAGGGATCCTTCGCGACCAGATTCTTGTTCTGGTAATAGACGAAGGCGTCTCCGGCGAAGGCGTTGGTCCCGGACTTCGTGATGGCGGTGATGACCGCCGTCGTCGCCTTTTCATATTCGGCTTTGAAGTTCTGATTGATCACCCGGAATTCCTGGACGGCATTCTGGGGAAACGGGTTGCCTCGCGAGGAGTTCTGACCCACGACGCCCCCTTCCAGGACGTCGTTCTTGTAGCTCGTTCCGTCGATGATGACATTCGTCGTGAAACCCTCGGCGCCCGCGGCGTTGATCTCTTTTTTCAGCTGGTTGTCGGAGATCCGGACGCCGGGCGCCAGGGCCGCGAAGTTCAGGAAGTTTCGACTCCCCTGGGGCAGATAGCGGATCTGCTCCTCCGTGACGTTCGTTGCGATCTCGTTGCTCTTCGCCTCGATGACCGGTGCCTCCGCCGTGACCGTTACGGCCTGCGACGTCCTCGCCTCGAGAACCATGCGAAAGTCGAGCGACTGCGTCTCGCCGAGAAGCACGCGGACCTTGCGGGTCTCGGTACGGAAGCTCGGCAGCGTCGCGGTGACGGTGTAGGGGCCCGGCTGCACCGAGATGTTGAAGAATCCGTTTCCCGCCGTCGTCGCATTGCGTGTGAATCCCGTGTCGTCGTTCTTCGCTTCGAGAGTTGCCCCGGGCAGGACGCCGCCCGTTTCGTCCGTGATGTTGCCGCGCAGGGTCCCCGTGGTCGTCTGTGCCCTTGCCGCACCGGCCCCGATTCCCAGAAACAGAAGCCCTATCGCCAGAGTGTCTCGACCCGTTCGGAACCTCATGGATTCTCCTTCGCTGAAATAAAATTGGATTTGATTCGAAGCCGACGACTCATTTCTCGAAATTCGGATTCCTCAGCCATACCCGGTTCCCGATGCGCTCCGCCAGCTCGGGCCGTCGGATTCGCCGCAGGACGACCGCACAACGAGCCGCGTCGGGAGCGTCTCCCGGTGTCGCCGACGTCCGGGACCCGCCTCCAGCCCGGCGACCAAGAGATCCGCCGCGCGCGCGCCGAGCTCCGCGATCGGTACCCGGACCGAAGTCAACGGCGGAGTCACGTATCGCGCGATCGGGATGTCGTCGAAGCCGGCGATCGCGACGTCCTGAGGGACGCGTACTCCCTTCTCTTGAAAACCGCAGAGAAGGCCTATCGCCATCGAGTCGTTGGCCGCGAAGACGGCCGAAGGCCGCCGCTTCATCGAGAGTATGCGCCCGCAGGCCTCGTAACCGGATTCCTCGCGAAAGTCCCCTGCGATCTCCACCGCGTCCTCCGCGTGGCCTTGCTCGCCAATCGCGTCGCGGTACCCGCGAAGCCGCTCGGAGGCATCCCGGTTGGCGGCGGGGCCCTGGAGGAAGGCGATCCGGCGGTGCCCGAGCCCGACCATGTGGCGAACCATCTCGACGGCTCCTCCGAAGTTATCGACGGCCAGCGAGTCGAAGGCTCCCGGCCCCCCGGCGGTGTTGACCAGGACGACGGGGAAATGCTCGGGCAGGTTTGCCTTGAGGGTATGGGGCCGGACATCGGGCGAGAGGACGATGAGCCCGTCGACGCGGCCCCGCATCGCCCGGACCATCTCCTCGCTCTCCGCCCGGTCGCTGTGGGAGCTCGAGACGAGCAGGTGGTAGCCCTTGCGCCGGGCGCAGACGTCGATGCCCCGGATGAGCTCCGAAAAGAACTCCCCGTAGAGCTCCGGCAGAAGCACGCCGAGCGTCGTGGTCCTGCGCGTGATCAGACTGCGCGCGCCGCCATGCGGGACGTAGTGAAGGCGTTTGGCCGCTTTTCGGATCCGTTTCGCGGTGTCCGCGTGGACGGGGCCCTTGCCGTTCAAGACCCGCGACACCGTCGCGACGGATACGAGGGCCTCGCGCGCGACCTCGCGGATCGTGACGCTCAACGGGTCTCAAGCGGGCGCGGAGGCGTCTCCCCTTGCGGAGCCCGCCGATCTCTGTCGCTGTAATCGTTTACACACACTTCTGTAATCGTTTACACCTGATTGCCCGGCATTCTCCCGCCAGGGCGGGGCGAGTGTCAACAGCCGCGGCGGCTCGCTCCACCTCGCGTTGCCTTCCACACACCCCAAACGACGCGGCGGGTGCGCGGTCTGTTTCTCTCTCCGGGCTCGGGGAAGGGGCCGAGGCGAGGGAGATTCCGGGAACTTCATTCCCGGCCGAGGCGCCTCCAGTTATTCTCGGAGACGATGACCTCCGAAGGGATCTCCGGCTCTCCCGACACCGACCCGGCCTGGAGCCGCGTCCGGGGCGCGCTGAAGGATCTCGGCATCCTTTATGAGCCGATGGTGTGCGACCCTGATTTCGCCGACACGGCCGCGTTTTGTGAGCGCTATCGGATCCAGCCGGAGGAGAGCGCCAATACGATCCTCGTCGCATCGCGCCAGGAGCCCAGGCTGTGGTCCGCTTCGCTCGTCCTCTCCCACACTCGTCTGGATGTCAACCACGCGGTCCGGCGGCTGATGGGAGCGAAGCGGATCTCGTTCGCGTCCGGCGAAGAGACCGTCGCGAAAACAGGCATGATGATCGGAGGAGTCTCGGTGTTCGGACTTCCGCCAGACATCCCGATCTACGTCGATTCCCTGGTCATGGACGCGCCTCGCGTGGTCATCGGGGGAGGGAGCCGTTCCTGGAAGGTGCTGCTCGCGCCATCGATGCTGTTGCGCCTGCCGGGGGTTTCCGTCGTCCCCGGTCTCGCGGCACCGCGCTCGGAGGGCTGACGCCCGCGTGAGCGTTTTAGACGTCGAATCGGTCTGGAAAGAGGGCCGCTAGGCGCGGAAGCGGCCCAGAATCCCGCTCCAGGCGGAGAGCGGGATGGGGGCGTCGGTGATCTCCTGGAAAACGACCCGCCCTTCCCGGCACAAAAAATGAGGCTCGATGCGGGGGTAAGGGACGGGATCCGCGCCGACGACAGTCTGACGCCAGACCAGAGTTCCGACGCGCTCGGATCCGCACCCCCCGCAGGGGTCGATCAGCACGAATGGGGGGGCGCCGATCGGCACATCTTCCGCCGCGGCCCGGCGAGCCCGCCACTCCGAGATCTGCGTGACGACGGCCATGGGGCAAGAATGCAGCTGCAGCCCGGACAAACCGCGTCCAACCGGCAGGATGAGACGAGACGCAGATTTGGCCCTCCTGCGGCGAGTCTTCGGCCAGCAAATGTGTCCACCATGTCTCCGAACACCCGTCCACCATCTGTCCGGGGGGAACAATCCCCTAAAGCCGGGTCTGATGCCGGGCACGGTCCTCCAAATGAGTCCCCGCCCCTCACCCCAGCCCTCTCCCCTGTATGGACCGGAGACATGTTGGACGGTTGTTCGGAGACATGGTGGACGGTTTTCAGGGAGGTTATCGTTGAGTGTTGAGATTGATTTG
>JBBSGZ010000103.1:0-13236 GCA_038253555.1 Thermoanaerobaculia bacterium
CGGGTCCTGGGGCGCGGACGGCGTGATTCTCTTCGACGGGCGGGCGAACGACCCGATCCGGCGCGTTTCCGCGTCGGGGGGCAGCCCCGTGGTCGCCGCGGCGCCCGAGGCCTCCCGCAAGGAGACGACCGTAGGCTGGCCCGAGTTCCTGCCAGACGGCCGCCACTTCCTGTATCTCACGACCGGGGCGAAGCCGGACGACAGCATGTATCGGATCGGCCTGCTCGACTCGAAGGAGTCGCTTCCTCTCGCGCCCGCGCAGACGCTCGTTACATATGCGCCTCCGGGTTATCTCCTCTTCGTCCGCGACAAGACGCTCGTCGCTCAGCGCTTCGACCTGAAGGCGCGAAAGACGAAAGGCGAGCCGGTCCCGCTCGCGGAGCACATCGCGACGGACTCCGTCGGGCTCGCGCGTTTCTCCGTGTCTCGAAACGGGACTCTCGTCTACCGCACGGGCGAATCGGGGAACCGGCTGCTCTGGGTGGACCGCGCGGGAAAAGACCTGGAGCCGCTCGGCGATCCGGCCGAGTACCACAACCCGACGTTCTCTCCCTCCGGAGACCGGGTCGCTTTCGACATGGCGGACCCGCGCAACGGCAAAGTCGATATCTGGGTGAGGGACCTCGCGCGGGGCGTGAACTCCCGTTTCACGTTTTCCGCCGGCGATGCCATTGGCCCGGTCTGGTCGCCTGACGGGCGCCGGATCGTCTTTCGTGCCGGAGCCGGCTGGGACCTGTACGAAAAGCCGGCGGACGGCGAGGGACAGGAGAAGCCGCTGCTCCAGAACAACGAGCAGAAGATCCCGTCGGATTTCTCACGCGACGGCCGATATCTCGCCTACCAGAGCCGCGGGAAGGAGAGCGGCTGGGACATCTGGGTGCTCCCGACGTTCGGGGACGGCAAGCCATTCCCTTTCCTGAAAACCCGGTTCGCCGAAGGGTTGCCCACGTTCTCGCCGGACGGCCGATATCTCGCTTACCAGTCCAACGAGTCCGGGAGCACCGAGGTGTACGTTCAGAGCTTTCCGGGGCCCGGCGGCAAGTGGCAGATCTCGACTGCGGGTGGCTCGGAGCCGCGCTGGCGCGCCGACGGCGGCGAGATCTACTACCGATCTCCCGAGCAGAAGCTGATGGCGGTGACGGTCCAGAACGAGCCCAAATTCTCCGCCGGCGTGCCCCGCGCCCTCTTTCAGGGGCGGTTCGAAACCTCGGTCACCCGCAACCGTTATCTCCCGAGTGCGGACGGTTCGAAGTTCTTCGTGGTGGGAACTCTCGGCCGCGAGTCGATCACCCCGACGACCGTCGCGTTGAACTGGTTCGCGGAGCTCGGGCGCTGAGTCACCGGCCTCCCGCCCGCCGTTCCATCTCTTCGTAGACCAGGCGCGAGATCGCGGCGCCCGTGACGAGCGCGGCGTTGTCCGCCCCGGGCCGCTTGTCCCTGCCCCGCCTCGTGCAGATCGCGATCGTGTAGCGCGAGTGCGGCCCCTTGACGTACGCAGCGTCCGTGCGGATCTCGCCTTTCACGCCCGCGGCATCCGGTAGCTTCTCCTCGTCCCATCCTGTTTTGTTTGCAACGACGATCTTCTCCCTCTCGAAGGGCAGCGACCGCGGGATCATCTGCCGGTCGAACTGATTGCCGAGCATCGCCAGCATCTCGTCCGACGCGGCGCGGGAAACGACTTTGCCGTCGGCGATCAGTCCCATCAGCCGCACCGCGTCGCGGGGCGTGATCATCCCCAGTCCGAACTCGCGCTCCAGCTCCGGAAAGACGTCCGCACGCCCGTCTCGAAACGTCGGCCGGAAGATCTTCGTGTCCTTCAGCCCGTAAGACTCCATCCGCCTGTCGGCGTTGGCCGCCCCGACCTCCCGGACGAGCAGGTTCGTCGCCGTGTTGTCGGAGTACGCGATCATCAGGTTCAAGAGATCCGGGATCGTCAACGCGAGCCCGGCATGGAGCTGGTTCAAGGGGATTCCCTCGTCGCCTGCCTTATCGGCCTCCGTGAGGACGACGACCTTCTCCCGGGCCAGCTTTCCCTCCGCCATCTGGTGGTAGGTCTCGACCATCACCGCCAGCTTGATCAGGCTCGCGGTCGGAAAACGCCGGTCCCCGTTGACCGAGATCTCTTTTCCCGTCTCGAGATCCCGCACCGCCACTCCCATCTCCCCCGGGAACGAGCGGACGAGCGTTCCGATCCGCTCCTCGAGGTTGACAACGGGAGCCTTCGCGGAGGCAGCTCCCATCATCAGCGCGGCGACCAAGGAACAAACGACAACAAGGCTCGACTTCATGCGCCAATCCTAGTGCGTCCCCGCAGGACGGCCAGATCCGAAATCCTCCGAGCCCGATCTCATCGTGCGTGGCGGTTGTGCGCCCTGCTTCCCCGCCGCCGGTCGGAAACAGAGTTGGGATGCGGGACGCCGGCAGAGGCCGTGCGCACTCGCCAACGCAGCGGATTACGTCATCTCCCTCTCCCCGCGCGCGGGGAGAGGGTCGGGGTGAGGGGTCAGTCCCTGACCCTATACGCCACCGCTCCCGCGCTCGACGGGAGGCGCGCGGCCCCCGACTCCGCCGACGAGGTGTGGTAAAAACGGATCGGAAGGGTACCTCTCCACGCAAGAGGTGATCGGGTGAGCGTCACCCGCCACCGCTTCCCACCGCGACCGAGGCCGAAGGAGGCAAAATGACCCTGGGAACCCTACTCTGCCTCTCGCCGTCCATTCGCCGCGCTTTCAGGATCCTGATGGCGGGCCTCGCCGGCGTGCTCGGGCTCGCGGCCGCGATTTCCGCCCAGACTTTTACGGAGTATCCGGTCCCGACTCCCGACAGCCAGATGCTCGGGATCACATCCGGGCCAGATGGAAACGTCTGGTTCACCGAGCAGCTCGGCAAAAAAATCGGACGGATCACCCCCGGCGGCGTCATCACCGAGTTTCCGATCCCCGGAACGCTGGTCTCGCCCAAACAGATCACGGCAGGTCCCGACGGAAACGTCTGGTTCACGGACTTCATCTCCGTGGGACGGATCACCCCCGACGGCAGCATCACCCGATTCCAGATCCCCTCCTCGTCCCTCCCCGAAGGAATCACGAGCGGCCCCGACGGAAACATCTGGATCACGATGTCTTCGCGAGACTTCCAGATCGCCCGCGTCACACCTTCCGGTGGAATCACCGAATTTCAGGTGCCGGGAATCGTCCAGCTCCAGGCGATCACATCGGGCCCGGACGGCAACCTCTGGTTCACCGACCCGAACGGCAACCACATCGGGCGGATCACGACGGCCGGGTCAGTGACCCTCTTCACCATGCCCGCCGAAGTCACCGGACCGTACGAGATCGTGGCCGGCCCCGATGGGAATCTCTGGTTCACGAGCGCGTTCCACATCGGGCGGATCACTCCGGCGGGGGCGGTGACGCTCTTTCCGGACCCGGGCGGGGACGCCCCGCGCGGGATCGCGGCTGGCCTCGACGGGAACGTCTGGTACACCGAGACCACGGGAAACAACATCGGCCGCATCGGCATGGACGGCCGGATGACCGAGTTT
Source organism: Thermoanaerobaculia bacterium (assembly GCA_038253555.1). Classification (GTDB taxonomy): domain Bacteria; phylum Acidobacteriota; class Thermoanaerobaculia; order UBA5066; family Gp7-AA6; genus JALYUA01. Next base: position 3,545 of record JBBSGZ010000103.1, read on the forward strand.
CGCCCTCCCACGGTGCTCGCCGGCCCGCTCGACATCACCGCCGGATCGGATGGCGCGATGTGGTTCATCGAATCCGGCAAGAACAAGATCGGCCGGATCACGGTCGGGCCCTGCACATCCGGGCCCGCGTCGCTTTGCTTGAACGACAGCCGTTTCAAAGTGGAGGTCGCGTGGCGCGCTCCGGCACTGGGAACGAGCGGCATTGGCATGCCGGTCCGCCTGACCGCCGACACGGCGTCCTTCTGGTTCTTCAGCAGCTCCAACGTCGAGCTGGTGATCAAGGTCGTGGACGGGCGGGCCGTGAACTCCCGTTACTGGGTTTTCTACGGCGCGCTCTCCGACGTCGAATACACGATCACCGTCACGGATGCCTCGACCGGAGTGGTGAAGACCTACTCGAACCCATCCGGGCAGCTTGCGAGCGTCGCCGATACGGCGGCGTTCGGCCCCTTCGCGCCGGCGGCCGCGGCGCAGAGGACCCCGGCCGTCACTTCTCCGCCGGACCCTCCGCCGAACCTGGGCGCCGCCCGGCGTCCGGAGGCCGTACGCGCCTGCGCATCGGACGCCACGTCCCTCTGCCTGAACGGGGGCCGCTTTCGCGCCCGGGTCGACTGGCGCGTCCCCGCGCAGGGCACGAGCGGTGTCGGAAGGGCCGTGCCCCTGACGTCTGACACCGGATATTTCTGGTTCTTTTCCAACGGCAACGTGGAGCTCGTGATCAAGGCCGTCGACGGCCGCGGGTTCAACGGGAAGTTCTGGGTCTTCTACGGCGCGCTTTCGAACGTCGAATACACGATCACCGTGACCGATACCCAGACGGGCCAACTCCGGACATATCAGAACCCGTTCGGGAGCCTCGCGAGCGTCGCGGACACCGCCGCCTTTTAGAAAATGGCTTTCCTCCCCGCCCGTGGAACCGGGCGGGGGTCGCCGTTTCTGTTCCTCACGGCCGGGCGCGTGAACTCGGCGACGACCCGCGTTCTGAACTGGTTCGCACACCTCAGTGCCCCCGCGAGCGGCGAACGCTCTCGTGCCCCGGCACCCCTCATCGAGCTCCGGGGCTGCCGAAGCCCTTTAAGTCCTCCTCTCCACACGGTACCTTCTCTGGCTGTGACTCTCGCAGCCGGCGCCCGCCTCGGTCCGTACGAGATCGTCGCGCCGATCGGCGCGGGCGGGATGGGCGAGGTCTATCGCGCCAAAGATCCGCGGCTCGGCCGCGATGTCGCCATCAAGGTGCTGCCGGCCTCCTTCTCCGCCGATCCCGACCGGCTGGGGCGGTTCGAGCGGGAGGCGCGGGCGGCCGGCGCTCTCAATCACCCCAACATCACTTCGGTTTACGACATCGGCTCTATGGACGGGGCCCCCTACGTCGTCTCCGAGTTGCTCGATGGCGAAACGTTGCGGGACGTGCTCGATGGGGAACAACTTTCCGTGCGAAGAGCCATGGATTACGCCGGGCAGATCGCCGAGGGGCTGGCAGCCGCCCATGAGAAGGGGATCGTCCATCGAGACTTGAAGCCCGAAAACCTCGTCGTCACCAGGGGCGGGCGCGTCAAGATCCTCGATTTCGGCCTGGCCAAGCTGATCCGCCCCGACGGAGCGACCGGTGACGTGACGGAGGGCCCGACGCTTTCTGCCGGAACGGAGCCGGGCGTCATCCTCGGCACGGTCGGCTACATGTCTCCCGAACAGGTGCGTGGGCAGAACGCGGACCACCGGTCGGACATTTTCGCTTTCGGAGCGATCCTTCACGAGATGCTTACGGGCCAGCGCGCCTTCCGACGCGATTCGGCCGTCGAGACCTTGACCGCCATCCTGCGGGAGGAGCCCCCGGATATTTCGCAGACGAACCAGGCCATTTCACCTTCCCTCGATCACATCGTGCGCCGCTGTCTGGAGAAACGCCCGGAGGAGAGATTTCACTCAGCGCGAGACCTTGCGTTCGCTTTGCGAGAGGTTTCCAGCGGCCCTCCGACGCCCGGAGCGGCGCCGAGGGTCGGTTGGCCCCGTCGAGGCGTTTTCCTATTCGCCGCGGCCGGCATTGTTCTGTTGGCCCTGGCCCTGGGCTTTACCGTGGGCGGATGGGGAAAGAGATTGACGGGGTCGGCTAAACCCGCGGCCATTCAATCGTTGGCGGTCCTCCCGCTAGCAAATCTCTCGGGAGATCCCGAACAGGAGTATTTCGCCGACGGAATGACCGAAGCGCTCATCACCAGCCTCGCCCAGTTGAGCGGCCTGCGCGTCATTTCCCGGACCTCGGTGATGCAATACAAGAACGTCCGCAAGCCTCTTACGGAAATCGCCCGGGAGCTCAAAGTCGAGGGGATCGTGGAGGGCTCGGTCATGCGGGCTGGTGCGAGAGTGCGCATCACGGCACAGTTGATCCAGGCAGCGACGGACAAGCATCTCTGGGCGCAGGACTACGAGCGCGATCTTCGCGACGTGCTGACGCTGCAGAGCGAGGTCGCGAGGGCCATCGCCCGAGAGGTTCAGGTGAAGATCGGACCAGAGGAGCAGGGGCGCCTGAAAAAGAGTCAGCGCGTGAATCCTTCTGCATACGAGGCGTACCTGAAAGGCCGGTACCACTGGAACAAGAGAACTGAGGAAGGGATCAAGACCGGCGTCTCGTTCTTCGAACAGGCGATCCAGCTCGACCCCACCTATGCTCCGGCCTACGCCGGGGTCGCGGACTCTTATACCGTCCTTCAGTCACATCGTTTTGTTCCCTCGGCGGAAGCCCACCCGAAGGCAAAGGCAGCGGCCAGGAAAGCCCTGGAAATTGACGAGACGCTTTCTGAGGCGCACGCTTCCATGGCGTCCGTCCTCTGGGACGATCTCGACTGGATCGGCGCGGAGCGGGAGTTCCAGCGGGCCATTCAAACGACTTTTAGACGAGCTGAAGGAACGATCGAAGGGAAACTATGTTTCTCCTTTCGACATCGCAGTCGTCTATATGGGACTGGGCGAAAAAGAACAGGCGTTCGAGTGGCTGCGGAAGGCCTGCGAGGAGCGCGCCGGCGATCTGGGAACCGTCAATCGGGACCCGGCGTTCGACGGCATTCGCGCGGATTCGAAGTTTGCGGCCCTGGCTCCATGCATCGCCGGCTCACCTTAGGCCCTGGCCCGCTCGACCGCGCTCGGGCTCGCGTCGATAGGTAGAGGAAGGGAGCACCGCCCTCAGCCCCCGGTTACCGCGCCGGTCACGCTCGTGATACAGGAGTCGCAACCATGACCCTTTCGGCGGGCTCCCTGCTCGGCCCCTACGAGATCCTCGCGGCGATCGGGGCGGGGGGGATGGGCGAGGTGTATCGAGGGCGGGACGCACGGCTTGGTCGAGACGTCGCACTCAAGGTTCTGCCGGAACAGCTGTCGACCGACCAGGAGCGACTGAAGCGGTTCGAGAAAGAGGCGCGATCCGCCTCGGCGCTCAATCATCCCAACATCGTCACGATCTACGAGGTTGGTCAGGACCGCGGGATTGCGTACCTCGCCATGGAACTCATTGAAGGGCAGACGCTGCGGGCGTTGTTCGCGGCGGGCCCGCTTTCGCAGCGGAAGCTGCTCGACTTCGGCGCTCAGGTTGCCGAGGGCCTGGCCAAAGCGCATGCGTCGGGAATCGTTCACCGCGATTTCAAACCCGAGAATCTCATGGTCTCGGAGGATGGCTTCGTCAAGATCGTCGACTTCGGTCTCGCAAAACTCGTCGAACCCTCTTCCGAAAACCTGTCGCACTTCGCGACATCCGGACCGTCCCAGACCGGTGAGGGTGTGATCCTGGGCACCGTTGCCTACATGTCGCCGGAACAGGCGAGCGGGCGGCCGGTGGACTTTCGATCGGATCAGTTTGCCCTGGGCTCCGTGCTCTACGAGATGGCGACAGGACGGCAGGCCTTCCGACGAGAGACTTACGCCGAGACCCTCACCGCAATCATTCGCGAGGAACCGGAGCCGATTGCCTCTCTCAATGCCGGCCTTCCCGCCCCGCTGTGGTGGATCATTCAACGCTGTCTGGCCAAGGATCCGCGCGAGCGTTACGCCTCCACCCATGATCTTGCACGCGACCTCGCGGAGGTTCGGGATCGCTCTCTGGAAGCTCTGGGCGAAGCGCGAGAATCGCGTCCGACAAACCTGCCGGTGCAGCGGACGGGGTTCGTGGGGCGCGTCAGGGAAAGGGTTGCCGTGAAACACCTCCTGGTCCGGGAGGACGCGTATCTCGTCACGCTCACGGGCCCCGGGGGAATCGGCAAGACCCGCCTCGGGCTCGAGGTCGCGGGCGAGGTGACCGAGTCTTTTCCCGGCGGCATTCATTTCGTGGCGCTGGCGCCCCTCAATGAAACGGACCTGATCGGCTCAACGATCTGCCAGGCCCTGGACGTCCGGGAAGCCGCAGGGCAACCTCCGATCGCGACGTTGAAGGCATACCTGCGGGATTCGGTGCGGGCGCCGATGCTGCTCATCCTCGACGGCTTCGAGCATCTGATCGCCGCCGCGTCGGTAGTGGCGGAGCTCGTCGCAGCCGGCTCGAAGCTCAAAGTCCTGGTGACGAGCCGGTCGCCGCTGCACATCTACGGCGAACAGGAATTTCCCGTCCCTTCCCTCGCAGTGCCGGATCGTGCGTCGGCCCCGGGGGAGCTCCTGCAGAGCGACGCCATCTCTCTCTTTGCGAACCGCGCGGCCTCCGTGATGCCGGACTTCGAGGTAACGGCGGAGAACTCGGTCGCGATCGCCGAGATCTGCGCGCGGCTCGACGGATTGCCTCTCGCGATCGAGCTCGCCGCCGCGCGCATCAAACTGCTGTCGCCCGCCGCGATGCGGACGCGGCTCGAAAAGCGCCTGCAGCTTCTGACCGGAGGCGCCCGGGACCTCCCGAGGCGCCAGCAGACGCTGAGGGGCGCGATCGACTGGAGCTACGACCTCCTGACTCCCGCCGAACAGAAGCTTTTCCGGAGACTCTCCGTCTTCGTCGGCGGATGTACGCTCGAGGCTGCGGAGGCAGTCTGCGACTCGCCCCGGGATCTCGGCCTCGACATCCTCGACGGGATCGACTCGCTGATGGACAAGAGCCTCGTCCAGAAAATCGAGCCGCAAACCGGGGAGCCGCGGTTCGTCCTTCTCGAGACGATCCGGGAGTATGGATTGGAGCGACTGGGGTCGAGCGGCGAGGAGGACACCGCCCGGCGCGCGCATGCCGCCTATTGCGTCGTCCTGGCGGAGGACGAAGCGTCCGACCGCGACAACGTGATGCGAGCCCCATCGAGCCAGGAGAGTTCGGGTTGGCTCGACCGTCTCGAGCTCGAGCACGACAACTTCCGCGCCGCTCTCGACTGGTTGATCGAGACCGGCGAGTCGGACTGGGGTCTTCGGCTCGGCGTCGCGCTCTTTCAGTTCTGGGAGGAGCGCGAGCACCTGACGGAGGGGCACGAACGCCTGGGGCAGCTCCTGAACCTTCCCGGCGCCTCCGCCCGGTCCCGGCTGCGGACGCGGGCGCTCTTCGCGGCGGGCGTTTTGGACGGAGACCTCGCGAGGGCGCAGACGTTCCACGAGGAGGCCCTGTCGATCAGCCGCGAGCTGGACGACCGCAAGGGAATCGCCGTCGGGCTGAACGCTCTGGCGGTCGGAGCGCAGGAGCGGAGGGACTTCGCGCGCGCGCGTTCCCTGCTGGTCGAGAGTCTCGAGCTCTGGAAGGAGCTCGGCGATCCCGTGGCCGTCGTCCGAGGGCTTTCCAACCTCGCCAACGTCGCGCGGCTCGAAGGCCACTTCGGGGAGGCGCGCTCTCTCTTCGAAGAATGCCTCTCGATCTCCCGGCAGGTGGGCGATCGCGCCGCCATGGCCTGGGCGCTCGACAGTGAGGGGGACGTGGCGCGCGAGCAGGGAGAATTCGCGTCGGCCCGCTCGCTCTACGAGCAGAGCCTGTCGATGTTCCGTGGCCTCGGAGATCCCTGGGGCACCGCGAGCAGTCTCGCAGACCTGGGGAATCTCGCGCTCGACGAGGGCGATTTCCCGGCGGCCCATCGCCTGTACAGGGAAAGCATGGCTGTCTTTCAGGAGCTCGATCACAAGCGCGGGATTGCCCGCCTGCTCGAGTGTTTCGCATGCTCCGCCGCGGCGCAGTCGCAATCCGAGCGGTCGCTGCGACTGGCGGGCGCTGCCGCCGCGCTGCGTCAGGCCCTCGGCGCTACCCCGCTGCCGGCCGAGCAGGTGCGGCTGGAGAAGGTTCTCGGGCCCGCGCGAGAGGCGCTCACGGGCGCGGCCGGTGCCGCGGCCTGGATGGAGGGATGGGCCATGCCCGCGCAGGCGGCGATCGCGTGCGCGAGCGCGCCGGCGGGTTAGCGACTTCCCGCCCTCCCTCCTCTCCCGGCGGGAGAGGGTTGGGGTGAGGGCGGCGCTCTACGCTTCGCCAGGGGCGCCGGGCTAGGCTTCCGCCGTGGTCGGGTCGATCATCCGCCGGACGGCCGAGATCCGGTTCGCCGGAAAACCGCCCCGGCGGGCGTGCTCCCGCACGGTGTCCTCGTCGGGAGCGAGGTACACGCAATAGAGCTTGTCGCCCGTCACGTAGCTCTGCAGCCACTGGATCTCGGGGCCGAGCTCTCGCAGCACGTTCACGGACTTCTGCGAAACTTCCCGGAGCTCGGCGTCAGTCAGGTCTCCGAGCCCGGGAATCTCCCGTTCGATCACGAACTTGGGCATGGCACTCCTCCCTGAGACCGGCAGACGGGCGCGACACGCCCCGCCAGTCTTGCGTTTATCGTGTCCCCTTTTCCGATTCCTCCGAGCCCCAGGCGACATCGAGCTTCGGGGGTTTCGTCAGTGTCTGCATGACCACGCAGTATTGCTCCGTCTTTTCGCGCAGCGCCCGGATCTGGTCGGGCGTCGCTTCGGGCGCATCGAGGTCGAAACGGAGCCGGATCGTCTCGAACCCGACCGGCACTTCCTTCGAAATGCCGAGCGTGCCGCTCAGGTCCAGATCTCCTTCGACCGCCACCCGGATGTCGTCGACCTTCACGCCCATCGCTGTCGCGACCATCTGGCAGGTGATCTGCGCGCAGGCCGCCAGGGCCCCGAGGAGCAGATCGCCGGAGCAGGCCGACGTGCCGGGACCCCCGACTCCCGCGTGGGCCTCGGCGGTGTAGATCGCGCGGCCGATGTCCACGGAGCACGCCACCGGCGCCTGCGACTGGCTCCCTTGCGCTTTGAGCGTGATACGCGAAGCCTCGGGATGGGACCGGTATCGCTCTTTGAGGGGCTTCTGAAGAGATCGAAGATCCATCGGACCACCTCGCGTCGTGCGATTTCCAGGATCGATGCGCCAGGACCCGGCCCTCTGGCGCCAGAGAGCTTCGCGGGTCAGTTTCTCACAGGGTCTGCGAGGTCGGCGGTGATCTCCGGCGATTTCGGTCTCGGTCGGAGGCGCCTGCGTCGCTAGCCCGGGCCGCAGCGCGCAACGCGACAGCCTTCTCGCCATATCATCGTGGAAATCCATGCCGTCTTTTTTCCGGATTGGACCCTCGGCCCGTACGAGTTTTTCGCGCCGACCCCGGCGGACCCGCCCATCCGTGTTTCCGCCATTGTTCTCATCGTCGCCGCTTCTCTGCAGCCGGGTGAGTTCGGGAGCGGTCTCGCACTCCATGCAAACGGACGCTGTCGCAACGCGGGACCGCCGGCTCGGGCACGACGTCGCGATCCAGGTTTTGACCGTCTCGTTCTCCACCCTCTCTCACCCTTTTCTCGTGGAGCGAGCGCGATGACGCTTCCCGCCGGCGCAAAGCTCGGCTCCTACGAGGTCCTCGGCCAGATCGGCGCGGGCGGGATGGGAGAGGTGTACCGGGCGCGCGACACGAAGCTCGACAGGGAGGTGGCGATCAAGGTGCTGCCGGAATCCGTTTCGCGCGACTCTGACGCGCTGGCCCGCTTCGAACGGGAGGCCAAGGCCGTCGCGGCGTTGTCGCACCCGAACATCCTCGGCATTTTCGACTTCGGAGCGCACGACGGGACCGCCTACGCCGTCATGGAACTGCTAGAAGGAGAAACGCTGCGGTCGAAGCTCGAAGCAGGTGTGCTCTCCCAGCGGCGGGCGATCGAGTACGCGCTCCAGATCATCCGGGGTCTTGCGGCGGCGCACGAGAAGGGCATCGTCCACCGGGACTTGAAGCCCGACAACGTCTTCGTGACCCGGGACGGGCAGGTGAAGATCCTCGACTTCGGACTGGCGAGGAGGCGGCCGCTCGACGCGTCCGGGAGGGAGCAAACGGCCGCGGGGCAGCACCCCATGGCGCAAAATGACCTGACGGCTGTTGCAACGGTCGTAGGGAGTCCGAACCTGACGGAGCCGGGGACCGTCATGGGGACTGTCGGCTACATGTCGCCGGAGCAGGTCAAGGGCATGCCGCTCGACCACCGCTCCGACATCTTCTCGTTCGGCGCAGTTTTTTACGAGATGCTCTCCGGAAAGCGAGCGTTCCAGCGCGACACGGCTGCAGAAACGATGACGGCCGTCCTCCGCGAGGAACCGCCCGAGCTTTCGACGACCGGGCTTGCAATCTCACCCGCTCTCGACCGAATTGTTCACCACTGCCTCGAGAAGAGTCCCGAGCAGAGGTTTCGCTCGACGGACGACGTCGCCTTCTCGCTCCAGTCACTCTCGGAAAGCTCCGGAAGCGCCCTCTCCACGGGACCCCCGCTTTCCGGACGCAGGGTTTCCCGCGGCTTCCTGTGGGGGATTGCGGGACTTCTCGCCGGGGCAATCGCGGCCAGCCTGCTGACGATCGGCCTCCGATCTCACCAGGCATTGCCGAGGCGGTCGGTTCGTTTCGAGGTCGCCGGGCCGCAGGACCAGCAAGTCGTGGGGACCGTCGCGCTGGCGCCGGATGGCAGCCATCTGGCCTTCACGGCGCGGGAGATCGCCGGCGGTTCCACGCAGCTCTGGATCCGTGCGATCGAGGACTCGAAACCCAGAATGCTCCGTGGGACCGAAGGAGCGCAGCTCCCCTTCTGGGCGCCAGACGGCGGGTCCGTCGGATTCTTCGCCAACGGGCAGCTCAAGCGGATCGCGATTTCGGGAGGGCCACCCCAGGCGCTCGCGACCGTGACGTCAGACGTCCGGGGCGCGTCCTGGAGCGGAGACGGCCGGATCGTCTTCGCGCCAACCTTCGTCGGGCCCCTCATGCAGGTTTCGGCCTCGGGAGGCAAGGTCACGCCGGCCACGGCCCTGGACAAGGGGCGCGGCGAGGGCACCCATCGCTGGCCGTGGTTTCTCCCGGACGGGCGGCACTTCCTTTACTTCGCCGCCGGATCGACCGGAGTAGAGCCCGGGGAGATTTGCGTGGGGGATCTCGGCTCGCCCGACGTCAAGCACATCGGGCAATCGAGCTCGCTCGCCGTATACGCGTCCCCCGGATATCTTGTGTTTGTCCGCGGCAGCGCTCTCGTCGCACAATCGTTCGACGCCGGACGGCTGGAGGCTCGCGGCGAAGCGGTCTCTCTCGGCGTGGATCTGCCGTCAAACTCGGCGACGAGCGGCCTGCGGGCCCTCTCCGCCTCTCTCGACGGAACGCTCTGCTGGCACAGCCAGGCGAGCGCGACGAGCCAGCCGGTCTGGTTCGATCGCCAGGGTCACGAGATCGGCAGGCTCGCGGAGGCCGCAACCTGGTATCACCCTCGCCTGTCCCCGGACGGGCAGCGGCTGGCGATCGCGC
>JBBSGZ010000104.1:0-13046 GCA_038253555.1 Thermoanaerobaculia bacterium
AGGATGCCCCAGAATCGATGATCGCCACCGCGGACGACCCCCAGGTACCCCCCGTCGCGGACGTCGACACCACAATCGAGCTCAGTCACTAAATGCCAACCGCCGGTGTCTCAAAATCGTTGACACGCTCCGCGGGACGCAGACGGAGCACGGCTTCGTGTCTTTTCTCCCTGAAGGGTCCGCGCTGCGCGCCTTCTGGCTCGACGGTCGGGAGACGAAGTCGGAAGCGGCCCGAAATTCAGGGCATGGGACGGAGGGGAGCATGACTCTGCGGACGGCACCGGTCGGGGAGGCGCCGCAACGGGGCGAACTTCTCGACGGCCGCGTCTGCGATTGCTGCCAGACGTCCGCCGCAATCACTTCCGACGGGCCGATCGTCGTCTATCGGGATCGATCCGAGAAGGAAATCCGGGACATTGCGATCATCCGCCGGACTTCCGGCCGATGGACCGTCCCCCGGCTCGTTGCCTCGGATGGTTGGGAGATCCCCGGGTGTCCGGTCAACGGCCCCTCTGTCGATGCGAAGGGCCGGCTGGTCGCGGTCGCCTGGTTTACCGGCGCGCAAGGACGGGCCCGAGTCCAGGTGGCGTTTTCTGCTCGGGAGCGACCTTCGACGCTCCCCTGGTCATCGACGCGGCGAACCCTCTCGGTCGCGTCGGACTCGTCCTCGACGAGAATGGCGATGCCCTCGTCTCGTGGGTGGCGGGAGAAGGCCCCAAGCCCTCGATCCGTCTTCGCCGCGTCCGGCGGCGCGGATCGATGGGAGCGCCGATCGTGATCTCGGAAACGTCGGCGGCAAGAACGAGCGGTTTTCCTCGAATCAAGCGCACCGGCGATCTTCTGGTCGTCGCCTGGGTCGACCCGCTGGAACCATCCAGGCTGCGCGCCGGCGTTCTCAAAGCGGCGATCGTGGAGTAACGACCCGGCATTCGGAGCCGGCGGAAGCCGAACGCGTACGACTTTGACGTGCTCTGTTTCCGGGGGCCTGCGATGACCGGCCAGGTAGAAAGCGTTCTCAGATGGTCTCACACTTGCACGGTGTTCTGGCAGGAGGCTTCAAATGGCCGAACAGAGTAAGTGCAAGGCTTCTGGGTGCAAGTGCAAGGAGACGAAGGTGAATGGATTCTGCTCCGATTCCTGCTCTCAAGGAAAGATGACCGGCGGGAAGTGCGGATGTGGTCACCCGGACTGCAAGTAGCAGCGTGATCCCGGGCCGGGCAGGCGTCCGTAGGCACCGGCGTGTCGCTCTACCCCCCCGGGCGGTCGGCCCGTTTGGCTCCGGTGCGTAATCCCTTTGAGGTCGTGCTCGTCGGGGCGAGCACGACCCTGGCGGAGGTCACGAGAAAATCCTTGAAGGCGGCGGCTGCGCGAGTGAGACGCTGCCCCTCCCGGTGAACGACGAACCACTGACGGCGTAGCGGGAAGCCGCGGACGTTTAGCACCGCCAGGCGCCCGAGCGTCAACTCCATGCGGATCGTGTGACGCGACAGGAGCGCGATCCCCAGCCCCGCGGCGACCGCTTCCTTGACGGCGCTGTTATCGCCGAGCTCCAGACCCACGGGCGTCGTGACCCCTCGCTGGCGCAGAAACTCCTCGGCGTTCAATCGCGTGCCGGAGCCGATTTCGCGGAGGATCAAGCGCTCCCCCGATAATCGGTCGGCGGCTATGTTCCGGGCGCTCGCCAGCGGGTGTGAGCTGGCTGCGACGATCACCAGCTCGTCGGCAAGAAACGGCTCGGCCTGGTGTGGGATCTGCTCCGGGACGCGGCCCATCACGATGAGATCGACCTCGGCACGGACGAGATGCTGCTGACAGATCGCACGGTTGACGACCTCGAGGCTGATCGAGATCCCCGGGTGGCGCTTCTGAAACGCTCCGAGCAGCGGCGGCAGGACGTAGGCGCCGGCGGTGCTTACGGAGGCCAGCGCAACGTGCCCTTTTCTGAGCCCCTTGAACTCCTCCATCGCCAGATGCGCCTCGTCGACCAGGGTGCACACCTTCGCCGCATAGCCCAACATCTCTTCTCCCGCCTCGGTCAAACGGATCGAGCGGCCGACCCGCTCGAAAAAGACGCCCCCGACATTCCGTTCGAGCTCCCTGACCTGAGCGGAGACGGCAGGCTGCGTCAGATGGAGCTGCTCCGCCGCCCGGGAATAGCTGAGGTGGCGGGCGACCGTCTGAAAGATCCGAAGTTGGTGCAGTGTCATAGCGTAATCATAAAGGTTTATGACTGTATTTATAAAAATTATCAATTTGACTTTATATGATGTCGCCCCCAAATTGTGTCTCCGCGGCCCTCCACGATGTCCGTGAGGGCCGGTTCGAAAGAGGAGATAAGGCAAATGGCGGTAGCGGAGGAACCCCTTCGAAGAGAGGAAGAGCGGTACAAGGCGGGGGTCATGCCCTACGCGCGGATGGGCTATTGGGAACCCGACTACGTTCCCAAAGACACCGATGTCCTCGCGATGTTTCGCGTGACACCTCAAGAGGGAGTCGATCCCATCGAGGCGGGCGCGGCGGTGGCGGGCGAGTCCTCGACTGCGACGTGGACGGTCGTCTGGACGGACCGACTCACCGCCTGCGAGGTGTACAGGGCGAAGTGCTATCGGGTCGAAGCGGTTCCCAACAATCCGGGGCAGCACTTCGCCTACATCGCCTACGACCTGGATCTTTTCGAGGAAGGGTCGATCGCGAACCTCACCGCTTCCATCATCGGCAACGTTTTCGGCTTCAAGGCCATCAAGGCGCTACGCCTGGAGGACATGCGAATCCCCGTCGCCTACCTCAAGACGTTCCAGGGGCCCGCCACCGGCATCGTCGTGGAGCGCGAACGTCTGGACAAGTTCGGGCGCCCGCTCCTCGGCGCCACGGTCAAGCCCAAGCTCGGTCTGTCGGCCAAGAGCTACGGCCGTGTGGTCTACGAGGCGCTGAAGGGCGGCCTCGATTTCACGAAGGACGACGAGAACATCAACTCGCAGCCCTTTATGCGCTGGCGGGATCGATTCTCCTCCGTCATGGAGGGCGTCAACAGCGCGTGCGCCGCCACGGGCGAGGTCAAGGGGCATTACTTGAACGTGACCGCCGGGACCATGGAGGAGATGTACGAACGCGCCGAGTTCGCCAGGGACCTAGGCAGCGTCATCGTCATGATCGATCTGGTCGTCGGCTATACGGCGATTCAGTCCATGGCCAGGTGGGCCCGCAGGAACGACACGATCCTCCACCTGCATCGCGCCGGCAATTCGACCTACTCGCGACAGAAAAACCACGGGATGAACTTCCGCGTGATCTGCAAGTGGATGCGCATGGCGGGCGTTGATCACCTTCACGCAGGCACGGTCGTGGGCAAGCTGGAAGGAGACCCGCCCATGATCAAGGGGTTCTACGACACTCTGCGAGAGACGAGGACCCCGGCGAACCTGGAAAACGGACTCTTTTTCGATCAGGACTGGGCCTCGCTGCGCAAGGTCATGCCCGTGGCCTCCGGCGGAATCCACGCTGGCCAGATGCACCAGTTGCTGCATCACCTGGGCGAGGACGTCGTCCTTCAGTTCGGGGGAGGGACGATCGGGCATCCCGCCGGTATCCAGCAGGGCGCCACGGCAAACCGCGTGGCGCTCGAGGTCATGATCCAGGCGCGCAACGAAGGCCGCGACACCCTGCGAGATGGCCCCGAGATCCTGGCGAAGGCCGCGCGCTGGTGCTCGCCGCTGCGTCTGGCCCTCGAGACCTGGAAAGACGTCTCCTTCAACTACGAGTCCACGGACACGGCCGACTTCGTCCCCACACCCACGCTCAGTGTCTGACGGAGGCGCGATGAAACTCACTCAAGGCACGTTCTCGTTTCTGCCCGACCTCGGAGACGAAGAAATTCGAGCCCAGATCGAGTACTGCGTCCAGAAGGGCTGGGCGCTCAACGTCGAGTTCACCGACGACCCCCATCCGCGCAACTCCTTCTGGGAGATGTGGATCCTTCCGATGTTCGATCAGACAGACGCCGGCGCGGTCCTGCGCGAGGTCAACGCGTGCCGCCGGGAGCATCCCGCTCACTACATCAAGGTCAACGCCTTTGACAACAGCAGAGGGCGGGAGACCACGGCTCTTTCCTTCATCGTCCAGAGGCCGGAGTACGAGCCCGGGTTCCGCCTGGTGCGGCAAGAGGCCGCGGGCCGCACGATCCGCTACACGGTCGAGAGCTATGCCGTCCAGAGCAATCCGGAGGGCCGGCGGTATCCACCGAAAGGGAACGACGGGAGCGAAGGATGAGCGAGATCCTCGAGCCCCAGGCCGCGGAGGAAAAGGCTCGGAACGCCCTCACGGACGACACCCCTGTGGATCTGGCCCGGGCGTTTCACGACTCTCAGGTTCACGAGGTGCTCGACAAACTCGACCGCGAGCTGGTCGGCTTGAAACCCGTCAAGACGCGAATCAAGGAGACGGCGGCGTTGCTCCTGGTCGACAGCGTGCGGAAGAGCATGAGCCTGACCGCGGGAGCGCCGAGCCTGCACATGTCGTTCACCGGCAACCCGGGAACGGGCAAGACCACGGTGGCCCTGCGTATGGCCGAGATCCTCCATCGCCTCGGGTACGTCCGGAAAGGCCACCTCGTGGCGGTCACCCGCGACGATCTGGTCGGGCAGTACATCGGACACACGGCTCCCAAGACGAAAGAAGTGCTGAAGAGGGCGCTCGGCGGAGTGCTCTTCATCGACGAGGCCTACTACTTGTACCGCGCCGAGAACGAACGGGATTACGGTCAAGAGTCGATCGAGATCCTTCTCCAGGTGATGGAAAGCGAACGCGACAACCTCGTGGTCATCCTCGCCGGCTACAAGGACCGAATGGACCAGTTCTTTCAGAGCAACCCCGGCATTTCGTCGCGCATCGCTCACCATCTGGAATTCCCGGATTACACCCCCGAGCAACTCGTGGCGATCGCCGCGCTGATGCTCGAGCAGAGTCAGTACCGGTTCAGCGACGAGGCGGAGAAGGTGTTCTACGAGTACATCGTCAGGCGCATGCGGATGCCCCGCTTCGCCAATGCGCGGAGCGTGCGGAATGCCCTCGACCGAGCGCGACTTCGCCAGGCCAACCGCCTCGTTGCGCGAAAAGGCGGCGGGCTCACCAGAAGAGATCTCATGACCCTGGAAGCCGAGGACATTCTGGTCAGCCGCGTCTTTCAAGGCGACGTATCCGCGCGTGGTGGAAACGAACAGAGCGATTAGGAAGGGCGATCATGGCCAGACGGCGTCCCATCGTGCTCGGCATCGTCGGCGACAGTGCGGCCGGCAAGACGACTTTCACCCGCGGCCTCGCAAACATCCTCGGGGCGGACCGAGTCACGCAGGTGTGTACGGACGACTATCACAAGTACGACCGCCGCGAGCGGGCCGAGATCGGGATCACGCCGCTTCATCCGGATTGCAACTACATCGACGTCATAGAGCTGCACCTCGAGCGGCTGCATTACGGCCAGGCCATTTTGAAACCGGTCTACGACCATGCCACCGGCACCCTGGTGCGCCCCGAGTACATTCAGGCCCGCGAATTCGTGATCGTCGAGGGCCTGCTGGGCTTCTGCACTCCGGCAGCGCGGCAGTTCTACGACGTCAAGGTTTTCATCGACCCGGACGAGGACCTGCGGTGGGACTGGAAGATTAAACGAGACACCGGCAAGCGCGGTTATACGCCGGAAGAAGTGAAGGCCGAGCGGGAACTACGCGAGCCGGACTCGGCGGCCTTCATTCGGCCGCAGCGGCAATACGCCGACATCGTCGTGCGCTTCGCTCCACCGGACGGCGTCCCGCCGGCGGAGGCCGGCTCTCGTCTCGACGCCCGCATCGTTCTGCGCCCTACCATCAACCACCCGGACCTGACATACCTGCTCGAGAAAGACGCGGACGTCCCCGGGATACGACTCAGGCTCGATCGGGACGAAGGCCGCCCTGCAGACTTCCTGGAGATCGACGGCGGGGTCTCGGACGAGCATACCGAGAAGCTGGAGAGGGCCATCTGGCAGCACCTGCCCGACCTCCGCCCGATCCGACCGGATCAATTCGGCGTCTACCAGGATCGCAGCGAAACCCGGCACAGTCAGACTCTCGCACTGACCCAGCTGCTGATCACCTACCACCTGCTGCGCAAGTACAACGACGCGACGCAACTGCCCTTCGCTCCGCCAATCGCCGCTCTGAGTCGAATGGACCGTGATCCCGTGCCCAACATCCGGTGATCTCGGAAAGGACTTTGACCGACCATGCAGACCATTCCACCTCTCGAATCGGGCGAGGCGCGCGAGTCCTCGACCGCCGGCGCTGCGATCGCGCTCACGGAAGAGGACCAGGCCAGTCCAGCCACTTCGACAGCGGCCCACCTGCATCGCCTCCGCGCAGCGGCGGACACCATCCGCACCCTGGCAATGGATGCCGTCCAGAAGGCGAACTCCGGCCACCCTGGTATGCCGATGGGTATGGCCGACGCCGCCGTCGTTCTCTGGACGCGGTTCCTCAAACACAACCCGGCCGATCCTGCGTGGCCCGACCGCGACCGCTTCATCCTTTCGGCAGGCCACGGAAGCATGCTCCTGTACGCCCTGCTCCACTTGACCGGCTACGACCTGGCCCTCGAAGAACTGCAGACCTTCCGGCAGTGGGGCAGCAGAACACCCGGCCATCCGGAGCGCGGCGTGACGCCCGGCGTGGAAACCACGACCGGGCCGCTGGGCCAGGGCATCTCGAATGCGGTCGGCCTGGCGATCGCCGAACGCTGGTTGTCAGCCCGTTTCAACCGGCCCGGCATGGAGATCGTGAATCATCACACCTACGTCATCGCGAGCGACGGCGACTTCATGGAGGGAATTTCGCACGAAGCCGGCGCCCTGGCCGGTCACCTCGGTCTGGGCAAGTTGATCGTCCTGTACGACGATAACGGCATCACCATCGACGGCCCGACGTCGCTCTCTTTCAGTGAAGACGTGCCTGCCCGCTTTGCCGCGTACGGCTGGCACACGGAGCGGATCGACGGGCATGACTCGAGGGCGGTCGAGTCCGCCATCCAGACGGCGCGAGATGAAATGACGCGGCCCTCGTTGATCGCCTGCAAGACGCACATCGGCTATGGCAGCCCCAACCGGCAGGATTCAGCCAAAGCGCACGGGGAGCCGCTCGGTGCGGAAGAGGTCCGCCTGACCAAAGAGCGCCTCGGGCGGCCGGGGGGCGCGCACTTCGACGTCCCGGACGAGACGCGCGATTTCATGCGGGCATCGGGTGCCGCCGGCTCCGCACGCCAGTCCGATTGGGAGGGCTTGTTCGCCCGCTACAGCGCGGCTCATCCAGATCTGGCCCGGGCCTTCCGGGGAGCGCTCGCCGGAGACTTGCCCGAGGGGTGGGATCGCGACGTCCCGATTTTCTCACCCGACAAGCCGATGGCCACTCGCGCCGGCTCGGGCGCCGTGTTGAACGCCATCGCGCCGCGTCTCCCCATGCTGATCGGCGGATCGGCGGACCTGACACCATCCAACAACACGCTTCCCAAGGACGAACAGTCGCTCTCCCGCGACGATTTTTCCGGACGTTACATTCGCTTCGGCGTACGCGAGCACGGCATGGGGGGCATCCTGAACGGGCTGGCTCTCCACGGTGGGGTGCGGCCCTACGGCGGGACCTTCCTTGTCTTCTCGGACTACATGCGCCCCTCGATCCGACTCGCGGCTCTGATGGGTCTTCCGGTTATCTTCGTCTTCACGCACGACAGCATCGGTCTCGGTGAAGACGGCCCGACCCACCAGCCGGTCGAACACGTTACCAGCCTCCGCCTGATCCCGAACCTCGTCGTGTTCCGCCCGGCCGATGCGGCCGAGACGGCGGTGGGATGGCGCATCGCCTTGAGTCGCAAAGACGGCCCCACCGCGCTCGTTCTGACGCGCCAGGCAGTGCCCGTCCTGGATCGCACTCGCTACGCGCCCGCCGAGGGCGCGGCGCGGGGCGCCTACATCCTCGCCGACGGCGACGATCCGCAGGTTATTCTCATCGCCGCCGGATCCGAGGTTCATCTCGCGCTCGAGAGTCGGGAACTGCTCGCCGCGCAAGGTCTTCGCGCGCGCGTCGTCTCCATGCCCTCCTGGGAGTTGTTCGATGCGCAACCCGCGGCATACCGGGAAGCCGTGTTGCCGTCCGGGACTCGAAGGCGGGTCGCAATCGAGGCTGGCGCGACGCTCGCCTGGAGTCGTTATGCGGGGTTGGACGGCGAGGTCGTGGGCATCGACCGCTTCGGTGCGTCCGCTCCTTACCAGGCGCTCTATCGGCAATTCGGCCTGACCGCCGAGGCGGTCGTGGAAGCCGCGAGGCGCACGCTCGCGCGGGTCGGCTGAGATGGTCAAATTCGCTCCGTCCATTCTCTCCGCCGATTTTGCGCGGCTTGGCGCGCACGCGGGCGAGGCGATTGACGCCGGCGCCGACTGGCTGCACCTCGACGTGATGGACGGTCGGTTCGTCCCGAACATCACGCTCGGTCCAGTCGTCGTCGAGGCGCTGCGACCGCTGGCCGAGCGGACCGGGGCCTTGCTGGACGTGCATCTCATGATCGAAGAGCCGAATCGCTTCCTCGCGGACTTTGCCCGCGCCGGTGCGGACATCCTCACCGTGCAGGCGGAAGCCTGCGTCCATCTGCACCGAACCGTGCAGGCAATTAAGGAGCTCGGTGTGAAAGCCGGAGTGACACTCAACCCGGCAACCTCTCTGACGATACTGGAGGAGGTCCTGCCGGACGCGGACCTCGTCATGATCATGTCGGTCAATCCCGGCTTTGGAGGCCAGGCCTATATTCCGGGTAGTACGGCCAGGATCCGCCGGTTGCGGGAGATGCTCGACCGCATCGGCTCGAAGGCCTGGCTCGAAGTGGATGGCGGCATCAAGGCAAACAACGCCGGGGAAGTCGTAGCCGCCGGGGCCACTGTGCTGGTCGCGGGCAGTGCGGTCTTCGGCGGCCCCGGCTCCGTCGCGGAAAACCTCGCGGCGCTGCAGGAAGCGGCGCGCTCGTGACGCGAATCGGCCGGATCGACGACGCCGATCGAAGTCCTGCCCGGCATGCCGCGGCTCGCGGGAAGGAACAGCGATGGAACTGACTGTCGGGAAGGCTCGGGGACTTCAACAGATCGCCGGAAGGATTGGGGTGTTCACCATCACCGCGCTCGATCATCGCGGCTCGCTCAAGCTTGCCAAGGCGACCCCCGACCGTGAGATCGGTTTTCCGGAGGTTGTGGCGGAGAAGATCCGACTGACGCGGGGGCTCGGGCCCCACTCAACGGCGATCCTGCTCGACCCGGTTTACGGGGCGGGCCCTTGCGTCGCCGCGGGAGCCGTGCCCGTGGGTTGCGGCCTTCTGGTCGCCCTCGGCTCCGATGGACCCTGAGCGCGATCGCTTCGAGCAGGACGGGGCGGAAGGCGGCTCCCCCCCGCTCCACATGGCCATCAACGGATTCGGGCGGATCGGCCGGCATGTTCTGCGCCGCGCGCTCGCCTGCCCCGACGTGGAGGTCGTCGCGGTCAATAACCGCTCGTCCCAGCCCGAAAGGCTCGCCTCCCTCTTCAAGCACGATTCGGTCCTGGGTCGTTACCCGGGCGAAGTGGGCGCCGATCAAGGGAATCTGTTCGTCGACGGGCGCAAGATCCGTGTCCTCGGTGAAGACAACCCCGAATTCCTTCCCTGGGCGGACCTGCGAGTCGCGGTCGCGGTCGAGGCGACCGGCCGGTTCACGACCGGCCCGCTCGCGAACCTACACCGCCTCGCAGGTGCCGGCAAGGTCCTCATCACCGCACCCGCTCGGGGCCAGGATGTCACTCTGGTGGTGGGCGTGAACGAGGCCGCCTACGACCCGGGAAGGCACCACGTCATCTCCGGAGCTTCGTGCACCACCTCATGCCTGGCGCCTATGGCGAAGGTGCTTCACGAAAGATTCGGCATCGTCGGCGGGCTGATGACCACCGTGCACGCCTACACGCGCGACCAGGAGTTGCTGGACGGCAGCCACAGCGACCCGAGGCGAGGCCGGGGGGCCGCATTGAACATCGTGCCTACGAAGACGGGAGCGGCGGAGGCCATCGGCCAGGTCCTCCCCGAGCTCGCCGGCCGGCTCGTCGGGCTGGCGCTTCGAGTGCCAGTGCCGGACGTCTCCATCGTGGACCTAACCGTACGACTGGATCGGACGACCTCGATCAAGGAGATCCATGGGGCTTTTCGCGAGGCTGCGGAAGGGCCGATGGCGGGAATCCTCGGCGTGAGCGACGAACCTCTGGTCTCCTCCGACTTCGTGGGGGACGAGCGTTCCTGCGTGGTCGATCTTCCCTTGACGCTCGCGGCTTCCGACAACCAGTTCAAGGTCCTGGCCTGGTATGACAACGAGTGGGCTTACGCGTGCCGAATGGTCGACCTCGCGTGCCTGATCGCCCGCGGCTGGCCTTCTCCGTCCCATGATGACGGTCGAAACCTTGCGGAGGCGCTGCCGTGAACACGTATCTGCTCATCTCCGAGATCATGACCGTGAAGCTCGTCGAGGTGGTTCCCGACGCGTCGGTGTCCGAAGCCGCCGAGCGGATGCGCGAGCACAGAGTGGCGTCGGTCCTCGTGACCGAGGGGCCGCGTCTGCTCGGGATCGTCACCGAGCGGGACATCGTCGCCGCGATCGCCGGGCGGCGGGACTGCGCAACGACTCCGGTCCATCAGATCATGACCGAGAAGGTCATCACGGCGAGCCCTGAATCAGACATCGTGTACGCGGCCAGGGTCATGACCGAGCGGGGCATCCGGCACCTTCCGGTGGCCAGGGAAGATCGGGTCATCGGGATCGTCTCGATCCGCGACATCGTCCGCTGGGGCTTAATGTCGCTCGCGCAAGAGTCCCTGAGCGAGGATGCTCGGAAGGCGCTCCATGTGCTCAGCTCGGGCGGCGGGGCTCGGCGCGAATGAGCGGGGAGCGCGGCGGGCGTGCAGATAGGAACATGAATGAGCCGGAAAAGGTCGATCTGCGTTCGAGCGCCGGCGAGACCGCCGCTCGCTACGTGGAAGGCGGGATGCGTGTCGGGCTCG
This sequence comes from Thermoanaerobaculia bacterium, assembly GCA_038253555.1. GTDB lineage: Bacteria > Acidobacteriota > Thermoanaerobaculia > UBA5066 > Gp7-AA6 > JALYUA01. The sequence goes on from JBBSGZ010000104.1 coordinate 11,083, forward strand.
GCACGGGGCGGGCGGCAGAGAGTTTCGTGCGCGCGCTTGGCGGAAGGGTACGGGGTGGGCTCAGGTGTCTTGCGGTGCCGACCTCCGAAGCAACGCGCGCGCTGGCCGAGAGCCTCGGAATCCCCTTGATCACCCTCGAAGCCGCCGGCCAGCTCGACCTTACGGTGGACGGGGCCGATGAGGTCGATCCCCGCCTGGATCTCATCAAAGGGCTCGGCGGCGCCCTGGTCCGGGAAAAGATCGTCGCCGCTTTATCTCGGCGTTTCGTCATCGTCGTCGGGGCGGAGAAGCTCGTTGCGCGGCTCGGAGCAAAAACGCCTCTGCCCGTCGAGGTCGTTCCCTTCGCGTTGACGCTCTGCCGGAGACGGCTTGCCGGCCTGGGGTGTCAGCCCGCGCTGCGGTCGGGCACGAGCGGCCCGGAAGCTCCTTTCGTCAGCGACAACGGAAATTTCATCATTGACTGTAAGTTCCCTGCGATCGATGACGCCAGGCGGCTCGAGGCCGCCATCGTCGAGATCCCGGGCGTCGTGGGCACGGGGCTCTTCCTCGGCATGGCCGAACGGGTTCTGGTCCAAGAGGGGGATTCCGTTCGCGTTCTCGAGCGCGTGTGACGCGGACTCCTCCAGCAGGAAATTAGGAGATGAAGGCGCACGAGCTCGACCTTCTCGTCGTCGGCGCCGGGCCCGCCGGGATCGCGCTCGTTGCGGAGGCGCGCGCGGCGGGCGTGCCCGCGGACAGGATCGTGGTTCTCGAGAAAGCGGATACGCACTCCTGGATCATCCGGAAGTACTACGCCCCGTCGAAACCGGTTCTCGCAAACTACAAGGGGATCGAGGCCCGTTGCGAAGGCGTTCTCTGCATCCCGGACCTGTCGCGTGAGGAGACCCTGACCTACCTCGACCGCGCGATCCTGGACTCCGGAGTCGAGGTCCGGTATCGGGAAGAAGTGTCTCGAATCGCGCGGGAGTCGGATGGGTTCTTTCGCGTCGAGTCGAGCGGTGGCGTCTGTCGCTCTCGGATCGTGGTGATCGCCATCGGCGTTCTCGGTCGGCCGGCCAAGCCCTCGTATTCTTTGCCCGCGTCGTTGAAGGGCAAGATCTTCTTCGACATCACGAGCGAGCCGATCAAGGAACTGGACGCGCTCGTCGTGGGAGGAGGAGACACTGCTTGCGAGTACTGCCAGTTTCTCGTCCAGGAAGGCAACCGGGTGACGCTCTCCTACCGGGGGGGAGAGTTAACCCGGCCGGCCCCGGTCAACCGCGAGAGCGTGCTTGCCCTCGAGCGCCAGGGGCGCCTGCGGACCCTCCTGGGCTCGAACATTTCGGGCCTCCAGAACGCCGGCGAGAGGGGCAGGGCCTGTTTCGAGGAGCCCGAGCTTGCGCCTCTCGAATTCGACCGAATCGTCTACGCGCTCGGCGGCACGACGCCGGACAATTTCCTGAAGTCGGCGGGAATCGAGTACCGTGGCCCGTCGCCGATGTTGACGGACGGATTCGCCACGAGCGTGCCCGGCCTCTTCGTCGCGGGCGACCTGACGGCGGGAAGGGGCGGGGGCTCCATCATCCTGGCCTTCAACACCGCGGCCGCTGCGATGCGGCGGATCTGCGAGGAGCACGGCATCTGCGCGCGCTAACAGCCGAAAAAATAGGACGAGGGCGTCGGGTCCCCTGCTCGCCTCCCGCGCTCGGCGTTGCCAGAAAAACAATCGCCGCGGCGGGCGCGGAAGCCGAGGCCATCAACTCACCGCGGAGGCTGGCGAGCGCGCGGCTCCTCTTGTCGGCGGGGATACTCGACGCTTCGAGTCAGAAAGGAGTCTCCGCTTCGAGCCCCGCGTAGGAGTAGCCGTAGCCGAAGATTTTCGTGAAAACCTGCATGGAGCGCACACGGGTGCAGTGGGCGGCGCTTCGCGGCGCACCCCGAGGTCGGGCTTCAGCTTTTGCGCCAAGAGCCGTGATCTCCTCCTC
>JBBSGZ010000105.1:0-12978 GCA_038253555.1 Thermoanaerobaculia bacterium
GGCACCCACTCCGACAGGCTCGGCGGCATCAGCAACATCTGATCCGGCTCGTACGCTCGGAAGATTTTCCCCATGAAATCCATTATCCACAGCGCACTCCAAACCAAAACCCAAAACTGATTACTCGGACAGACTCCTAGGGGCACACGAAGGCCGCCGTGTCCTGAAGCGGCTGAAAAGACTGGTTCAGCGGATTCGTGTACGTCCTCACCGCGCCCGTCTGCGTGTCGGTGACCGTCGTCGTCACCTGCACGTTCGTCAGGCCTCCCGCGAAGATCCAGAAGCGGCTGTTGAACCCGCAGCCGTTCAAGGCCTTGACGACCATCTCGACATTGTTCGGATCGAAGAACCAGAAGTAGCCCGTGTCACCGGTCAGACGGACCGCGTTGCCGAACCCGGCCTGCCCCTGCGGTGTGCGAAACGAGGTCTGGACGCGGAAGCGGCCGTTGTTGAGGCAAAGCGACTGAGCGTCGGAGGCGCACGCGGACACGGCCTCCGGTGCGGTTGCGACTTCGGGCACGAGCGCAGTCCCGGAGGAGGGCATCCCCGACGCGGCCGGCTCCCGCTCCGGAGGCGCCGCCGCGAAGGCGTATTGCCTGGGAAAGACGGCCGGCGGTCGGTCGGTCCCGGCGAATCCACCGGCCGCCTTCGTCCCTTCCCCGGCGATCGAACCGGTGAAGCACGTGGAGAACGCCGACGTGTCCTGCACCGGCTGGAACGGCGTGCCCTGCGGGTTCGCGTAAGTGCGTGAGACCCCGGTCGCCGTGTCGGTCGCCGTCAGGACCGTCGCCACATTCGTCAGGCCGCCGCCAAACACCCAGAGCTTCTGGTTGAACCCGCAGCCGTTCAAAACCTTCACGACGACTTCGACATTGGCGGGATCGAAGAAGGTGAAGTAGCCGGTGTCCGGGGTCAGGCGCACCGCCTGTCCCGATCCCTGCTGCCCGGCCGCCGTCGTGAAGGTCGCGCTCACCTGGAAGCGCCCGCCCTGGAGGCACAGGACGGTCGAGCTCGGCGTGCAGTTGCTCCCGGGCGTCGAGTAGGCGCCGCGGCGGTAAAGAACTCCGTACTCTCCATCGAAGAGAAACGGGGCGGGCGGCCCGGCCGGGGTGAGCCGATCGGCCGCGAGCGGAACGATCGCAAGGGATCGACCGGTATTGGCCGAGGGATCGGGGTACGAGTACACGACAGCCCGGTCGTCCCCCGCATAGACGGGCGACGCGAATCCCGACGCGATGCCGGTGATCAGCTGGCTGATGTCTCCCGTCGAGGCGCGCACCGCCAGGATGTCCGACTTTCCGGTGCCTTGCTCAACCGCCTCGAACGTGAAGTAATCGTCGCTCGTGTGGGCGACGGAGGGGTTCGTAATGTCGAAGCCGCGGATCGGGGGCACCACCGTGAACCCCTGGCCCCCGGAAAAGTCGATGGCCGAGATGCTCCACAGACCGATGCGGCTCCCATCCGCCTCCGTGATGACGTTGAAATTGTCGTAGAAGAGGAACCGGCGGTTGGCCGTGAAGTCGAGGGTGTCAGCGAAGAGGACGGTCCCCTCGGCGCCTCCATCGGTTGCCGGTGACACGAGGTTGTATACGGCGGTCATTCCCTTCTTCAGGTCCACGACGCCGATCCGGTTGTCCGGGATGCCGTTCTTCAGAAACACGAAGGCGAAAACGTTCTGGTCACGGGACATCGCGACGGAGGCGATCTGTCCGGCAAACCCGAGGCAGCTCGGTGCCGCAGATCCATTCGTCGGCACGAAGCACGCATCGTTGGTCGATGAGACGAAGAACACGATCGTCCCGTCTCCGGAAACCGAAGGCCGCTCCTCCGCGACCGGCATGGTGGTCAGCCGGGACCCCTGCGCGGGGTCCCCCAGGGCCGTCTCCCGGCGTCCGAGCAGCAGAGTCCCATCTCGATACACGACGACCGAGGAGTCGGTGGCGTTCACGGGCGGAGTCGTCGGGGGCGGGGGCGCCGGGGTCGAGGCGAGGACCTCGACCATGTCGAACGCTTTCGCGGTCTTCGATGACTGATTCGAACCCGCGCCGAAAATCTCATCGGCGGACTGGACGGCGGCCAGCCGCGCATCCAGGAACTGCGCGCTGTTTGTCAGGTGTACGGTCAGGGCCCGGTAAAAAATCTTTTCCGCGTCCCGCAATCCGATCGCGCCCGGCATCCCCTGCGCAAGCAGGTAAAAAGCATGGTTGATGATGCCGCTGTTCGTGTGGACTCCGCCATGGTCCGACGTGGTGTTCACGAACTGCGACATGGTCGCCGGGTCGTTGAAGCGCGCCGGGTTGCTCATGTCCCGAAGCGGCGACGTCATCCGGGAGCCGACCACCCAGTCATTCGATCCCGTTACATAGCTCTCGACCATTTCGCCGAAGATGTCCGACATCGCCTCGTTCAAGGCCCCGGTCTGGTCCTGGTAGATGAGCCCGGCTGTTTTCGACGTCACTCCATGCGTCATCTCGTGCCCGACGACGTCGAGGGAACCCGCGTACTTGTCCCCATCTCCGAAAAACATTCCGCCGATGTCGTCTGTCCAGAAGGCGTTCTGGTAACCGACCCCCAGCCGGACGACCGCGACGATGTTGCCGCCCTGTCCGTCGATTGAATTGCGCGCGTGGCGGTCACGGTAGTAATCGAAAACCTTGCCGAAGTTGAACGACGCGCTGACGGAATCGCCCGGACCCCACGAGGTGGCGGCGTTCGAAGAAATCAGTCCGGGGCGCGCCAACGACACGTCCGGAGAGCTCGACGGGGGCTGGTTCTGAGCGTCCTCGACGTAAATCGCCCCTTTTGTCCGGGTCGAGTCCAGGACCTGCGACGAAGGGTCGAACATCGGCTTGGACGTGTCGATCAGGCGGAACGACCCTGGGACATTCCACACGTTCAACGGCACCGTCGCTCCGAAAAGATCGATGCCCGAACCGCTCACGTTCTCTTCCATCACCCGGGGAATTTCCGCGAGCCGGGCGCCATTGGCGGCGTCGATGAACACGCTGACGGTCTCCTGCGGGTGCCCGAAAAGTCCACTCTCCAGGCGAGCCGGGACGCGCGTTTTCCCGGCGCGTAGATCAGGAGCTGCGGCGCCGCCGCCCGGGCGGTGGCCGCTTCGCCGAGCGAGGCGCGAGCGTTCCTCACGGCGCCGTCGGGTTGGACCACCGGCCGGAGGGTGCCGATTTTCGGGGTGAAAACGAACGATCCGTTCAAGAGGTACACATCCCCGCGCGCGTCGAGGTGAACGATCAGTTCGGCCGGCCACACGGAGAGGCCGCGGTACCGCTGCGCGAATTTGACGTGCCGGTACCCGAGGCCGTCGTCGACGGGCTTGCGGGATTCCATCTCGGAATCGGGATCCGCGAGCCCGAGGATCTGCCGATTGGCGCGAAGAAAAGCGCGCGCCGTGGCGGTCGCCGAATCCGTTCCCCCGGAGGACTGGACGACCTCGACTCTCTCCTGAAGCCTCTCGCCGCGGATCTGCATCGGAGTGCCGACGCCCGGACGCCGGGTCAACGTCACGTCTTTGCCAATACGCGCGGCAATCGGGGCATCGTTCGCCGGAAGTGCCGCCAGCGGGCGGGGGACCGGCTGGTCCGGATTTTTCGCCGCCGCGAGTGCGGCGGCCAGCCGGGGCTCGATCCCCATCGGATCGCCTTCCTCGACGATGAGGGGTGTGGCAGCGGCCGCGCGCGAGGCGATCGGCAGCGCACGAATCCGGGTCGGGCTGGCGTCCGCCCCCAGCATGAGCGAGGCGGCCGCGGCGAACAGCGCCGCGAGTGAGAGCAGAAAGCGGCGGGATTTCCCCATAGGGCCCTCTCATCAACGTTCCGAAGAAAATGTGGGCGTCGACTGATTTGAACGGACGAAGAATAACTTTTTTTCGCAGGCCCGAGGGACAATTAAGTCGGCGAATCAGCCTCGAGCGGGGGGCGCGCCCCAGAAGCGGTAGAAGTTGAACCACTGGGTCGGATGCCGGCGAACGACGCTTTCCAGGTCCGCGGCGACGCGCGTCATGATCCGCACGGCGTCCTCTTCCGGCGACAGCGCGAGGTCGGGCGCGAGCGGCTCTCCCCACACGTTTGCGTAAGACCCGTCCCGCGCTCGCAGGAAAAATCCGGGCAGAACGTCGCATCCGCAGAACCGGGCCAGGAGCGCGGGGGAGCGCAGAAATGGCGTCGGATGGCCGAAGAAGGGGACAATCACCTGGTCTTCCGGGTACGCCCGGTCCACGAGGAGGGCCACGGCCCGCCCCCGGTCGACGGCGGCGCGGACCTTGAAGGCCGTCGCCATGGAGGAGCCGATGTCGATCGACTCGACTCCCAGCCGCGTGCGCAGCTGGAGCCGCATCGCCTGCACGTCGGGGTCGAGCTCCGGCTGCCCGACCACCGCGGGGGTCAATCGGTGCGCGCGGAGAGTGACCGCCCCCATTTCCCAGTTCCCGACGTGGCCGGTGACGAGCAGAAACCCCCGCCCGCCCGCCCGGCTCCGGGCGAGGACCGCCGCGTCCGTCTCGAGGGTAGTGATCCGCGGCACGAACGCCTCGCTGCGCATCTTCCAGACGTCGATCGTGGCGCGGCCGTACTCGAAAAAAAGCTTGCGGGCCAGCCGCGCGGCCTCCCGCGGAGACACGCCGAGCGCCCGCACGAAGTTGTCCCGGATTCCGGCCTGCGTTTCACGGAGAAAAAGGATCGCGATGGAATTGCCGAAGAGATTGATCGCGTTCAAGACAGCCATCGGGAGCCAGCGCGCGCCGTAGTGCAGGCCCCCGTAGACGATGGCGTTCGAGAGGCCGTGGCTGACCCATTTTTTCCGGGCGCGGGGGGCGCTCGCTGGGCCGGGCGCCTCCGCGCCCCTGTTTCGCATCGTCCAACGACTATACAATTCGAAGTCAGCACACACATGAATGTCCTGCTCCTTCGTCCCGATCCCGGCAACGAACGATTCGGGCTCGGTCCGTTCTTCCGCGTGGAACCCCTGGGCCTCGAGTACGTCGCTTCGGCTCTCCGGGCGCGCGGCCACGCCCCCGCGATCCTGGACCTTCGATTTCGCGGCAGCCTCGCGTCGTCGCTGCGCCGCACCCGCCCCGCGGTGGTCGGGATTTCCGCGATGCACGCGCTCGAGTTCGACCGCGTGCTCGCGACCGCGCGCGAGGTCCGGCGCGTCTCACCTCACGCGTTCATCGTGGTCGGGGGCCACGCGGCGGCCGCCTACTCCGGCCCTCTCGAGACGGACGACATCGACGCGATTTGTGTCGACGACGGCGAAGAGGTGCTGCCCGCGCTCGCCGACGCACTGGCCGCGGGTCTCTCGCCCGAGACCGTTCCGGCGCTGCGGCTGGCCACGCCCGATGGATGGATCTCGACGGCGCCGCTTTCCAACCGCACCGGACTCGACCGGGTTCCCGTTCCGGCGCGCGATCTGGTCGAGCAGCATCGCAACGGATATCACTGCCTCCTGTTCAAGCCGGTGTGGCTCGTCGAAACGGCGCGGGGCTGTCCCTTTCGCTGCAATTTCTGCTCGGTCTGGCAGCTCTACGACCGCTCCTTCCGTGAGAGGTCGATCGGGGCGGTCGTCGACGACCTCGCCTCTGTCGGCGACGCCGTATTCATCGCGGATGATCTCTTCTGGAACCATCCCGCCCGAAGCCTCGAGCTGGCGCAGGCGCTGAAGAAACGCGGCGTGTTCAAGCGATGGCTCCTCGTCCAGACGCGGACGGATCTCGTCTGCCGGAACCCGGAACTGCTCGAAGCCTGGCGTCCGCTCGCGAAAGACTTCGATATCTTCTTCGGCCTCGAGTCCGCGTCGGACGAGGGTCTGGCAAACGTCGTGAAGGATGCCCGAGTCTCTTCGAGCGTCGAGGCGGCGCGCATCTCGCGTTCCATGGGCTACGGCGTCACGGGAAATTTCCTCGTCGACCCGGACTGGCACGAAGAGCAGTTTCACGAGCTCTGGGAGTTCGTTGCGAAGCACGGATTCCAGCGCGCCGGCTACACCATCCTGACGCCGCTGCCCGGCACGGAGCTCTTCCAGAAGCTTGCCCCCATCCTGAACGGCCAGCCCTGGTACAAGTACGACATGCACCACGTTCTGTGGGAGCCGCGCCTCGGGGCGAGGCGCTTCTTCGAGCTCTACGCGGAGACGTGGCGCAGGTCGATCCTGAATACGAGCGGAGAGAAGACCTGGATCGAGTGGATGCGGCAGGTCCGGCCGGCGCAGATCCCGTACCTGACGCGCGTCCTCCTGCGCACGCAGCGGATGATGAAGGCCCAGGCGTACCTGCGCGAGCACGAAGCCTCCCTGATCCCCGCGGTGGAGATTCCAAACGACGCCGAACCCGCGTCGTAGTCCGCCCTCCGGCGCCCCCGGGAGGACGCGCCTCGACGAGGTGCTTCCCCGGTTCGATTTCTCGAAGGCGCACCGGCTGGCCTTTCCAGCTCCGGCCCCCGCGACGTTTGCGGCGCTCGAGAGCTATGACATTCGCGAGTCGCGCACCGCCCGGGTCCTGATGTTCCTGCGGGGCTACGGCCGCCCGGCCGCGCGGACCGCCTCTTCGGAGGGGCTCGTGGCGTCCCTGACGCGCTCCCGCTTCGTCCACCTCGGCAGCCGTCCGGGCCGGGAGCACGTCTTCGGACTGGTCGGTAAATTCTGGACGCCCGGGGGCGGACTGCGCGCGGTGACGGCGGACGAATTTCAGAGATTCGAGGAAGAGGGATACGCGAAGGCCGCGTGGAACCTCGCCGTCGAGCCCGCCGGGGACGCCGGATCGACCGTGACGACCGAGACGCGAATTCTCTGCTTGGGACCCCGGGCGCGCCGGCTCTTCGGTCTGTACTGGCACACGATCGAGCTTTTCAGCGGGGCGATCCGGATGTTGATGTTGCGCGGAATCCGGGATCGCGCCGAGGGGGAGAGCGCGTGAGCGAGCCATTCTCAACGGCAGCCCTCGGCCGTTCTTCCAGGCGAAAGGACTCTCGATTGATTGTTGCCGTCACGCTCGCCGCGGCTCTTCTTGCAGCGGCTCCGCTTCCCGCTCCAGATGCGGCCGTTGCGAGAGTGCTGAACGACTGGCACGCCGCGGCTACCGCCGCCGACGAGAGCCGTTACTTCTCGCACTTCGCTCCGCGCGGGGTCTTCCTGGGGACGGATGCCACCGAGCGATGGACGGTGGAGGAGTTCCGCCGGTTCGCGCATCCGTACTTCGCGAAGGGGAAGGCGTGGAGCTTCACGCCTCACGACCGCCACGTCGCCTTCTCTCCCGACGGAGCGGTGGCCTGGTTCGACGAGGCGCTCGACACGCCGAATCTGGGTCCCGCGCGCGGCTCCGGCGTTCTTGTCCGATCGGCGGGGGATTGGAAGATCGCTCAATACAACCTGTCGATCCCGATCCCCAACGACCTCGGCAAGGAATTCAAGGCGCGCATCGAGGAATTCCTCCGCCGGGCTCCGTCGCCCGCTCCTTCTCCGCGGCGTTGAATCCAATGCCTGCACGCGTTGCCGGCTCAGACTTGCGCGCACTCGCAGCGACAGAAGGCGGATCGCCCGCTGCGCGGATGAGCCGTTCGTCGATCAGATGGCTCGGGTGGTGGCTGCAAGCCACATCCTTCGCCGGCGAGAAGCCATTGTGGACCATCCGTTCGGATCGATTAAACGGTGGCTGAATCACGGCCATTTTCCCAATGCTGGGCCGTATAAGGATGCCTACCACGGCACGCTTCTTGCAATTGATCTTTTCCAAGATCCTTTTCACGGAGGTTCTTATGTCCCACGCTGCGCATCGGTCAACGCTTCTGACCGTGTCTCTTCTTACCGTCTGCTTCCTAGTCCCACTCCGACTCTACGGACAATGCTCGGCAACAAATATTTATCCACCACCAGGAAACACAATCGTGTCTCCACACCAAGCGATTCAGCTTTCCGATCCCGCAGGGCAGCAGACGGCAAAGTTCGACATGTATTGGGGAGGAGCCCTCGCGTCCCTGCAGTACGCCGGAACAGAGTATTTGGACCAAGGATCTTCATTCGCAACGGGTGGACTGCTACAGGTCGCGATGCATACTTAACCCCGACGGCGTCCACGATTATAACCCGACGCAGGCGGGCGCCAACCCATATTGGCCCTCTACAGTTATGGGAGCCGCCTGTAATGGCTCTGGCAGCATGAACGTATTTAGCTCGATGCTAAACTACTACAATCTTCCAGGAAGCACCGCTCCGGTTGTTTCAGTTTTCGGCGGCCAGCTCGTCTACGATGCGTACATGACTCCATACGTGATTAGAACGTATGCCGACTGGGTTCAGAATCCTGGCGGCTCACCCGCTTACTATCTTCGCCTCACCGAATATGTAATCAACGTTGGTGGGGAGAACTACGGATGGTCTTTCGATCTCGCCGCGTATTTTGCTACAAACCTCCCGGCCGCGGCCGGGTCGCCGAGCTGCACGACTGCACAGTCACCGTGTACGACTCAAGAACAACTGCCTCTGCTCGGCGGCTCTTATATTGATGCGAGTCTTAACAACGGAATAGCAGTTGGAGTAGGAAGAGGCAGTCCGCTATCCACCGTGTTCAACGCATACTGGTTTCAAGGTCGCGGATCCACCGACGTCCACCTCTTCTTCGCGAATGTGCCCGTGGAAGCCGGTCAGCCGCGCGTGTTCACGTGGTACGTCATGCCAGGCACATTTGCAGCTGCCCAAAACTTTATGGCGAACCACAGCTAGTCGGAGCGGGCGGATGAAGCCATTCTCGGGCCGGGTGTTGCGCGTGTTCCGAAGGATATGAGCAGCAGAAATCGGCGCTTGCGGCTGTACCTACGACGAATCACTTCGGCTCGGCTTCGCCGCGGGATTCGCATTGCCCGGAACGAGCTCCCATGGCGCTTACGCGATTTATTCCCAGATCTCGTTGACACATTCAGTCACCCGGAAGATAGGCTACCCCCGGCGCGCCTTCGACGCAGAGTATCGAAAAGTAGCAGCAGAGAGGAGTTTCTGATGGCGGGCCGGTGCTCGTCGGCTGATGTCGTGAGGGCGTTCTCCCAAGCCCGACTGCTAGACCGCGAATACCCGCGGTGGCTTGATTTTGGCTGCGGCTCTGGACGAGTGGCGCGTCACATCCTTGGCACATCGGTCGTCTCGTCACTCGTCGGAGTTGATATCGATGATACTGCAATTCGGTGGATATCGGGGAGGTTAGCGCGCGCGAAGTTTCTGGCGATCGACCCGAGTCCACCTTTGTCCTTCCCCGACGGCTCGTTCGACGTCATATACGCAGTCTCCGTATTTACTCATCTTGATGAAAGCTCGGCAACAAGTTGGTTTCATGAGCTCACGCGAGCGCTCGCACCGGAGGGCCTGTTGATCCTAACAACCTTGTCACCGGTGCTCACGTTTGAACGTGCTGATCTTGTAGCTTCAGATCACGCTAGGCTTGCATCAAAGGGCTTTCTCCTCGCTCGGGGGGGAGGACCGTTTAATGAGGACACTGCATTCGCCACTCAACCGTGGTTGTGTAGGACAATGACGGGCCGACTTTCTTTCGTGTCTTTCGAGCAGCATGGGTTATGTCGATATCAGGACCTTTCGGTTTGGCGCAAGCCCGCTGACGAAGCTCCACGATAGTGTCTTATAGTGATAACTAAGTTCCGGTAGTAACGAATGCTGGTCCGGATAAGGCGTCGTATGCCCGTCTCGGTCTTGTGTAGGCGGCAGCGTAGCGCGCGCCATTGCGGCGACGCTGTGGTGGGCGCCTCGTCGGATGGCTTCCTGAGTGATGTGGGGAACCAGCGGTGGACAAGTTCGAGCCAGAAGGCCTCTAAGCGAGCGTTCTGCGTGTAGGCGATACAAAAGCTTCCGAAACTCGACTCTGGTCCTTCGACGGAACGCTCCAGACAGCGTCATCGCATTCATATCGCGTCCGATTTCCGATTTCCGATTTCCGATTTCCGATTTCTGTTGCAGACTTCCTCGTGATGACCTCTCGCGTCTTTCTCCTGTCGCCCGCCAGCTGCGGCGGCGAGCGAGCGCGCCTCGTCTTCAACGAAAGGGCGCAGTTCGACGTGGCGGTCCGGCTCCGCTCTCCCGAGGGCGTCGCTCTCGGAGTCGTGTTCACCTTTCTCTCGGGCCTCTATTTCCGGGGCAAGCTCGAATACGCCCGCGCCTTTGCGAGACCTCCGGCGGGGGCGCCGGGCGTGCTCGTCATCACGTCGAACGAGGGTCTCCTTTCCGTGGACGAGCCCATCACTCTGGCCCGGCTGAAAGGTTTCGCGCGCGTCCCGATCGAGTCGACGGAAGCGCGTTACCGCCGCCCCCTCGCCCGCCATGCGCGGGCCCTCGCCGCGACGGTCGGTCCGGAGTGCGAAATCGTGCTCCTCGGAAGCATCGCCACCGGAAAATACGTCGACATCCTCCAGAAGGCCTTCGGTCAGCGGCTGCGGTTTCCGGGGGATTTCGTGGGCCGGGGCGACATGAGCCGCGGAGGGCTGCTGTTGAGGTGCGTGCGGGAGGGCCGGCAGCTCGATTATCGTCCCGTTGGTGAGGGTGCCCGGCACGGGAAAAGGCCTCCGAAGCTGGAGCGGTCAGGGGCTCGAAGGGCGGACACCCGCTTGCAGACGCCGGGCGACTGACTGCTTCGGCCTCCTTCTTGAATGGGGAATCGCCATGGCATCGACAACGGGGACACGCAGCCGGCGCGCGAAGCCTTCCCTCGCGGCTCCCGGGGCCGCCACCGCGCCGGTCACTCGTGACCGCCACCCGTCCAGCCGGACCGCCGCGGCGGGCGCATCCCCGGCGCGAAGACCCGGCAAAGGCGGGCTCTCGATCCCGCGGGAAGGCGACGCCGAGCTCGATGTCGGAGGGCGCACCGTCAAGCTGACGAATCTCGGGAAGGTCTTCTGGCCCGAGATCGGCGTCACGAAGGGCGATCTTCTGCAGTACTACGCGGACGTCTCCCCGGCGCTGCTGCCGCACTTAAAAGACCGCGCGATGGTCATGAAGCGGTACCCCCATGGGGCCGCAGGCGACTTCTTTTTCATGAAGCGGGCGCCCTCGCCGCGTCCGGACTGGATCGAGCTCTGCTCCATCGGGCATGCGTCCGGCAACGTCATCGACTTTCCGATGGTCCAGGACCTGGCCTCCCTCCTCTGGGTCGTGAACCTCGGCTGCATCGACCTGAATCAGTGGTATGCCCGCTGCGACGATGTCGACCGCCCGGACTACCTCCATTTCGATCTGGACCCGGTTCCGGACGCCGGGTTCCGGCAGGTGCTCGAAAGCGCATGTCTCGTGCGGGAGTCCCTGGAGGCCCTCGGGATGCCGTGCTATCCGAAAACGACCGGGTCGAAGGGCATTCACGTGTACGTCCCGATCGTTCGGGGACCGACGCAGAAACAGGTCTGGGCGTTTGCGAAGGAGTTCGCGCGCACCATGGAAGCCCGCGATCCCGCGCTGGTGACCGCGGAGTACAAGATCGCGAAGCGGCCGAAGGGGCGGATACTCGTCGATTACAACCAGAACGCTTGGGGGCGGACCCTGGCTTCGATCTATTCGGTGCGCCCCAAGCCGAAGGCGACCGCGTCGGCTCCCGTCACCTGGAAGGAAATCGAAAAGGGCGTCCGGCTGGAGGACTTCCGGATCGACAACCTTCCCGCGCGTGTCGCGGCGCTCGGAGACCTCTGGGCGCCGGTGCTCGCCGCGAAGGGCCGCTTCCGTCTGGAGAAATACCTGTGAGCCCGCGCCGGAAGGAGAAGGCGGCCCCGAAGGAGACTCCGCCTCCCCGCCCCGGTTCCGACTCGGCGCCCACCGAGATCACACTGCCGATCCGGCCGCCGTATCTTCCGATGGCCGGCCTGCTGGTCGCTGCAATCCCGGCCGGCCGGGATTGGCAGTACGAGCCGAAGTGGGACGGATTCCGATGTGTCGCGTTTCGCGACGGCGAGGCGATCGAGCTGCAATCCAAGGCAGGCCAGCCGCTCGCGCGCTACTTCCCCGAGATCGTGGCGAACGTGAAGGCGGTCGGCGCGTCCCGGTTCGTGCTCGACGGGGAGATCGTCATCCCGGTCGGCAAAGAGCTGTCTTTCGACGACCTCCTGCAGCGGATCCATCCGGCGGAGAGCCGCATCCGCAAGCTGGCCGCGGAGACCCCCGGCCTGTACCTGGTTTTCGATCTCCTCGTCGACGAAAAGGGCAGGCTCTTGACCTCCCTCCCGCTCTCGGAGAGACGCAGGCGCCTCGAGGCCTTCGCCGCGAAGCACCTCGAGGGAGTCGAAGGAATTCGACTGTCGCCCGCGACGCCGGACCTCGCGCAGGCGAAGAAGTGGCTGCGGTCCTCCGGCGGCGCGATGGACGGCGTGATCGCCAAGAGATCGGACTTCGACTACCGCTCCGGCGATCGGACCGGCATGCAGAAGATCAAGCTGCTGCGCACGGCCGATTGCGTGATCGGCGGCTTCCGGTACGCCTCGAAGGGGAAGGCGCTCGGCTCGCTGCTCCTCGGCCTCTACGACGAATCCGGGAAGCTCGACCACGTCGGCTTCTGTTCCGGGTTGACCGTCGACCTGAAAAAAGAGCTCCTTCCGCAGCTCGAGAAGCTCGTCCAGCCTCCCGGGTTCTCGGGCCAGGCCCCGGGCGGTCCGAGCCGCTGGAGCACGGAGCGCACGGGAGAGTGGCAGCCGCTTCAGACGAAACTGGTCGTCGAGGTCCAGTACGACCACTACACCGGCGGCCGGTTCCGCCACGGGACGAAGCTGCTTCGCTTCCGGCCGGACAAGGCGGCGAAGGACTGCACGAAGAACCAGGTCGAGCAGGAGAGCCGCGTGTCCGCCCTCGAGATCCTCCCCTAGGAGCCCGTCCAGGTAATCGAAAACGAGAGAAAGTGAAAACTCTTTTTCGCCACAGTTGGCCCCTAACGCCCGATCGTCACGTGCCGAGGGGTTTCAGTACCCCCGAGATCTCGGTTTTTAGCATTACTCGGAC
>JBBSGZ010000106.1:0-12962 GCA_038253555.1 Thermoanaerobaculia bacterium
CCGTCCGCTCCCTTTCTTCGGTAACTGGAGGCAAACGAATGTCTGAATACACGCTTCCCGATCTGCGGTACGACTACGGCGCCTTAGAACCTCACATCTCGGGAAAGATCATGGAGCTCCACCACGACAAGCACCACGCCGCCTACGTGAAGGGAGCGAACAAGGCGCTCGAGCAGATGGCGGAAGCGCGGGAAAAGGATGATTACACGCGCATCGCGGCTCTCGAGAAGTCCCTCGCCTTCAACCTTTCGGGTCACGTCCTGCACTCGCTCTTCTGGACCAACCTGACGCCGAAAGGCGGCGACCGGCCCCACGGAGAGCTCGCGGCCGCGATCGACAACGATTTTGGAAGCTTCGAGCACTTTCAGAAGCAGATGGTCGGCGCGGCGTCTACGATCATGGGGTCCGGGTGGGCGGCCCTGACATGGGATCCTCTCGGCAAGCGACTGATGACGGTGCAGATCTACGATCACCAGTCGAACGTCAACCAGGACGGCGCGCCGATTCTCGTCCTCGACGCCTGGGAGCACGCGTTCTACCTTCAGTACCAGAACCGCAAAGAGGAGTTCTTCGAGGCGGTGTGGAATGTCTGGAACTGGGCCGACGCGGCGCAGCGCTTCGAGGCGGCCAGAAAAATATAACCGCTGTCGCTCTCGGAGACCCGCCGCCCGCTCCGTCAGAAAAGAGAATCGAACCCACGGAGGGGCGGCCGCCTGAGTGCATCGACCACCCCATTTCCGGGGGAGAGCCGGACAGCTTATTCTTCGTCCGCCCATGCAATCTCTGTCGGGAGAGGCGCTCGACGCCCGGCTGCGGGAATTCCTGGCCGAAGACATAGGTGGTGGAGACATCACGACCGAGGCCACCGTGCCCTCGAACGCGACCGCCCGCGGAACGGTCGTGGCCAGAAGCGCCTGCGTCCTCTCCGGAGTGGCCGCGGCGCGGCGGACGTTCGAGCTTCTCGACCCGCGGGTGGAGTGGAAAGCCGCGGCCGCGGCGGGCGATCGCGTGGAACCGGGCACGGTCGTCGCGCAGCTCGCAGGGCGCGCCCGCGCCCTTCTCACAGCGGAGAGGGTGGCGTTGAATCTCCTGCAGAGGATGTCCGGGGTCGCTACCGAGACCCGCCGCTACGTCGACGCAGTCGCCGGCACCACTTGCCGCATCTACGACACACGGAAGACGGCTCCCGGACTACGTGCCTTCGACCGCGAGGCCGTCCGCGACGGCGGCGGCGTGAATCACCGCGACACCCTCTCCGACCAGGTCCTCATCAAGGACAATCACCGCCGGCTGGCGGGCGGAGTGGGGCGCGCCGTGACCGCCGCCCGCGCGCTGCTGCCGCCGGACGGCATCGTCGAGGCGGAGGTGGAAACCGAGGACGAGCTCCGCGATGCCCTGCAGGCGGGCGCCGATCAGATCCTGATCGACAACCAGGCACCGGACACCGTCGCGAGATGGACCGCGATCGCGCGGCAGCGCGAGCCCAGACCCTGGATCGAAGCGTCCGGAAACATGAGCCTGGCGACGGTGCGCCAGTACGCCCTGGCGGGACCCGATTGCGTGTCCGTCGGCGCGCTCACGCACTCCGTCCGCGCCGCGGACCTCTCACTCGATCTCGACGTGGACCTGCCTCATGAGTGACACGACCGAAGTCCTCATCCTCGGCACCGGGATCGCGGGGGCCACGGCGGCGCTCGCCGTGGCGCGTGAAGGCGTCCGCGCGACGGTCGTCACGCGCGCCGTGGAGGCCCGCGAGTCGAATACGTTCTGGGCGCAGGGAGGGATCGTGGGACGCCCGCCGGGAGACTCCCCCGGCCAGCTCGCTGGCGACATCGAAAAAGCGGGAGACGGGCTCTGCTCGCCCGACGCCGTGGCGCTCCTGGCGCGAGAAGGCCCCGAGCTCGTCGACCGCCTGTTAATCGAGGAGCTCGGCGTGCCTTTCGACCGCGAAGGCTCCGGGTTTCACTGGACCCTCGAAGGCGCCCACTCGGTCCCGCGCGTCCTGCACGTGAAGGACGAGACGGGCATGCCCATCGAGCGCGCTCTCCTTGCGGCGTGCCGCGCTGAGAGCCGCATCGAGTGGCGCCTCGAAACGACCGCCGTCGACCTGCTCACCCTCTCGCACGACTCGACTCTGGCAAGGGACCGCTATCGGCCGCCCCGGGCGATCGGTGCGTACCTGCTGGATCGGAAGACCGGCTCCGTGACGCCGCACCTCGCGCAGGAGACGATCCTCGCGACGGGCGGCCTCGGCCAGGTCTACCTGCACACGACCAATCCGCAGGGGGCGCGCGGGGACGGCATCGCGATGGCGAGGCGCGCCGGCGCCCGCCTCCTGAACCTCGAGTACATCCAGTTCCACCCGACCGCTCTCGTGCATTCGAAGGGCCGACTTCTTCTGACCGAAGCGCTTCGAGGCGAGGGGGCGCGGATCACGGACGTCTCCGGGCAGGAGTTCCTCCGGGCCGTCCATCCCGATGCCGAGCTCGCTCCGCGCGACATCGTCGCCCGGGCAATACACCAGCGGATGCTGGAACGGGACGAGCCGCACGTTCTGCTCGACATCTCGCACAAGCCCGCCGCGTGGATCCGGGAGAGGTTCCCGGGTTTGACCGCGCGCTGTCTCGATCTCGGTTTCGATCTGACCGGCGGGCCCGTGCCCGTGGTTCCCGCCGCGCACTACTCGTGTGGCGGCGTCGCGGTAGACGGCAACGGCCGGACGACGCTCGGGCATCTGCGAGCGGCGGGGGAGGTTTCGTGCACCGGCGTTCACGGGGCGAACCGGCTGGCCTCGACGTCCCTCCTCGAAGGCCTTCTCTGGGGATGGCGCGCTGGCAAGGCCGCGGCAGCCGAAGTGCTCCGGCGGCGGGGCGAGCCCCTTCCCTCCGTCCGCCCCTGGCAGCCCGAGAACGAGCCGGTTGATCCTGCGCTGATCGCTCAGGACTGGATGGTCATCCGCCACACCATGTGGAACTACGTCGGGCTGCTGCGTTCCGAGAAGCGGCTGGACCGCGCCGGGCGGATCCTGGCGGAGCTGCAGGTCGAGATCGAGGACTTCTACCGCCGCGGAACGATGTCGGACGCCCTCCTCGGCCTGCGAAACGGGGTCCAGACCGCTCTCGCCATTCAGCGCGGAGCGTCTGAAAATCGGGTATCGAAAGGGTCCCACTATCGGGAGGACAGGTAGCGGGAGAGGGCGCTCGGGGTCGGGCGCCGGGCGCTCGCCGAAAGCGTCATGCCGGACCCTCCGCCCTCGGCCCTCACGCCTCACGCCTCACGCCTAACGCCTAACGCCTGACGCCTTCCCTCGCATATAGTCCCCCCTCCATGAGTGTCCTCTACCTGCAGTTCGAAAGTGGCGACCGCAACACGCGCGTCCAGAAGCTCGGAAAGAGCGGGGCGCACATCGTTCCGGTCGAGCCTCGCTGGCCGATATTCTTCGAGCTGGCCAAGAGGGAGAAGCCGTACGCGATCGCGATCGATTTCTCCCAGGCGCCGACGCACTGCCTGGAGACGGCCGACTACATCGCCAAGGCGAAGGAAACCCGCGAGACCCCCCTCTACCTGCTGCGCGTGCCGGACGACCGGCGCGACGCGGTCAGGAAACGGCTGCCGAATGCCCCGATCGTGACCGAGCAGGACCTCGCCGGAATTCTCGTCGTCGAGGAAAAGAAGGCCCAGGAACGGGCGCGGGAGAAGAAGGAAGCCGCCGCCGCGGCCCGAAAGACCGCGCGCGCGAAAAAGCTCGGCCTGGACAAGCCGCCCCCCCCGCCTCCCGCGAAGGGCAAACCCGCAGCGCGGCCGAAAGGCGCTCCGGCGGCCGCGCAAGAGGCGCGCAGGAAGACCGCCGCGCCCGCAAAAAAGAAGCCGGCTCCCGCCCGCAAGGCAGCAGCTCGGCCCCCCAAAAAGAAATAGCCCCGCCGCCGAGGGTTCCGGCGACGCCGATGAGGTTTTCGCCCGCCGTCGATTCCTCTCTCCGCCCGCGCCGCGCGGAGACTTTGCGCACTCTCGCGATCCTCGCCGCCTGGGCCGCGCTCGTCTGGGCGGGCAGCTACGCGGCGCGGTCGATTCGCCTCTCGCCGCGCGAAGGCTGGCCTCCGGAGATCGCCCGCCGCGCTCCTCCGCTCGCGCGGTACGACGCGGGCTGGTACTTGAAGATCGCCGAGCATGGCTACGGACCTCCCCCGCCCGCGGGCGTCGCGTCGGAACACGTCTTCTTTCCGCTCTATCCCGCGCTCGCGGGAGCGATCGCCCGTGGACTGCGCGTCGATCCGTTCGCCGCGGGGCTGGCCGTGTCGTTCGCGGCCATGCTCGCGGCCGGTGTGCTCTTCGTCCGCGAGGGGCGGAGGCGACTGGGAGATCGGGATACGCGGGCCGCGCTTTTTTTCCTCCTCCTCTTTCCGACCTCCTTCTTTCTGCTTTCCATGTACGCGGAATCGCTCTTCCTTCTGCTGGCCTTGCTCGCCTTCGATGCGGTCCGCCGCGAAAAGCCGGTTTCGGCTGCGGCGTTCGGTTTTCTGGCGGGCCTGACCCGGCTCCCCGCCCTTGCCCTGACCGTTCCCCTCGCGCTCGCCTGGCTCGCCCGCCCTTCCGCTTCGGGCCGGCCCCGGCTTCTGGCGGATGGAGTCCGGGCCGCCCTCATCGGCCTGGCGCCCGCGGCCGCCGTCTGCCTGTGGATCTTCGGCGTCGGCGCGTACTTTGGAGAGCCCGGCCTCTACTTCCGGCTGCAACGCTCGTGGGGTCGAGGCACGTCGCCTCTCGGCGGGCTGGCGGAGTGGGGCGCCGCGCTGCCATCCCGGCTGGCCCGCGGCGACGCCCGGACTCATCCGGTCTTCCTGATCGACTACGCCAACGCGCTGCTCTTCCTCGCGCTCGGGATTTACCAGGCGGCGCGGCGGCGATGGGCCGACGCCGCGTGGACCGCCGGGGCCCTCCTGCTGCCTGCCGCGACCGGAATTTCCACGAGCCTGCCGCGATACCTGACGGTCGTGTACCCCGCGTTCTACGCCCTGGCCGAGATTTTCCGGGGTCGTCCGGCGGCGCGGGCGGCCTGGTGGATCGGCTCGGCCGCGCTTCTGTCCGCCGGGTTAATCGCGTTCGTTCACTGGAGATGGGTGGCATGATGATCTCCCCCTTGCGACGAGTGCCGGTCGGAGCTCGGCCCGACTTCTCGATCGAGCTTCGAGAGAACCCGCAGAATTCCGGAGCGACTCTCGTCCTGAATAATCCGGGCTAGAATCTCGGCCTCTCGAGAGCGAAAAAAAGGAGCCCCGATGGACAACGGATTCTCGAAGGATGCCCTCTCCCGGTACGCGTCGGGCCAGCGCGAGCAGTTCGAGCGGACGTTCGCCGACTTGGTCGAGATCCCGACCGTCTCGGTCGAACCGGAGAGGAAGCCGGACATGCGGCGCGGCGCGGAGTCCGCCGTCCGTCTCCTGGAATCCATGGGAGCGAAGGCGAAGCTCTACGAAACGGCGGGGCATCCGATCGTGTACGGCCGCTTCGACCGGGGCGCCGGGCTTCCCACCGTCACCGTTTACAACCACCTCGACGTTCAGCCCGCGGAAGGGCCTGACTGGAAAACGTCTCCTTTCGAGTTCGTCAAACAGGGGGACCGGTACTTCGGCCGCGGCACCACCGACGACAAGGGACCCGCGATCACCGCCCTCTTCGGCGCGAAGTACGCCGTCGACAACGGGGTCGCCGCGAACATCCACTTCCTCTGGGAGTTCGAAGAGGAGATCGGCAGCCCCCATTTTGAAACGACGATCGCGAGCCGGGCGAAGGATTTTGCGACCGACTCGGTCGTGGTCTCGGACACGGTCTGGGTTTCAAGAGCGCGTCCGGCGCAGCCGGCCGGTTTGCGAGGCCTTCAGGGGCTTCGCTTCGAGCTCCAGACCGGACAAACGGACCAGCACTCCGGGACAGCGGGCGGCGCGGCGCGCAACCCGGTCACGGAAATGTGCCAGTTGATCGCCGAGTGCGTGGACGGGAAAACGGGAAAAGTGAAGATTCCCGGGTTTTACGCCGACGTGGTGCCTCCGACCCGGAAGGAGCTTTCCGACCTGGAGAACTGCGGCTTCACGGTCGCCGGTTTCAAGAAGGACCACCTCTACAAGACGCTTCGCGTCGACGACGCCCTCGAAGTGATGAAGCGCATCTGGATGATGCCGACATTCGAAGTCCACGGAATCGCCGGCGGCTATCAGGGACCCGGGGTGAAGACCATCATTCCGCCAAAGGCGACCGCAATCGTGTCGTGCCGGCTCGTCCCCGACATGAATCCCAGGAAAATCGTGAAGCTGGTGTCCGACTTCGTCAAGGCGAAGAACCCCGACGTGAAAATCACTGCCGAACACGCGCTGCCGGCCTACCAGGGAAAGACCACGGGACCGTACGCGGACGCGATCCGGGCAGCCATCAAGCTCGCGTTTGGCAAGGAGCCTGTCTTCGTGCGCGAGGGGGGCTCGATCGGGGCGGTCCTTTCGATGGAGAAAGTCCTGAAGGTGCCGGTCTTTTTCCTGGGGCTTTCCCTTCCCGAGCACGGGTATCACGCCCCCAACGAGAACTTCGACTGGTCCCAGGCGAAGGGAGGGATGGCGGCGTTCGCCTCCTACTTCCAGCAGGTCGCCGCGATGGGCGGAGGACGTCAAGGCGCGGGCGTGTGAGCTGAGCCCGCTCCGGCGCCGATGCCTTTCGCCGGGAACTAACCGCCCTCTTCGAACCCGAGCAGCTTCCGGAAAAAGCCGCGTCGGTGGCCGTCGTGGCGGAGAAGAAGGGTCTCGAGCTCGCCGCGGTCGAAAAAGATTCCGCCGCAGGTCCCACAGCGGTCGACCTCGATTTCCTCGATGCGATCGAGCGTCATCGCGGCCCCGTCATTGGGACACCGGCGAGACATCGCGATTTCTCCTTCGGCCGTGCGCTTCACGGCTGGCGTTGACTTCTCTCGCCGCTGACGCGCCGCCTCGATCATCTCCGCCTCGTGTTCGCGGAACCATCCGTCCTCGCGCTCCTGCCGCAGAGCCGCCCCGTCCCAGTGCGATCCATCGGGTTTGGAAGGTCCGGTCATTTGAGCTCCCAATCAATCCGTTGTGAGTTGCTGGCTCGTCGGTTCGCCCGAAAAAGCGCGAGGACCGACGGCCGCGTTCATCTCAACACATCTTCGAGCGCGGTCGACGCGTCCGTCTTCTCGTCGCGGTATTTCACGATCACCGGCGTCTGCAGGGAGAGGCCCCACTCCGGTCCCCGGCCCTCCCGGACGGCGCGCGCGCCGGGCACGACGACGGCCCGCGCCGGGATTTCGAGCGGCCGGTCCGCCGCACGGCGATACTCCTCTCCGCGCACGAGGTCGTATACGGGTGTGCCACCGGTCAGTATCACGCCGCTCGCGAGAACGGCGCCCTCCCGGACGATCGCCCCTTCGTAGATTCCGCAGTTGCCCCCGACGAGAACGTCATCTTCGACGATGACCGGCAGCTGCCCCACCGGCTCGAGCACGCCCCCGATCTGCGCCCCCGCCGAAATGTGGACGCGCTCCCCGACCTGCGCGCAGGAGCCTACGAGCGCGTGCGAATCGATCAACGAGCCCGCCCCGACGTAAGCCCCGACGTTGACGTACGCCGGGGGCATGATCGTGACGCCGGGCCCGAGATAGCAGCCGTCGCGGACCGCCGTTCCGCCGGGAACGATCCGGACCTGCGATCGCCCGTCGAATCGCTTCAGGGGCATGGTGTCCTTGTCGAAGAAAGGAAAGTCGGAAGCTGCCAGCGCGCGAACGACGCCCCCTGCGCGGAACCCGAGCAGAATCCCTTCCTTCACCCAGGGATGGACGGTCCATTGCCCGTTCTCGACGGTCGCGGCCCGGATCGACCCGTCGTTCAGTCCTGCTTTCAACTCTCGAAACAGCGCGCGGAGAACATCGGAAGATTGTCCTTCCGGCGACGCATACGCCTCCCGGATCCGTCCCGCCAGCGTCTCCGCGTCCGTCATCGCCGCGCTCCCGTTCGCTTGCCGGCGAGCTTGTAACCGTTGACGAGCGCCTCGATCCGCCGTCGCGTGTCGTCTCTCACCGGAGCGAGGGGCAGGCGCAGCGTCTCGCCGCATTTTTTCATCAGCGCGAGGGCGCATTTCACGGGACCGGGGCTCGACTCCCAGAAATTCATCTCCATGAGAGGCAGCCAGCGGGCCTGCAGCTCGCGCCCTCCCGTCGAGTCGCCGTCCAGCGCCCGGGAAACGAGCGACCGCATCTCGCGCGGAATTTCATTCGACGCCACCGAGATCAGGCCGCGCCCGCCCAGGGCGATCAACGCCAGCGCCGTCGCGTCATCTCCCGAGAAGACGGCGAAGTCGGCGGGGATCTGCGTCATGAGGCGCGCGATTTTGGAAAAGTCCGGCGAGGCTTCCTTCAACCCCACGACGTTCGGCACCTCCGCGAGCCGCAGGATGGTGTTCACGTCGAGATCGGTTCCCGTCCGCCCGGGGACGTTGTAGACGAGGATCGGCAGGCGCGAAGCGTCCGAGATCGCCGAGTAGTGGCGAAAAAGACCGTCCGGGGTCGGCCGGGTGTACATCGGTGTCACGGAGAGGATCCCGTCGGCGCCCGCCGCCTCCGCGTCGCGAGCCCAGAAGACGGCCTTGGCGGTGTGGTTGCCGCCCGCTCCGGCTATCACGGGGACGCGTCCGCCCACCGCCGCCACGACCGCGGCCGTCACCGCCTTGCGCTCGTCTCCGGAAAGCGTCGAGGCTTCCCCCGTTGTCCCGCACGGCACGAGAAAATCGATCCCCTCGGAAATCTGCCACTCGACCAGGCGCGTGATCGAGCCGAAGTCGATCCGCCCTCGATCGTCAAACGGCGTCACGAGAGCCGTGCCGCAACCCCGCCACTCGACGCGCTTGCGCGAACCTTTCACGAGACCTCCTTCTCGAAATCCGCCAGCAGTTCTCCGAACTCGACATCACCGGACCGGCCGGCAATCCGCTCGGCGGCCCACACCGCGCCGCGGGCGAAGCCGCCGCGTCCCCGCGCGCGGTGGATGATCTCCACCTCGTCGTCGGCGGACTCGAAGACGAGGCGGTGCGTCCCGGGGATAGTTCCCGCGCGCACACTCGCGACCGACAGCGGACGCCCCGTCGCGGCCTCGACGAGGGTCGTCATCCTGCGCGCCGTCCCGGACGGAGCGTCGCGCTTTTCGGCGTGGTGCTCCTCGACGAGGTAGGCCGCGTATCCGGCGGGCCCGAAGAGGTGCGCCGCGTGAGCCGCCAGATCGAACAGGTGACGCACGCCGACGGAGAAATTAGAGGCGTGGACCAGGGCTCCGGCCCCGCTGGAAAACGCGCGTGTGACGCGAGGAAGTTCGCGTTCCCATCCGGTCGTGCCGCATACCACCCGCGCGCCCCCCGCGGCCAGACGCAGGAGGTTCTCGACGGCCGCCTGCGGCGCCGTGAACTCGAAAACGACGTCGGCTGCCTCGAGCCGCTCGGCCGTCAGGCCTCGTGCGGCGCGGTTGTCGGTCGACTCGAGCGACCACACCACGTGATGCCCCCGCGCCTCGGCGGCCGCGCCCGCCTCGAGGCCCATCTTTCCCGCGCCGACGAGCCCCACGCGCATCGTTATGGCGTCCCTTCGCGGCCGAAGAACTCGCGGTGCAGAAGGCACACGGTCCGATCGACGTCCTCTTCCGCCACCACGAAGGAGACGTTCCGGCGAGAGGCGCCCTGCGAGATCATCAGCACGTTCACGTCCTCGACCGCGCGGAAGATCCGCGCGGCGATTCCCGGGGTGAACTTCAGATTTTCTCCCACGAGGCAGACGATCGCGCGGCCTTCGGCCACCTCCACGTCCGCCAGCGCCTCGAGCTCGGCGCGGATCTCCGACAATCTGTCGACGTCGTCCACCGTAACGGAAACCGAAACCTCGGACGTGGAAACCATGTCCACGGCGGTCTCGTGCCGGGCGAACACGTCGAAAATCGCGCGGAGAAAGCCCGCGGCGAGGAGCATGCGGCTGGTCGAAATATCCACCGTCGCAATTCCGCGCTTGCACGCGATGGAGCGGACGTCCTCCGTGCCCGGCGGGGCGCCCGAGCGGATTTCCGTCCCCACGCCCCCGGGCTTCCGCGCGTTGCGCACCCGGACGGGAATGCCTTTCTCGACGGCCGGGGCGAGTGTCGACGGATGGAGCACGCGGGCGCCAAAGTACGCGAGCTCCGACGCCTCTTCCGCGGAGATGCTCTCCAGAACTCGCGCTTCCGCCACGATCCTCGGATCCGCCGTCATCATTCCGTCCACGTCGGTCCAGATTTCGACGAGCGAGGCGTCAAGGCACGCGCCGAAGATTGCGGCGCTGTAGTCGGACCCTCCGCGGCCGAGCACCGTCGTGCGCCCGTCGGGAGCCCCCCCCACGAAGCCCCCGACGACCGGGATCTCACCGCGCGCGGCCGGCTCCGCCAGCCGTTGTCCTGCCCGCGTCCGCGTGGCCTCGAATGCCGGCTGCGCCCGGCCGAAACGCGCGTCCGTGACGAGGACCTCCCGTGCGTCGACCCATTTCGCCGGAAGATTGCGCAGAGAGAGCACCCGGGAGACCAGAAGCGATGAGATGAGCTCGCCGTGGGCGAGGAAATGGTCCCGAGCCTCCGGAGGCACGGACCGCAGCTCGGCGACGGCGCCGGCCATCCGGTCGAGAGCCATGAACCACGGGGCGAGCGCGGCTTCGACCTCCTGCGCCGCGGTGCCGAAAACGTCCCGGGCAACGCCGAGGGTGATACGGGCGACGTCCTGGATGAGAATCCTCTTCGCTTCGCGCCCGTCTCCGGAAGCGGCCTTTGCGAGCGCCGCCACGAGCCGGTCCGTGGTGCGGCCCATGGCAGAGACCACGACGACCGGGCGGTCTCCGCGGGCGTGCGCCCGTCCGACGATTTCGGTGAGCCGTTCGAGCGCGGCCGCGTCTTCGACGGACGTCCCCCCGAATTTCTGGACGATCACGTTTTAGCGAGGAGGCCGACCACAGAGGCATATTCGGCATTCAAGACCGACGCTCCGGCAGCGCCGCGGATTGTGTTGTGCCCGAGCGCCGTGAATTTCCAGTCGAGAAGCGCGCACGGCGTGAGCCCTCCCACCACGACCGACATTCCGCCTCCCGCGTCGACGTCGCGCCTCGGCTGCGGACGGTGCGGAAGGGAGAGAGAGACGATCGGCCGTTCCGGGGCCGACGGAAGTCCGCGGACCTCGTCGGGACCCCGGAATTCCTCCCACGCGGCCAGAACGTCGGGGAGTGCCGCCCGCCGCCGCAGCTTCACGGAGATCGATTCCATGTGCCCGTCTTCGACCGGGACGCGATAGGTCATGGCCGAGACGTCGAAGTCTGCCGGCGTGACGCGCTCGCCGGCCAGCTCGCCCAGGATCTTCCGCGTCTCCTGCTCGATTTTCGCGGCCTCCCCGGGGATGTCGGGCAGCACGTTGCCGAGGATGTCGAGCGACGGCACCCCCGGATATCCCGCTCCGGACACGGCCTGCATCGTCGTCACGAACACGCGCTCGATTCCGAACGCGCGGTGCAGGGGGGCCAGAGCCAGGGCCAGCACGATGGTCGAACAGTTCGCGTTCGTGACGATCCCCCCCGCCCAGCTTCGTTCCCGACGCTGCCTCTCGAGGACGCGGATCGCGCCCGGATTGACCTCCGGGAGGAGGAGCGGAACGTCCTCGTCCATCCGGTAAGCGGACGCGTTCGAGAACACGAGGAGCCCCCGCCGGGCGAGCTCCGGCTCGACCTCGCGCGCCAGCGCCCCGTCAAGCGCCGAGAAGACGACCCGGCAGGGCAGTTCGTCCAGCGGACCGCAGATTTTTATGTCCGCCAGAGACGCCGGGATCCGGGAGGCCAGCCGCCAGTGCGCCGCCTCCCCGTAGGGCCGCCCGCGGGAGCGGTCGGACGCCGCCATGCAGGCGATTTCGAACCAGGGATGCCCGCTCAAACGCTCGACGAACCGCTGACCGACCGTGCCCGTGGCGCCGAGCAGCCCGACCGCGATTCTGGACGTCATCCTTCGAGCATAACGGAGGCGTCGGCGCAAAAACCTTCTATGATGAACGGCATGGTGGGCCCCGAAATCAAGTCCTCCGGGCCGGTCTGCCCGAGCTGCGGCCGCCGGATCGCGGCCTGGCGCAAGGAGCACTGTGTCTACTGCGGCGTCGCGTTTCCCGACGGGCTCAAGGAAGGATTCTCCGAGCCCGAAGCGCTGAAATGGGTGGAGCGGCCGATGCTCCCAATCGACGCGGCGCGGCAGCTGGAAATGATGAAAGTGCTTCCGCTCGAAAAGAAGAGGCCGGCTGCGGCGTATCTCGGCCTTCTGGTCCTGCCCGTCTTCGGCGTCCTCTTTTATCTGCTGTACCAGATGGCGCTCAAGTACTCCCCGGGGTCAGGCATTCTCGTTCTGGTCGCGGGCGCCGGCTTCTTCGTCTATCTCGTCTGGACGTTGTTGAAGCGCTCCTAGTTCGCGGAGAGGACGGCGCCGCAGGTCGCGCGCCCCTGAATGCGAAACGCGCCGGGGTTCGTCCCCGGCGCGCTCCCGTCTGCGTGATTTCGGGATGGATCAGACGACGCGGCGACCCTGGATCAGCCGGATCAGCAGGACGACGACGGCCACGACCAGCAGAATGTGGACGAATCCCCCCATGGTGTAACCGGACACGAGGCCCAAAAGCCAGAGAACCAGCAGGATCACAAAGATGGTCCAGAGCATGATGAGAATCCTCCTCTTTCAAGTGGGCCAAGCGCCTCACTTGCGTAGAGCAAGAGCGAAGGTCATGCCAAAAAAAGATGGAGCGCGCACACCGCGCGGCTCCGGGCGGGAGCCCGCCCGGCCTGTGGCGGGCGATCCGCCCGCTTCCAGGTCAGCAAACACCGCCTGTGGAACACGCGGTGCCGCACAACTCCAAAATCCGCGCGGCTCCGGGCGGGAGCCCGCCCG
>JBBSGZ010000107.1:0-12868 GCA_038253555.1 Thermoanaerobaculia bacterium
CAGCCAGTCCTCCCCCCGGATCACCTGCTTGCCCTGGAAGGGGACCGATGCGAGGACTTTCTTGCCGGCCTTCAAGAAACGGATCGCCGTGATCGGCCGCTCGCAGTTATAGAACCGCTTGGATTCCCAGACCGCGATCCCCGCGTCGAAGACCGCGTTGCCCATCTCAAAGAAGAGCTCGACGTCCTGGTCGAACGTGTGCCCGTCCCGCCTCGAGACGAACTCGGCGAACAGAGTCCAGTGGCCCGGGGGCAGCTCGGAGTGCGGCCCGTCCGCCCAGTACTCGGCGACCATCTTCTGCCGGTCGTCCAGGTGCGCGTTGAGATGAAGGACGTGCTCCGCCTGGGCGACGTATCCCCCCTCCGGCCATCGCGCTGGGAGTCCCGGCCGAAACTGCGAGGCGCTGTCGAGCGCAAAGGGAACCACATTCCCCCACTGCGCCCCGATGTATCCCGGCGTCACGAACCCGCCCAGTCCGTCGGAGAAGCGAATCGGCTGCCAGTGGTTCGGATCGCTGATGTGATCCCAATCGTTGAGAGGGACGTACCCCGTGTAATCCGAATAAGCGCCCGGGTGCAGGTCTCCGAGCTGGTTCGCGCCGTCGTGATGCCGAAACGCGATCACCGCCGCAGCGGCCACGTTTCCAACGCCTGCTGCCGTCGTCGTGTCCACCGAAGAATTGTTCGGGTCGTAACCCAGCGCGGCCATCTGCGAACGGATGTAGGACGCCTGCCCGGGGAAGAGATCCAACAGGCAGCGATACTCACCGTAGCTGAATGCCGTCTGCCTGTTCGCCTGCGTGCGCTCGAGCGAGGGCCCGCGCAGCGAACTGCCGAGGCGCATGCCGACCGCGACGCCGTCGTACGCCGCCCAGGCGTCAAAACCGCAGGTGTGGACGATCCCGATGGCCCGCGCGACCATCGGGGGGCCGATCTTGCTCAGCCGCACGGACTGGAGCAGAACGTCATTCCACTGGACGGCCAGAGTGTCCGCCGCCAGAACGGGCGCTGCCACGCCAGACAGAAGGAAGGCGGGGAAGATCAGACGCAGGCTCGCAAACGCTCTCTTCATATGTCTCCGTTCTGGGTTGTGATCGGAATATCTCCTCGCGCAGGCTCCCGCCGGGCGTTCTCGCCACCCGGCGGGAGCGTGTCAACCTCACTGTCTGAACACCTCGGGTCTCATGAACTCATCCGGGGAAAAAGGTCCCGTTGTGCTCGTGTCCGATCTGGGCGAAATGACTGATCGTCGTCGCGGCGGGATCGGAGACGAAGCGGAACCCATCGAGTCCGTTGGCCGCAGGCGTTGTGACCGTCACCTCGATCGTCGCGGAATTCTCCAGGAAATAGCCGGCGAACTGGTCATTCGGGTCGGTACTGGTGAAATGCGTCGTCTTCGTAATCCCGCCCCACTCGAGGCGCAACGAATTGATGACGGCCGGCACGGGAGTCTTTGCGTGCGAGAAGCTGTTCGGAACGGTGAAGACGTCGGAAAGAGAAATGTTCGTGACGTGGAGCAGCGCCTCCCCGGCGCCGAGATGAACATCCACGCTCTCCTCCGGAATCGGAATAGTCCAGAAGAGCTTGTTGGCGGAGATGCCGGGATCGTAGGAATGGGCGCTCAAGGGGGAGAAAGGGGCATTCGGTTCAGGCAGAGGGGACGTTCCGGGCAGACTGCCCGTCAGGCTGTCGAGTCATATGAACGCGAAGGCGCCCCGCTGATTTCGGCCAGCCGTATCGACAAAGACCCCCTTCATGAAACGCATGTCGGTGTGAAACGTGTACGGAGCGGTGGCGCCGGAGTTCAGGTCCGTCCCCGTCCCGCTCAGGTTCAATTCAGCCTGGCCGATGAAGCCGTTGAAGTCGTAAATCATCGAAGGGTCGCGGCCGCCGGGATGCGCGCCGGTCGGGTCCGACGGGACAATCGAGCCGTCGACCGGGCCGGGGAAGAAAAAGTGCCCGGGTCCGGTGATGTGGGGAATTGGATTTGGAATTCCCGAGCCGGGCTTGGCTCCGAAGGCGATCTTGGGAACTCCGGCGACCAGGAGCGCTCCCGCGGCGCCGGCCGTCCCGAGCATTTGACGTCTGGAGAATCCCCGCCGAGGAGTGCTCGGGGGATCCGCTTAGAGAAGATCCTCCCATGGTGGCTTATCGAACTTGTCCATGATGTGTCCTTTCGCAGTTTGAGAAAAGCGACGAAGCCGTCGCGTCGCCTCGACTGACGGGAGATCTTCGCGGAGGACCCCGGCAGGAACGGAAGGGCGCACGTTTCGCCCCGCCCGGGCCCCGCGTGACCCGAGCCGATTCGAGCGAAACTCCGGCAGACAGCCGCATGGAAAACCTGCGAAAGGCTATCAAGCCCGCCAGCGGCGGCGAGATTTTCTTTCCCCGGTGCTGTCTTTTTTGTGCGCATTTTCTTGACAACATTTCTGACGCCGGAGGGGCTCTTTCCGGCTCGAGGCGGGTTGAGCGGGCCGGCCAGGCCACGTTTGCGCGGCAGACCGACCCCTGGGCCGTTGCGGAACCTCTCCACGACCGGCACGGGCGGTCGCACCCCCCGGTCCAGGGAAGTAACCGACGGACCCGTGTGAATTAGACCTCGACTGAAATCGAGCCCTATTTCTTTCGCACCACCTGGATGGACGTGATGTCCCTCACCTTCATCTCGGCGTCTGCGACTGACGGCCGCTGGACTTTCAGCCACAGTTTTGAGTCCGCCAGCCCCTTGGCGTTGTCGAGCACGAAAAAGCTCCACTTGACCTGGGTTCCGTCCGGAAGCGTCGTGCCCGGGGACACCGTAACTTCGCGCGCATTCTGCCTGTAGAACGAAGACACCTTTTCGTACGCGTCCGGGGTGACGTACACCTCGCTCTCGGTACCCGGGGGCAGGACCGCCTTGCCTTTGCGCATGGCTTCGGCCGCCCAGGCGTCCGTCTTCGCTCCCGGATACACCTTGAATTCGGTGGCTCCCGCCGTCAGGGAGACAACGACGATCCCGCACACAGCAAGTGTTGTCAGCCTGAGAAATCTTCGAGTCATGGAGGGCCTCCTTCGTCGAAAAAAAGAAGGCACGCAAACTCGCGCCTGCTCAGCAGAGACCAGCATATGGGACCCGACACCGCGTCCGTCCTGAAACGCTGATTTTCGGGGCGAATCCGCTCCCGCCACTCCGACGTCGATGACCGCCCGGGCTTCTCCTGGGACACATGGTCGTGCTGCGCGTCGAGAGTGACGAGGACGCGGGGAGAGGAAGGGGGACGGTCCGCCCTCGTCCATCCCGTCCGCTCGACTCAGCGGAGACGAAGAAGGACCCCCTTCCCGTCCGTTTCGAAACGATCGCCGGCGAAGTTTTTTCCCGCCGTCGGGGAAGTCACGGCGAACACCTCGGCGGACGCCACGTCCCCCGTCGCGGAGAGGCTCTCGCGAACATAGGCGCGTTGCAGATCGACCTGAGGGTCTATCGAATGGACGGGCACCGGAGTCGACGCGGACCTGCGGAGCCCCCGGTCGAAATGCACCGTTGCCACCCAGATCGAGGCGCCGTCCTCGTCGATCAGGCTCGTGTTCCACAAATGAATGTGGTGGCGCTCCCGGATCGTGTTGGCGGGAGTCGAATGCTCGAACGCCAGCATGTTCGGCAGGCCGTTCCAAAAGGACGGCGTCCCGGGTTGCTGCGGGTAGGGACGATCCGTCAGCAGCGACCGGATTTCCCGGGACATCGAACCGAGACTGATCGGATCGGCGTCGCGCCAACCCGCTTTTCGAAAGATCGCGCCCACGACTCCAGCCGCACCGACGATGACGACATTGATCGGCTCCATGGGTTTCCCGGTCAGGTCTTCGCTGTGGGTCGGCACCTTGTCGAACAGGCGAGCGGGGATCTGCTCGGCCGGGATGATCAATATCGTCGCGGGGACCGCATGGGGCTGGGGGAGCGGCACCAGGCGATAAAGGGAGACCGCGACGCTGAGCCACAGGCCGCCGAGAACGACGGAGGCCCACGCGAGGCGGGAATACGGGATCTTCGGAGGCAGGGGCGCATGTCGATGTCGCCAGAAGAAGAGCGCGGTCGATGCCGCGCTCAACCAGGCCGCCCCCGCGGCGTAGCTCGCCAGGACGTCCGACGGCCAGTGGACGCCCAGGTAGACCCTGGAGAATCCGATCGCGCCCACCAGAACGGCGCTCGCGGCAATCAGAAGAGGCCGCGCCCTCCGGTGGGTCGAGGGGAGAAGGAGCGTGCAGACGAGACCGTAGAAAACGAAGGCGGCGAATGCATGACCGCTGGGAAAACTGTAACTGCTTTCGAACGCAATCGCGTTCGCGGGCTCCGGGCGACTCCGGTGAATGAGATTCTTGACCAGCCACACCAGCGCTTCGCCGAGCAACATGGTCAGAGCGAGGGTGAAGACCTCCGCTTTCCGACGCCAGAGGGCGAGGATCAGCCCGAGAATCAGGCCGCCCGCCGCGAGTGTCTGCCACCGGCCGAGGTCGGAAACGAAAACCATCACCCGGGTGGCGCCCGGAGTCCGCGCGCTCTGGACCAGATTGCTGACCCGAAGGTCCGCGCGGATGAGCGACGTCTTTCTGGAGAGGTCCTCCGCGACGCGCGCGAACAGAAGAAGGAAGATCAGCAGGACCCCGAGCCGATTCACCAGGGTGAGGATGAGCTTTCGGTGATCGCGCGGCGCGGTCGTCGGCACGACGGAAGAGTCTACAGATGATGCCGGGATCACGTTTCAGGGAGACGTCGATCGACGGGTATGTCCTCCCTCTCCCCGGGCGCGGAGTGCTCGCGAGTGAGAGACGCTCTCCCCTCGTCGCACATCCAGATGTTAGAGAGAGGGAGTGCCCCTCATCCTGACCCTCTCCCCGGGCGCGGGGAGAGGGAAAAGGTCCTCGTCCGGCGCTATGATGCCGCCGTAGCAAAAGGGAGCACACCATGCGTCAGAACGCCGTAGTTCTCCTCGCCGCCGCGGGACTTGCGATCCTCGTCGTGGCCTGCAGCGATTCCAATGGGGTCACCGCCCCCTCGACCGGAACCCTGACGACGTCATCCGCGAACATCGGCGGCACGTGGACCGGCCGGTTTGAAGCGTACGACCCGAAGAGTTGCGAGGCATCCCCGGCCACCGCGACGTTCACCCAGAACGGCAATTCCGTCTTCGGAATCCTGAAAACAAATGCATGCGGCGTCGGGGGTTCGTTCAAAGGGACCGTGTCGGGCAACAGCGTGACGGGCCTGATCGACATGACCGGCTGCGTCGGCGGAGGCGTCTCCGGAAGGATGCAGGGCGGCGAGATCACGCTTTCGATCGGCGACATGACCAAGCCGCTCATCACCGGCGACCGAGTGATCATGGCGGGCGGCTCACTCACTCTGAGGCGCTGATCACGGAGCGGTAAACGAGCCGCGGCAAGCTCCGGGCGGATCTCCCGAAATCAAATCCCTTTCGGGGAAGTCAGTTCGTCAGCGCCCGGATCCGGAAGTTCAGGTTCCTGCCTTTGCTGCCGCGAAAAACCCGGAAGACGCCGGGCACGTTCTTCGTCCCCCGAACGAGCGGCTTGATGACGTACCACGACTGGATGAGGCCCTGCCCGCCCGTGGACTCGACGCCCCAGAACGCGGGATGGCCGTACGCATCCTGTTTCGCCATCTCGAGATCCAGGCCGCCGAACGAGTCGAACACGAAACTCTGCGCCATGTAACGGCCCGGCTCCGTCAGCACGATGTGGCCGGGGGGGTTGCCCGGACCTCCGGGCATGATCCGGTTCGCGGCATCCACCTCGGCCAGCATGTACGTCACCGAGGGACGCATCTGCTCGACCGTGTCGACGGCGATCCCGCTTCTCTGCATGATCGAGTCGATCAGCGCGCTCGGGCCGATCGCGTTCTCGGCGGGATCCGAGCGCCAGTCGTTCGTGCCGCTGAACGCGCGGAAGAGGTAGTTGCCCACGAAGCCGTTGCAGTCGAGCCCGAGGTGGTCATCGCAGTACGTCTGGAGGTTGGCCCTGGTCGCCCGGCCGAACTTGACCGCGAGCTGGAGGACGATCTGGCAATCCTCGGGAGATCCTTTGCCCCAGAACGGGTTCACCGCCTTGTGGAGCATTTCGGAAGCGGAGCTGAACTCCGGGAACTCGGCGTTGACCCGGAGCTTCAGCCCGTACGCGGGATTCTTGCCCTGCTCCTTCCGGAAATGATCCTTGAGGTCCTGCCAGAGTTTTCCCTGCTCGGCGTCCGGGCTGCCCAGATGGTAACGGTGCACCTTCACTGTTACGGATCCCTCATCGAAGGGAACTTCGAGTTGGAGATACCGCTCCGCGTATTCAACGGCCGTCGGCATGCGTTCTCCTTCCTGGTATCGAAGGGAGAGACCGTCGCAACCCGCGACGGGATGGGCGGATTCTAGCGAAGCCCCGGTACATCGCTCCCCTGCGAATGATCAGAACGCAGGTCGAGAGGCTTGATCCTGGTCAGGCCGTGATTCGTAATTTAGCCGCGACGTAATCTCGGATAACGTGACATCCGGGGGTCATCCCGCCGTCCGGCGAGCTCAGAAGCCCCCGGGCTGACCCGATCCCTCCCGAAAGCGGTCCGCGGCCGTCAGATTTGCCGATTTGCCTTGATCGGCGCCACGATCACTTGTGATCGAGGCAGGCGTGAATGCCGTAGGCGGCATGCGTGGGCGTGTTCTCCTTGCAGCATTTCAAGGAGCAACCGGACGTGCTGCAGGTGACGCCGCAGAACGGATAGTTGGCCTCGTCCTTGGAGTCATCGGCCATCCTGAGGGCTTCGGTCTTCGCCATGAGGCACTCCCCTTCTTTCGTTCGGCGGATCTTTTCCACAGGCCTGCGATTCGCCGACCTGCCAACCAATCGTGAAGTCCAGCGTCCGGCGGCTGACGAGATTCGCCGTCGAATTGGCGCCCAGAGTAGCTCTTTCCGGAGCCCTTCTGCCATCCTTCAGTGCAAAGGTGCCGAAGAACCAGCCGCGGCGTCGACGAGACGGGCCGCCGCGGAATCCGCTCTCTCGCCGATCACCGCCCCGCGGACGGCGCTCCGAGCGCCCGCGGAAACGGCCCGCGCCCCATTCGAAATTCGGTTCCGAAAAGCTGATTGCGCTGGCCGGCCGTGCCTCTTTCCCC
This sequence comes from Thermoanaerobaculia bacterium, assembly GCA_038253555.1. Lineage (GTDB taxonomy): Bacteria > Acidobacteriota > Thermoanaerobaculia > UBA5066 > Gp7-AA6 > JALYUA01. Next base: position 7,142 of record JBBSGZ010000107.1, read on the forward strand.
GGATCACTCGAACGGACGAGGTAAAGCCACAGCGAGATCCCGTATTCCTTCGCCTGGCGGCGTGCCTGCCGGATGCTCTGCAGCCACGACACTCCATCGGCGACGAACGCGATGGCGAGAACGATCCATGCCGTCGCCCCGACCTCCACCGGGCGCGGTGCCCTGAGGTGTGCGATGGCCAGAGCGATGGACAGGCAGCCGCCGATCAGGAACGACGCGATCGCGGCCATGAAGGCCCAGAGAAATCGCTCGCGTCCGTGGCCGAGGGGATGTGTCGCGTCCGCAGGTTTGCGGTCGCGGTGCAGACCGATCGCGAGGAACACCTCGTTGACCGAGTCGGCGGCGGAATGCGCGGCCTCGGCCAGCATGCCGGTGGATCCGGAAGCGAGTCCCGCGATCCGCTTCGCTATGGCGATGACGACGTTCGCGACAAGCGCGATGACGATCGTTCGGATGCTTTCGCCTTCCGCGGCTCTGCGGAGAGCTGTGGGCGAGCGTCGCTGACCCAGGACCCGCAACGTCCGTCCCTTTCGGTTCTTCTTCAGGCCTTCCAGGCGGCGGCCGTCTCCTCGACGAAGTCCGAGAACTTCCGCGGCCCGCGACCGAGGATCGCCCGGGTCTCGTCGAGCTGCGCCGGAGTCGCCTCGAGCCCTTTGGCCTGGAACGCTGCATACATGAGCGCATAGTCATAGACGGCCCAGGCGGGCATATATGGGGCCATGCTTTTCGCCCAGGCCACGAGATCGTTGCCGCCGTACGCGACGGGCTTGCCCAGGGCTTTCGAAAACTCCGCGGCGCAGCTTGCGCCCGTCACGGGATAGGGCCCAACCAGGGCGTACGTCTTCCCGAGATGGCCGTCCTGCGTCAGGGCCCGGACGCCGGCTTCGCCGATGTCGCGCGAGTCTACGCGCGACAGACCGAGGTCGCCGATGGGTTGCGGATAAACGCCGTACTGGACAATGGCATCCTTGAACCAGTAGTCGTTCTGGTAGAAGTTGTTCGGCCGAAGGATCGTATACGCCAGGCCGGTCTCCTTCAGCGCGTTCTCGATCGCGATCTTGCTCGCGAAGTGCGGCGCCTCCGGGCACTTCTCGACGTCGTGGATCGAAAGGTGGACGACTCGCTTTATTTTCGTCCGCTTCGCTTCGTTGACGGCCGCGAGGCCCGGCGCGTCGCCGCGGCGCGTCTGGCCGAATGCGAGATCCTCTGCGCCGGAGTGAGCGGCTTTTCCTTGCTTCCGGCCGGGTCGGCGGCGCGGAGCCGTTCCATTGCGAGCTCGAAGGAAGATTTGGGCTTGTCGGCCATCGGAGAATGCTATCCGATTGATGCCGCGACGGGACCGTGGGTCCGAAGGGGTCACGGCGAACTCGAACCGCTGGCCGTCCGGCCGATCGTGATGACGGAGATCGGGCCGTCGTCTTCCTGGCGCGGGGAGTCATAGAAGACCGCGCTTCACGCCTTCTCGCCCAGCATCAATTCCATCAACACGTCGACCTGATCGTCCGAGCCGAGCCGGAACGTCTCGGTCCCGACCGGCTGGAACCCCCACCGCTCGTAGAAGGCCCTCGCCCGGTGGTTGTGCTCCCACACGCCGAGCCACAGGCTCCCGTGGCCCGCTTTCCTGGCCCACTCGATACTGGACCGCATCAACGCCGCTCCGAACCCGGACCCGATGGCGTCGGCGGAGAGTACAGCTTGATCAGCCGCACGGGGGACGGCCCCCTCACGCACTCCGGTGCGGGAGCGGGTTCGAGCCTGGCATAACCGAGGGCTTTCGAGAGGGCTTCCGCAATGAGAAAAACCGACCCCGGCTGTCGCAATTCGTCAACGACCCGTTCGACGACGAACGCGGCCTGCATGTGAGCGGCCATGTCTTCGGGCGTATTGTCAGCGGCGAACGTCTCGTGGAACGTCCGCCGCCCCAACTCGGTCAGCATGCCGGCGTCGACGGCGTCGCCAACGCGAACAGAGATGCGAATGCCTTGCTTCAGTGCCAACGGCCCCGAGTGAGTCCGGGGAAGACCCCGTCGCCGTCACCCGGGCTTCGCCTCAGGATCGGGGAACCGGGCCGTTCGCGCCGGCGGACGAGTGGTCTCACTCGTATCGCAGCGCGATCGTGGGCGCGATCCGGATTGCTTTGCGCACGGGCACGTACGCCGCCAGCATGGTCACACCCACCATCGCCGGCACGACGATGCGGTCGAAGTCGCCGAGTCCGAGCGGAGGCTCGGCTTCGTGGGGAACATCCTGAAAGACGGCCCGCACCCGCGTCATTTTCCCTTCCTCACCAGCTTCCACGGGTGCGCCTTGACGTCCGCCAGGAGGTCCTCCAGGCTCTTCGTTGCGCCGTCCAAGTGCTGGAGCGTGGCATGGATGGCGGGGTTTCGGTTGGCGTCGTAGCCGGCCAGCAGGTCCGAGAGACCCTTCAACTCCGCCAGGCGCGCGTTGGCCGATGTCAGCACCTGTTCGAGCGACGGCCCTTCCTTCTCGAGCAACCGGTCCAGCCGCCGGGCGGCGCTCTCAGCCGTCTGCATCGTTCGATCGAGAGACTTCGCGCCCGACGCGAGCGGCGGCGAGATCTGCTCGACCGTGCGGTCGAGGCGCGCCATCACCCGGCCTGCGGCCGTCGCCGCGGCGTCCGCGTCGGCGAGCACCCGCGAGAGGCGCGCGAAGGTGTCCTTCAAGCCGGGGCCGTTCGCATCGGACGCCACGAGCTTGTCGAGCTGAGCGGTGACGTCCGTCAGGTTCGCGAACGCCTGATCCGCCTTCGTCATGATTGCCTGCAGCGTCGGCTCGGCTTCGACGCGAAGGCGGCCGCCGCTCGCAAGCGCCGGTCCTCCGCCGGCGGGCGGCCGCAGATCGAGGAACCGGTTGCCCGACAGCGAATGGCTGGCGGCCACGGCCTTCGTCCCCTTCGGGACCGGAATCTCCCGCTTGACTGAGAGCGCCAGCTCGAACCGGAGCGTCGGATCGTTCAACACGCGGATGTGATGGATGGTGCCAATCTTGTAGCCGCCCATCTCGACGTCCGACCCCTCTTCGAGGCCCGCGATGTCGGTGCCGTCCGCGTAATACGTCTGGACGTTCCGGGTGAAGTGCGCCATCGAGCTATGGAGATATGCCGCGACGAGCAGCGCGGCGGAGACGAGCAGGAAGAGGCCCGTATAGAAGTCGCGGCGGCTCGTGGCGGCCGTCCGAGAGGGGCTCATTCGTCCGCGCCTTCCCGAGACCCCGCCCGGGCGCCGAGCTCGATGATCCGTCCGCCGGGAATCGATGGCACCGAGTCCGGCTCCACCGCGGTCATCATGACGGCGAGCTTCGACCTCTGGAGCCCGGCCGCGAGCCAGCGCACCACCCGCGCCTCGGCGGGCTGCGCGAGCTGCGGGAACGGATCGTCGAGGAAAAGCAGGTCCGCCTCGAGCGCCGCCGCGCGCGCGAACTGCACGAGGACTCTCGTTTCGTTCAGGAGCGCGCTCGGCCGTTCGTCCGCGACCGCGGCGACGCCAAACTCTTCCAGGGCGGCGACCGCGGCCTCTCCGGCTGCGCCGTCTCCCAGGCCCCGGTAGTAGAGAGGAAGACGCAGGTTTTCGACGACGGTCACGTTGCGAAGGAGCCCGCCTTCCTGGAAGACGAAGGCGGCGCGAGGGCCGGAGGCAGACACCCGGCGCTCCCCTCCGTCCGGGCGATCGAGCCCGGCTGCGACGCGCAGCAGCAGGCTCTTGCCGCAGCCCGACGGCCCTATGAGCGTCACGAAGTCGCCGGCGAAAAGATCGAGGTCGAGTCCATCGATCAGAACCGCGCCGCGCGCGCGGATGCGCACGCCTTCGAGGGCGAGCAGAGGCGTCTCCGGCGCGGTCGCGGCGCCCTGGCGTTCAACCATTCCCCACCAGCGCCACGAGGGCGTCGATCGTGAAGACGAGGACCATCGCGCCGACGACCGCGCGCGTCCCCGCGCGCGGGATCTCGTTGATGTCATGCCGCAGCGTCAAGCCCTGGTACAGCGTGACGATGGGAACGGAGACGCCGAAAAGCAACCCTTTTGCCACGCAGCGGGTGATGTCGCCCGGGAAGATCGCGCCGCCGAGGTCCCTCACGAAGATCGTGACCGAGGTGAGCGACACGAAGGGCGCCAGGAGCACGCAGCCGGCGTACGCCGAGGCGACGAGAAAGAGAGTGAGGCACAGATTCGCGAGCGCGACGCCGAAGAGACGGGGCGCGGCGAGATACCCGAGCACATTCACCCCGTGCACCTCCAGCGCGTCGATCTCCCGATTCAGGCGCATGCCGGCGAGCTCCGTCGTCACGGCGGTGCCGGACCGCCCGATCACGATCAGGGCCGTCAGAAGCGGCCCGAACTCGTTCAAGACGACGAGGCGCATCAGGTCGCCGAAATCCCGCTGCGCGCCCCACCCCGCGAGTGTCGTGTATCCGATCCCCATCATGACGCCGGCGAGAAGCAACCCGGCGCCGCAGATCAGGACGAGCGCCTGCGCTCCCGTGAACCAGATCTGGGCGAGGAGGACACGTTTCGACGCGATCGCCGCGGAGACGCCATAGCGCCCGGAGGCGAGCCGGAGCGCGGAGGCGAGGACACTCCCGAGCATGTGGACGCGCCGCCCGAGCGCTTCCGGCGTGGCCCAGACCCGCGCCCCGAGGCCGGAAATCATCGCCCGCCTGCCGATGCCGGTGCGTCGCGAGGGACGTCCATGCGATCCCCGGACGATATCAAGCCCGAGGGCTCCCAGGGCCCCGGCCGCGCCGGGACGTTACAGCGGTCGCCGCGATCCGCGCGTCGTGAAAGGAGTCGACGTCATGCCGATTGCCGTCATGCCGATTGCCTCCGCGCGCCAGAGCGACGCCTTTGATGAGCAGCCACGGGGCCAGTGGAACCTCGAAGGCGAGCATGGTTGTCGGGGAGAAAATCGGGTGAGGGCTGCTCCCTGGCAATCGGAGATCTCCGCGGCGGCCGAGCCGCACGGGTTGAGCCGCCGGATTCGGGCGATGGTCGAGTGGCCCATTTCGAGCGGCTTGCCTGGGGAGTGGTGTGGCTTTTCGTGATATACGGCGGCGTCGTACCCATGATTCAGGTGCTTCGGACCCTCTACCCCTCAAACGACAAGCGGACGCTCCCCGCTCTCTGGCCCTCGCCCCTGCTCGCCACACGGTTTCCATCAGGCCGCCCACCCGGTCGTCGTCGCGATCCACGATCGAACGATCTCCGTCTGGGAGTAGAGGCTTGAGAACGCGACGGACGGAATCCCGAGGGGTGCGCAAATTCCGGCTGTGAGACAGTCCGTATCACTCCTGCTCCTCTTCCTCCTCGCCGCTTTTCCGGGCGCCGCCGCCCCCGCGCCGGCCGATGACTCCATCCAGGCCATTCGCTACGGGACGATCGCGGGGTTCCCCGTGTCATCCCTCGTCATGGGCGCGCCAACGGACGAAAAGACCGACATCGCCATGGTCGTCTGGTTGGTCCGCGGCAGAGGCCGCAACATCCTGTTCGACAGCGGCTTTCATCGCGAGGTCTGGCTCAAGGAGTTTCCCACCGCCGACTACCTGCGCCCCGACGAAGCCGTGAAGCTGGCCGGCGTCCAGCCCGAGGAGGTAACCGACATCGTCATCAGCCATGCGCACTGGGATCACATGGGCGGCATCGACCTCTTCCCGAAAGCGACGGTCTGGATTCAGAAGCAGGAGTTTGTCTATTACACCGGAGACGCCTGGCAG
>JBBSGZ010000108.1:0-12764 GCA_038253555.1 Thermoanaerobaculia bacterium
CTCGCAGCGGGAGGAGTCTCCTGACCGAAGGGAAGGAGGAGCCTCCCGCTGCGGGAGCGTGAGCGAACGCAGTGAGCGAAGGCGACGGTTGGCGACGGTTGGCGACGGTGGACATCCCCATCGTTCTCGCGTACTCTGAATTGACTCACAACCTAATTCATGGACACCGGAGCAGCCGCCACCTTTGCGTGAGCCGAGCCTTGCCGAGTGCGAACGTGCGGGACCCTCCCCGCCCGGCCGAAGGCTCTGCCGTGAATTTCCGGCGCGGATCTGTTCTGTCTGTCCCTCACGAGACGTCGAGGAGGCCTGATGACGCGCGAGGAATTCGACGGAATCCGACTGCGCCTCATGTTCTCGGGTGTCTGCCCCGCCTGTGGATCGCCGATCGACCGCGACGGCCTCGTGCGGCTGCGGCTCGCGTGCGCCAACCCGACCTGCAGCTTTTCTTACCAGGCGGCCTTGAACGAAAAGTTCGAGGTCCCCGTAGCTTCTGACCGGCCGAGTCCGGCTCGGCTGCCCCTGAGGGAGAGCTAGACCTCCGCGACCTTCCCGTCTGCGCGCTTCGCTTCCGCCGTGAGCGAATTTCGACCGAGAATGCATTTCCCCCTCTCCCCGAGGGCGGGGCGAGGGACCAGAGCTGCGCTCTAACGACGAGGGTGGCTAAGCTCGCCCCGAGAGGAGTCTCCCGACCAGAGGGAGGGAGGAGCCTCTCGGGGCGGGAGCCGAAGCGAACGGAGGGACCAGCCGGGCGGTCGAGCCGACCGGCGAGCCGCCCGGCGGTGCGTTCGCCCGAAGGCGACCGCAGGTCCCGCAGTGAGCGGAGGCGACGGTTACATCCACGGCCCGACAATCGACGCCAGCAGGAGGGCCAGAGCGCCGACGACGGTCGCCGAAATTGCTCCAACGTAGAGGGGCCTCGCCCCCAGGCCGCGGAAAACCGAGAAGCGCGTCGTCAACCCGACTCCGGCCATGGCGGTCGCGAGAGCCGCCCCCGCCCATGTCTCCCCGAGCGTCTTGACGAGCGCCGTCCAGGAGGCCGCGTCGAACAACCCCCAGGCGAGTCCGGCGCGCGCGAGCGACGCGTCTCCCGTGGAACGGACGATGGCCATCGCGACGAATCCGGCGACGAAAACGGGGAAGAGGGTCCGCAGCCGAACGGCCGCGCCGCCCGGACTTCCGCCCTTCCGCCGCGCATGCCAATAGGCGAGCAGCGGGACGACGACGGCGAGGAACAGGTTGCGCGTCAGTTTGGTCACCGTCGCCACTTTCAGAGCCACCTCGTCATGGAAGAGCTCCTTGTACGAGAGCGCCGCTCCCATCACCTGCGACGTATCGTGAATGCCGGTCCCGAGGAAGAGTCCGACAGCCGTCGAGGTCCGGCCGAATAGGGCGTGGGCGAGGTACGGGTCGACGAACATCGCGAGCGCGCCGAAGAGGGTGACGTTGGCGATCGTGTAAGCCACCTCCCTCTCGTCGGCCTCGATGACCGGGGCGACGGCCAGAGCGGCTGTTACGCCGCAGATCGCCGTCGATGCGGCGGCGAGGGTGCCGAGGTTCTCGGAAACTCCGATGCGCCGCGCGAACCACGTCGTCACGAGGAGCGCGACCGCTACGATCGTAGCGACCACCGGGACGGCGAGGGCTCCGAGAGACGCGACGTCGAGCAGGGAAAGCCGGATCCCGACGAGGATGATCCCCAGCCGAAGCAGTTTCTTCATCGCGAATCCGACGCCCGGCAGGAAGATGCGCCGTACGCCCACCGTGTTGGCGACGAGCATGCCGACCAGAATCGCCACCATGATCCCGGAGACGGGGCTCGGCCGGCCGGCTGGATCGATGCCCTGGAGGCGGAGAAGCCCCCGTCCGAGCAGCGCCGCCAGCGTGTGCGCCGCGGCCATCACCGCGGCCGCCAGCAGGATCCCGGGAAGGAGTCCCGGGACTTCCCGCCAGGAGACGCCAAAGAGCGCCCCCGAAAGGGCCGAGGGCGCCCCCGGCGGCGGGCTGGACGCGAAACGCCCCGCGGCCGTCTCCGCGGAGCGGGATGAATCCGCCGCTCCGCCGCTGTTGTTCTTTCCAGGTTCCAGGCCGCCCATCATCCCGGCAAACCTCCGCCGGGTAAAGCACGGGTTCGCGCCGGGGATACGATCGCGCGCGCACCGAGGGCGGGGCGACCGCAGGGAGAACGGGACGGATGCACAAGATCGAGAGCGCGAGACGCAAGCCGGGGATCGCGGTGGAAGACATCGCGGAGGGCAGAATTGCGACCGGAACGGGACACGTCTCCGGCCCGATCCGGGGAGAAGCGCTCATCTTCTGGGACCCGAAAGTTCCGGGGAAGAAACTCGACGCGATCGACACCGACCAGATCACCCCCGCCGCGGACTGCGTGTCTGAAAGCCTCGAGACGCTGGACGAGCGGTGGAAAGCGGGATCGTTTCGTTACCTCATGCCGGATTTCCGGCAGCGGGTTCACGCGGGCCAGAACTTCGTCGTCGCCGGCGACCGATTCGCGATCGGCTCTTCGCGGGAGATGAGCCCCGCCGGGTTGAAAGGCGTGGGCGAGGAGGCCGGGCACGAGCTCGTCGTGGTGTGCGGCAACAACATGGGCGACATTTTCCGGAGAAACGCCTTCAATCTCGGGCTTCACGTGGTGCAGAGCCCGGAGGCGGTCATGGACGCGAACGACGGGGACCGGTTCGCGTTCGACCCGGAGACCCGGGCCCTCACGAACGAGACTTCGGGGAAGACGTACACGCCGGTGCCGCTGTCGCCCAAGGAAGAGGAGATCCGGAGCACCGGCGGCATCTTCGCCGTGGGGCGGAGGGAGTTTCGCGATTCGGTCAGACGCTCGCCGGAGATCGTGTGGCCCGACCCCGAGCAGGCGCGCCGGATGACGACGACCGAGCAGATCGTCTGGGCGCACCGGGTGGACAGGGACGCTCCCGTGCGCCCCGGAGCCACGATGCGCGTTTTCGCCGACCTGCTTCCGGCGTCGGACGGAACGGCGCCGTTCGCGATCCACACCTTCAACCAGATCACGGGCGGTAACGCGATCTTTCCGCGGCAGGCCGCGATCGCCAACGACCACTTCGTCTTCACCGGAAAAGACTCCGACGACCGGCAGACCTCGATCGGCCGGGAGTTCGCGCGGCGCCACGAGATCGGCAAGCCGCGCTACGCGGATCCGGGAGACGGAATTTTTCATTTTTACTTTCCAGAGCAGGGGCTGGTGCTTCCCGGGATGTTCATTCCCGGCGCGGACTCCCACAGCCGCGCGTACGGCGCCTACGGGGCGGTGGGGTTCGGTGTCGGCTCGACCACCCTGGGATTCGGATGGGCGACCGGCGCCATCTACTTCACCCTGGCGAAGCAGCGCCGCGTCGTATTCCGGGGCAGGCTGCAGCCCTGGGTCAGCGGCAAGGACATCGTCCTCGAGCTGCTCCGCCGCTGGGGCGCCAAGCAGTCGTCGGGAATGTCGGTCGAGTTCGTGGACGAGGAGAAGCAGCTTCCCATCGCGTACCGCAACACGATCTCCAACATGATGGCGGAAGCGGAGGCCCTGAACGGGATCTTCGCCCAGGACGAGATCACCGACGCGTGGTACCGGGACAAGGGACTCGAGCTCCCCTACCCGCGTGTCTCTCCGGGGCGCGACGCCGTCTACGAGATCGACGAGAGCCTGGAGCTTTCCGAGATCACGCCGATGATCGCCAAGCCTTTCTCCCCGGGAAATTCGTTTCCGGCGAGCGAGGTCGCCCGCGAACGGCTCGGTTTCGATAAAGCGTTGATTGGATCCTGCACGAACGGAAGCTACGGAGACCTCCTGCAGGCGGCGCTCGTGCTGCGCGCCGCGAGAGAGCGCGGGTTTGTCAGAGTGGCGCGCGAGTTCACCGTCTTTCCCGGATCCGGCGGGGTGGGCCGGCAGATCGAAGCGGGAGAACCCCGACTGGAAGGCGAATCGATCGCGGAAGTGTTTCGCTCGGTCGGCGGGCAGATCCGGCAGTCCTGGTGCGGTCCGTGTTTCGGGCAGGGTCCCGACGCGTTGAATGCCGGGCAGCGCGCCATCACCTCCTTCAATCGAAACTGGCAGAACCGGATGGGCCTCGGAGGGGAGGGGTACCTGGCGAGTCCCGCCGTGGTCGCGTCGTCCGCTCTGATTGGCTACATGGCGGGACCAGAGGAGCTCGGCCTGACATGGGAAGCCGAGCGATTCGGGGTCTAGAAGGCCCCCGGGACGACTGTCCTGCCAGCGAGAAAACGCACTCGCGCGAGGTCACGCCGGCAGCCCTCTTCGCGGGAGCCGCATGAAAAAAACACCGCGCCAGCGCGTCTCCGGGCGGCACGCGCCCTGTCAAACTCCGGGAACGAACGTTGCAGAGCAGCCAGCTAAAAGCGGAGGATTCACCATGCAAACACCTCGACGACGCGCTTTCAGAACCGTCCCCGTCGCTCTGCTCCTCGGATTGATCACGTTCGGAACCGCCGCAGCGCAATCCCGGAACAGCTATTCCGACACGGATTTCCGGAGGTACAACGACGAAATCCGTCAGACCGTCGGGCGCATCTCCTTCCTTTCCGGCCCGGTATCCTTTGCCAGAGGCGACGAGCCGGACAACTGGCAGGCTCCCGCCATAAACGTCCCCGTCACCCTCGGGGATCGCCTCTACACGGGCCGGCGCGGGCGCGCTGAAATCCAGATCCACGGCGGCGCCAGCGTCCGCCTGAATTCGGAGACCGACCTCGCCGCTCTCAATCTTACGGACGACACGAAGCAGCTTTCGCTGAATTCCGGCGTGGCGGCGTTTCTGATCAGGCGGCTCCATTCAGACGAGATCTTCGAAGTCGACACGCCAAACTCCGCCATCACGTTCGAGCGACGGGGCGACTACCGCATCGATGTCGATCCCGACGGGTTCACCCGTGTCGCGGTGCGCCGGGGACTGGCCGTCGTGGCCGCCGGCGGCGGGCAGGTCACGCTGCACGCGGGCGATCAAATGAGCATCGATGGGATCGACGATCCCCGCTATGACATCGACTCTCTCGTCTCTTCCGATTCGTTTGACCGCTGGGTGATCGATCGCGAAAGCCGGATCGCGCGCGCTCGGTCGAACCAGTACGTCAGCGACGAAATCGTGGGAGTCGCGGATCTCGATGACTATGGCCGCTGGGAAGACATTCCGGAGTACGGCCACGTATGGTCCCCCGCGTCCCTCGAGGTCGGCTGGGCGCCGTATCGAGTGGGGCACTGGGTCTGGCAGGACCCCTGGGGCTGGACCTGGGTCTCGGGCGAGCCGTGGGGATGGGCTCCCTATCACTACGGCCGCTGGGTGACGTCCTCTTCGCGCTGGTACTGGGTGCCGGACGGCCCGCGGATCTCCGTCCGCTACTCTCCCGCCCTCGTCGCGTTCGTCGGCGGAGGCCCCGGGTTCTCCGCGACCGTGCGCACCGGCGGCCCGGGCTTCGTCGGCTGGTTCCCGCTCGCACCCAGCGATCCCTTCAACCCGTGGTGGGGACGGGGGTCGAGCGAGCGCGTGGACCGCGTGGACAGCGCCCGTTACGTCAACCGGTCCTACGTCACGGTCGTGAACCAGAACACCTTCATCTCCGGAGGTCTCGTGGCCCGAAACGTGGTCACCGACCGCAACGTTCTGCGCGATGTCGTCTCGGCGCCGGTGCTGCGCGGACCCCTTCCCGTGGTGCCCACCATCGAGTCTCTCCGCGGGGCCGTTCGCGCCGACGCCCAGGCGCCCGTGAGACCGCCCCCCGCGATCCTCGAGCGCCAGGTGGTCGCGCGGATCGCCCCTCCGCCTCCGCCTCCCACGTTCTCGACGAAGGTGGATGCGATTCGTCAGAATCGCGGCGCTCCCGTGACAGCGGACGTCGCCGCCCGTCTGGTGGAACGCCGCGCACCCGCTCCGATCGTCGCGATCCGCCCGGCCGCGGCCGAGCCCGGCCGGATCACGCTTTCTCCCGGCCGTGCGAGCGGAGGGAGTGCGTCCGATCGGACTTCGGAACCTATCCCGGTCGCGCCGCCCCGCGGACGGCCCCTGGCGACCGCGGACCGTCCGTACGCCTCGCCGTCCAACGGCCAGTCACCGGCGGTTCCCCCGCAGGCGCCCCTCCCACCTGCCGCCGGCGGCCCTCCGCCGGTCCCGGCCCGCTCGAGCGAGCGTGGCCGGCGGCCAGTCCCTCAAGAGGTGCCGCCCGCGCCTGCTGTTCCTGCGCCAGCTTCGGTAACCCCTCCGCGGGCGATCGAGGCGGCACCGCCCGCGCCCCCCGCCCGCGAATCCGACCGGCGTTCGGGCGAGGACTGGCGCCAGCGCCCGTCGCAGGGCGCCCGTCAAGAGGACGTCCCACCGCCGGCCCCGAGCGCTCCCCCCGATCGCGGCCGCCGGAGAGACTCCGCTCCACCAGGACCGGCCAACGCTCCGCCGGCCCCGCGAGCCGTGGAGCGCGAGCGGACCGTCTCCCCCCCTCCGTCCGCCGCCCCGGCGCCTGATGCGCCTGCCGCGCCTTCCGCCGCCGCGGAACGGGGCCGCCGGCGCGAGCCCGCTCCGCCCGAGAAAGCGCAACCTCCCCGCGGACCCGAGAGAGATCGCCCGGTCGCCAACCCGACGGCGGCAGCCGCCCCCGCACCGGCTCCGCCGCCGCCCGCTCCGGAACGTGGCCGGGGGAGGGAGCTCGGAGGCGTTCCGCCTCCCACCCGCGACGACGGGGCATCGCGCCGCCCCGCAGACCGCGAGCGCCCCCCGGCTCCCCCGGCGCAGGCCCCGCCTGCCGTTCCCCCGCCCGCGCCTCCCGAGCGCGGACGTCCCGCTCCGCAGGCCCGGCAGCAGGAGGCAACTCCGACGCCGGCCGAAAAAGAGAAGCCGAAAAAGGACCAGAAGAAAGACGAGAAGCCCGATAAGGACAAGGACAAAAAGGACTGAAGAACTGACGCCCCCCGGGCCTTTCAGGCACACGGGGGGCGGCCTTCCCTCTCCCGGGAAGAGCCCGAAGAGGCAGGCACCGGCCCCGGTTTCGTCCGGGCAGGTTTGGTGCCGCTGCTTTTCGCCGGCTTGGGGAAAGCGTCAGACGCCTTCGCGCCGCCATACCTGAGCCGTAACTCGCCCTGTCCCTTTGAGTTACACTCCTGAGACAAACTTGACATCAAAGTACACTTTAAATATGTTCTCCCCTGCGAGAGGACACCATGGTTGCCGATAACAGTTCCGTTCTGGAGATCACCAACCGCGAATACACCGCGGGGTTCATCACCGACATCGAATCCGAATCGATCCCCGTCGGCTTGAACGAAGACGTGGTCCGCCTCATCTCCGCCAAGAAGAACGAGCCCGAATGGCTGCTCGAGTGGAGGCTCAAGGCTTACCGCTTCTGGACGACGATGAAGGAACCGGCCTGGCAGAACGTGCACTACCCGCCGATCGACTACCAGGCGGCGTCGTACTACTCCGCGCCGAAATCCAGGGAGAACGCGCCGAAGAGCCTCGAGGACGTCGACCCGAAGCTGCTCGAGACGTACGAGAAGCTCGGGATCCCGCTTCGGGAGCGCGGCAAGCTCGCCGGCGTTGCCGTCGACGCGGTCTTCGATTCCGTGTCCGTCGCGACGACGTTTCGCGAGCAGCTCTCGAAGGTGGGGGTCATCTTCTGTTCCTTTTCGGAAGCCGTCCAGAGCCATCCCGACCTGGTGCGGAAGTACCTCGGCACGGTCGTCCCCTATTCGGACAACTTCTTCGCGACGCTGAACTCGGCGGTCTTTTCGGACGGCTCCTTCTGCTACATCCCGAAAGGCGTCCGCTGCCCGATGGAGCTCTCGACCTATTTCCGCATCAACTCCGCCAACACGGGACAGTTCGAGCGCACGCTTCTGATCGCGGACGAAGGCGCCACCGTGTCGTACCTCGAAGGGTGCACGGCGCCGATCCGCGACGAGAACCAGCTTCACGCCGCTGTCGTCGAGCTCGTCGCGCTGGACGACGCGCAGATCAAGTATTCGACCGTGCAGAACTGGTACCCCGGAGACGAGAACGGCAAGGGCGGCATCTACAACTTCGTCACGAAGCGCGGGAAGTGCCAGGGCCGCCGATCGAAGATCTCCTGGACGCAGGTCGAGACCGGCTCGGCGATCACCTGGAAATACCCGAGTTGCATCCTCCTGGGCGACGATTCGGTCGGCGAGTTCTACTCGGTCGCCGTGACGAACAACTACCAGCAGGCGGACACCGGGACGAAGATGATCCACATCGGCCGGAACACGAAGTCGACGATCATCTCGAAGGGAATCTCGGCAGGCCACGGACAGAACAGCTACCGCGGACTCGTCAAGATCAACCGCAAAGCCGACAACGCCCGCAACTACTCGCAGTGCGATTCGCTTCTGATCGGGGACCAGTGCGGGGCGCACACGTTTCCCTACATCGAGGTGAACAACTCGACCGCACAGATGGAGCACGAAGCTTCGACCTCCAAGATCGGCGAGGACCAGATCTTCTACTTCCAGCAGCGCGGAATTTCGACCGAGGACGCCGTCTCGATGATCGTCAACGGATTCTGCAAGCAGGTGTTCAAGGAGCTCCCGATGGAGTTCGCCGTCGAGGCGCAGAAGCTGCTCGGCGTCAGTCTCGAAGGGTCGGTAGGGTAAAAGAACCATCGCTGGCGGCTCTCCGCCGGTCACCGTTCAGAAAAGAACCGGGAACCGAAATTGACGACAGACAAATCCTCCGCTCCCCTCCTCCAGGTCGAGAACCTTCACGCGCGCGTCGGCGACGCCGAGATTCTTCGCGGGCTGACTCTCACCGTGAACGCCGGTGAAGTGCACGCCATCATGGGTCCCAACGGGTCGGGCAAATCGACGCTCGCGCACGTGCTCGCCGGACGGCCGGGGTACGAAGTCACCGCCGGAAGGGTGATCTACAAGGGGCAGGACCTGCTCGCGATGGCGCCCGAGTTGCGCGCACGCGAGGGAGTGTTTCTGGCGTTCCAGTACCCGGTCGAAGTTCCCGGCGTCTCGAACGTCTACTTCTTGAAAAACGCGCTGAACGCGATCCGCAAGCACCGCGGCCTCCCCGAGCTCGACGCGATGGACCTTCTCTCGCTCACGAAGGAGAAGGCCAGGCTCGTGCAGATCGATGAGGATCTCGTCCGCCGGCCCGTGAACGAGGGCTTCTCCGGCGGCGAGAAGAAGCGCAACGAAATCTTCCAGATGGCGGTGCTCGATCCGACTCTTGCGATCCTCGACGAGACCGATTCGGGGCTCGACATCGACGCGCTGCGGATCGTCGCGTCCGGCGTGAACGCGCTCCGCACTCCGGACCGTTCCATGATCGTCGTGACGCACTACCAGCGCCTGCTGAATTACATCGTCCCCGATTTTCTCCACGTGCTCGTCGACGGGGAAATCGTCCGCTCCGGCGGAAAGGAGCTCGCGCTCGAGCTCGAAGAACGGGGCTACGCGTGGCTCGAGAAGGAGCCCGCGTCGCCCGCCCCCGTCGGAGCCGGCGCCTAAATGGCCGCCCCGGTGCTCTCGGCCGAGACCGACCTCGCCGCAGCGGCCTTCGCCGACCTGCGGCGGCGCGCCGGCGCGGAGCCGGCTTGGCTCTCCGCCCTGCGCGAGCTCGCCTTCGCGCGGTTTGCCGAGCTCGGGTTTCCGGGCCCGGGCGACGAAAGCTGGAAACACACCAACGTGGCGCCCATCGCGCGGATCCCGTGGGAGGGCGTCACGCCCGATCTCGACGCCGGCCGCCCGCTCCCCGTCCCGGAAGCGGGCGCCACGGCGGGCCTGCAGCTCGGCTTTTTGAACGGCCGCTGGGCGCGGGCGCTCTCGCCGGTTGCGGCTCGTGTACCGGGTCTCGACATCCTTCCGCTCGCCGAGGTCTTCCGAAACCACCCCGACTGGCTGCAGCCCCACTACGGGAGCCACGCCGGATGGGAAAAGAATCCGTTCGCGGCGTGGAACACGGCGCTCGCCGAGGATGGCGCGTTCCTCCGCGTCTCGCGCGGGGTCGCCGCAGCGGGACCGATCCACCTTCTCTTCCTGTCCGAAGGCACGGGCGCGCCGACCGTGTCGCACCCGAGAAACCTCATCGTTCTCGAGGACGGCGCGCAGGCGACCGTCGTCGAGACCTACGTGGGCGAGGGCACGACGCTCACGAACTGCGTCACGGAAATCGCGCTCGGCAACGGCGCGTCCCTCGACCATGCGAAGGTCCAGCGCGAGTCGGCCGACGCCTTTCACGTGCAGTCGATCGCCGCCACGCTCGGCCGCTCGAGCCAGTTCACGTCGAGCAGCGCCGCGTTTGGGGGATCCATCGCGCGGACGGACCTCGGCGTCCTCTTCGCGGGCGAGGGAGGGGACTGCACGTTGAACGGGCTGTTCGTCGGCAATGGCACCGCCCTTCTCGACACCCACACGACGGTCGACCACGCCACGCCGCACTGCACGAGCCGGCAGCTCTACAAGGGAGTCCTGGACGGTCACTCCCGCGGGGTCTTCCACGGCACCGTGCTCGTCCGCAAGGACGCGCAGAAGACCGACGCCCTCCAGTCCAACAAGAACCTTCTCCTCTCTCGCAACGCCCTCGTGCACTCGACGCCGGCGCTGGAAATCTTCGCCGACGACGTGAAATGCAAGCACGGGTCGACGATCGGCCAGCTCGACGCCGGCGCCCTCTTCTACCTAAGCTCCCGCGGCATCGGCGAGCAGGAGGCCCGCGCGCTCCTCACCTGGGCGTTCGCCTCCGACGTCGTCTCGAAGTTCAAGCCTCAGACCGTGCGGGAGGAAGTCGAGCTCGCGCTCGCGACCCGTCTTCCGGGGCCGCCGCGATGAGCCGCCTGGGCGCGATCGCCCCTTCGGCGCCCCCCCTCGCGGAGGCGGCAGCGGCTTCGCCCGCCCCGTACGACGTCGCGGCCGTGCGGCGCGACTTTCCGATCCTCTCCCGCCGCGTTCACGGCAAGCCCCTGGTCTACCTCGACAACGCGGCGACCACGCAGAAGCCCCTGGCGGTGCTCGACGCCGAGAGGGACGTCTACGAGCGGATCTACGCGAACATCCACCGCGGCGTCCACCTGCTCTCCGTCGAGTCCACCGACGCTTACGACGCCGTGCGCGGGAGGGTCCGCTCGCTGCTGAACGCTCCCGAGACGAAGGAGATCATCTTCCTCCGTGGCACGACGGAGGCCGTCAATCTCGTGGCGCAGACGTACGGGCGGCGCAACGTGGGCCCCGGCGACGAAGTCCTGATCACGGCCCTCGAGCACCATTCGAACATCGTGCCCTGGCAGATGCTCTGTGAGGAGAAGGGGGCGTCGCTGAAGGTCGCTCCCATCAACGAGAGGGGCGAGGTCCCCCTGGACACGTTCCGGGCTCTCGTCACGGACCGCACGAAGATCGTCGCGGTCGCGCACGTGTCCAACGCGCTCGGCACGTTAAACCCGATCCGCGAGATGGCGGAGATCGCGCACGCGCGCGGCGTTCCGATCTTAGTCGATGGCGCGCAGGCGGTGCCGCGGCTCTCCGTCGACGTCCAGGAGCTCGGCTGCGACTTCTACGCGTTCTCGGGGCACAAGGTTTACGGCCCCTCCGGCACCGGAGTCCTGTGGGGCCGCGCGTCTCTTCTCGAAGCGATGCCCCCCTGGCAGGGCGGCGGCGACATGATCAGCTCCGTCACGTTCGCGAAGACGACGTGGAACGTTCTGCCCTACAAGTTCGAAGCGGGAACGCCCAACATCGCGGGCGTCATCGCTCTGGGCGCCGCGATCGACTACGTGACCGCCCTCGGGATCGACTCGATCGGCGCGCACGAGGACGACCTGCTCGCCTACGCTACGAAGATCGTCGGATCTATCCCGGGAGTGCGGATCGTCGGGACGGCGGCTCGCAAGGCGGCGGTCCTCTCCTTCACCATCGACGGCGTCCACCCGCACGACATCGGCACCGTGCTCGACCGAGAAGGCGTCGCCGTCCGCACCGGCCATCATTGCGCGCAGCCGGTCATGGACTTCTTCCGGATTCCGGCGACGGCGCGGGCCTCGTTCGGGCTCTACAACACGCGGGACGAGGTCGACGTCTTAGCCTCCGGGATCTGCGACGTCATACGGATGTTCCGGTAACCCCATGTCTTCCGATCTTCGCGAGCTGTACCAGGAGACGATTCTCGATCACGGCAAGCGGCCGAGGAACTTCCGAGAGCTCGCGTCCGCCAACCGCAGGGCCGAAGGCTACAACCCGCTCTGCGGAGACCGCGAAACGGTCTATCTCGAGCTCGACGGTGATACGGTCCGAGACATCTCGTTTCAGGGCGCGGGCTGCGCTATCTCGACGGCGTCGGCCTCGATGATGACCGAAACGATCAAGGGCAAGAGCCGCTCCGAATCCGAGGCCCTCTTCGAACGCTTCCACGACCTGATCACGGGAGGCTCGAGCGCTCCGGCCGACGCGCCGGCGCTCGGAAAGCTCGAGGTGTTCTCGGGGGTCCGCGAGTACCCGGTCCGCATCAAGTGCGCGACCCTGCCCTGGCACACGATGCGGTCCGCTTTGAACGGAGCCGGGCAGACCATTTCCACGGAGGGCGGCGCTGAGGCTTCCCCCAGGGACGAACCCTCCGGCTCCGTTCCTCCGGTTGCCTGCTAGGAGCCCGTCCAGGTAATCGAAAACGAGAGAAAGTGAAAACTCTTTTTCGCCACAGTTGGCCCCTAACGCCCGATCGTCACGTGCCGAGGGGTTTCAGTACCCCCGAGATCTCGGTTTTTAGCATTACTCGGACAGA
>JBBSGZ010000109.1:0-12723 GCA_038253555.1 Thermoanaerobaculia bacterium
GGTATTGCGCGGACGCCCGAAGCTGCGGTCGAACACGAGCTCCTCGCCTTCGAGCCGATAGCTCTTCGGGTCCGTGTACGTCTCCGAAATGCGGATACGGACCGAGCGGCCTTTGCGCACCGGCGGAAAGCGGACGACCACCGCCTCCGAATCGGGCTGCACCGGCTCTCCGATCTCGACCTTCGCCCTGGAGATCTCCTCGCCCCGCAGCGTCCGGGTCTCGAGGGAATCGCCGGTGTCGAGGAGCACCGCGGAAGGACCCGACGCCTTGCTGCCCTTCCGGACGACGTTGACGTAGCGATCCATTCCTTCCTTCGCCTCGGTGTAGTCGTGATGGAGAGAGAAGGCATGGGTCTCCGGCTCCTGAAGCGAGTAGACGATGTCCCGGTCCTGAGCGGCCCGATTCGCCAGCCGCGCGGCTTCGTCCTCGGCGGCGAGCGGGGCGGCGGCCGCGAGCGCGGCCATGACCCACCCGGCGGCGCGGCGCCTCACTGGGGGAGCCTCCGCGCGCGGATCGAGAGCATGGCGGCTTCCGGGTTGGAGTTCACGAAACTGACCGCAAGCCTCCCGCCGGGCTCCATCAAGACCTGCGACGGAACGTTGCACCGGACGAGCTCGTAACCGGCGGGAAGAACGATCGTGTTCCGCTTGATCCCGAGGGAACGCTGGAAAACGATCTCGTCGCCCTCGCGGAAGTAACTGGCGGGGTCTCGATACGTCTTGTCGATGCGCAGCCTCACCTGACCGCCGGTCGGCACGGGCCGAGGGAGGGTCACGCGGATGTATTGCGTGCCCGCCTCGGCCTCCCCGAACCCGGTCGAGCGCGCCTCCTCCGCCGAGACGACGTCGAACTTCAGGGCATCGCCCGTCATGCGATCGGTGACGGACTCGCGCGAGGCCTCGCTGCCCTTTCGGATCGGGTTGAAATATCGCGTCGCTCCACCGTTCGTCGCGGTGACGTCGTACACGACGCGGAATTGCGAGGTCTCGGGACCGAGGAGCTCGTACCGCGTGTACTCGTCGGCCTGGGTCTGCGGAGCGGCCGCGGCGGCCGCTTCCGCGCCGGGCGCGGCGAGCAGGGCAAGGCGCAGCGCAAGGAAGATCAAGGGCGCCAGTATACGAGCGGCCCGGCCCTCCCGCTCCCCCGTACAATCGCCAGCCATGTCAAACCGAATCGCCGTTGCGCTCGTCACTTCGTGCCTCCTCGCGCTCTCCGGCTGCCTGCGCCTTCGCGCTCCGGCCACTCCCATGGCCGCGCTGGACGTCTCCCCGGCGCCCGCTCCATCCGCACCGTGCCTGATCGTGTTTCTGCCGGGACGCCGCGACGGCCCGGGCGCGTACCGGCGGCACCAGTTCGCCGAGATGGCCGTCGCCGCCGGAGTGTCGGCGAGGTTCCTCGAAGCCGACGCGCATCTCGGGTATTACCAGGCCCGGACGGCCTCGACGCGCCTCGAGCAGGACATCGTCGGTCCGGCCCGTGCCGCTGGCGCGAAGAAGATCTGGATCGTCGGGATTTCGATGGGCGGCCTCGGCGGCCTCCTCATGGCGCGCGAACACCCGGATCTCCGGGGCGTCGTGGCGCTCGCTCCCTTCCTCGGAGACACGGAACCCGGCCTCGTCGCCAGCGCCGGAGGTCTCGCCGCGTGGACTCCGGGTCCTCCGCGCCCGGTGGCCGACTACGAGCGCGAGCTGTGGGGCTGGCTGAAAGGCTTCACCGCGGACGGCGCCGCGCGGCCACCCGTTTTTCTCGGCTTCGGACTCTCCGACGACCTCGCGCCCGCAAACCGGCTCCTGGGCGATGCGCTGCCGGCAGGGCGCGTTTTTACCGCAAAGGGCGCCCACACCTGGAGCACGTGGACGGCGTTGTGGGGACAGTTTCTGGCGGCGGGCGCGTTGCAAAAGGATTGTGGCCTATGAGCCGGGGCGTTCTCTCAGGAAAGACGGCCGTCGTCACGGGGGGTACCGGCGCGCTCGGCGGTGCCGTCGTCGCGGCTCTCCTGGCGGAGGGGGCGCGGGTCGCAATTCCCTGCCGCAGGGGGGGCGAGCTCGAACGACTCCGCGAGGAACGCTCGCTGGAGGGATACGGGGACGCGCTCTCGGGCGCGATGCTCGACCTGACCGACGAAGCCGCCGTGATCGCCTGGGCGGAATCCGTCGCGGGCGATCTCGGGCGGCTCGACATTCTCGTCAACGCGGCGGGCGCGTTTGCCGGCGGCAAACCGGTCCACGAGACGCCCTGGGACGTCTGGCAGCAGCAGCTCGATACGAACCTGAAAACCGCGGTGCTCGCCTCACGTGCCGTGGTCCCGGCGATGATCCGGGGTGGGGGCGGCACGATCGTGAACGTGTCGAGCCGCCCGGCGGAGGGCTCAGGCCAGGGGGTCGGCGCCTACGCGGCGTCCAAGCGCGCCATCCTCCAGCTCACCGAGGCCATGGCGGCGGAACTGCGGGATCAGAGCATCACCGTGAATGCGATCCTGCCCTCGACGATCGACACGCCGGCGAACCGCCGGGCTATGCCGGCGGCCGACCCCTCGACGTGGGTCTCCCCTGACGAGATCGCGCGCGTCGTGGTCTTCCTCGCAGGCCCCGATGCGCGCATCGTCAGCGGCGCGCACGTCCCCGTCTACGGGAAGGCCTGAGGCGGGGTCGCCGGCGGCACCCCGACTGCCCGGCCGCGGTCGACCGGCCACGGGTTCAACGCGAGATACCAGAGCACGATCAGGTTTACGACCGGGACGTACATCAGAAGGCTCATCGGACCCGGAAAGCCGAGCCGTTCGGCGATCCGCCAGATCGGCCAGCCGACGGCGGCAAGAACGAACAGCGTGAAGAGGCAGCTGGCGAATCCCGAAAACATGATCGGCCTCCTTATGAACGACTTTCTGATTGACTCATCGTCCCGCGGGCCGCGTGACGACCGGCTCCCAAGGCCCCGCATCGGGGCCGAAGTTTTTGACGAGATACCCGATCAGCTCCTCGCGCCGGCCGGCGGGAAGGTCCGCGCCCCAACCCGTCATCTTGGTGACTTCCGCTCCCCACTGCTTTTCGGTCAGGCGCTGCTGCGCGACGAGATCGACCGAGTGGCAGGCGAGACAGGCCTGGTCGGCGAGAGCCTTCGCCGGCCCCGGCGGAAACTCCGCGAGTTTTGTTCCGAGGAGAGGAAGATGGAGATCGAACCGCGGCGCGGCGGCGACGACCCTCGTTTTTGCGGGAGCCTTCCTCTTTTTCTTCCCCCTGCGCGCCGAGGCGCCGGACGGGCAGACGAGGAGCGCCGCCAGGGCGAGCGCCACGGCCGGAAGAAAGCGGCCGCGCCTCACGCATCCACCTCGATTACGGCCGAATGCCATCCATTGTGCAGGTAACCGCTCGGGTTCCACGGCGCTTCCCTCGGCTGGACCGCTCCCCGGCTGTCGGTCGCCCGCACGTAAAACGTCCGGCGCCCGGGCGCGGACGGGCTCCAGCGGAAGGACCAGAGCCTCCACGCCCAGGGATCGTGCTGGGGATCGAGCTCGGCGGGCTGCCATGTCTGCCCTTCATCTTCCGTGATGTCGACCCGGGCGATGTCCGGCGCCCCGGAGAATGCGAACCCTCTCAGGACGAGGGCGGAGCCCACGCGGGCGCGCGCGGGAGCCTCCGTGACGTTCGATTTGACGACGAGCTCCGTCACGGGACGCATGTCCGAGGCGGGGATCACCACGCCCGGGGGCCCGATCTCCTTCGGGTACCGATATGCCGTGTCCATGTAAAAGCCCTTCTGGGGCTCGGACTGCACGGAAAGCCGCTCCAGCCACTTCATCCAGTGTTCGCCCGCCCAGCCCGGAACGATCAGCCGCGCCGGCCCGCCATGCAGAGCCGGCAGGGGCTCGCCGTTCATCTCGTCCGCGACGATGGCGTCCGCGAGAATTTTTTCGATTTCGACGCTCCGGTGAAAAGGGGGCACGCGAACGGGAGGCCTGTCGCTGCCGAACGCATGGAGATGTCGAGCGGCCGGCTTGAGACCCGCCTGGTCGAGGAGATCCCGCAGGCGCACGCCGCCCCAGCGGGCGTTCCCGACCGCTCCATATTTCCACTGCACGCCCGGAATCGACGGCTGGAAAAGGCCCCGGCCGTTTCCGGCGCACTGGAGAACACACGTGACTGTGGTGCGCGGAAGCCGCCGGAGGTCCTGGGCCGTAAGTCGGAGAGGCCGCTCGACCTCTCCGTCGACGGTCAGCGTCCATCCCTTGTGCCCGGAGTACTGCGGGGTCCAGTGGTGGCGCACGAAGAAGAGGTCGTTCGGGGTGAGATACGTCGTGAGAGCGTCGAGCGGCGTCTCCGCGTCGAGGGCGTAGCCGTTTCGCTGGAGGAGGCGGCGTCGCGCCACCGGGATTCCGTCGGTCAGGGCCGCCAGCGCGGCTCCGGGAACGAGCGCCGCGACGCCCAGTGCGAGAAACCGGCGGCGATCGATCGACACTGCGCAGCCCGAGACGCGATGACCCTTCTTCATTGGCCCTCCGGGTCTGGAGAGTCTAGATGAAAGAAAGGCCGCGAGACACCGATCGGTCCGCGCTCACCGTCGCCTTCCGGGACGGGCCGCGCTTCCGCGGTCCGAGCTCTCGCCCGGATCCGGCGGGAAGTCTGAGGAAACGGACCGGGGGAGAGGCCGCGGAATCGGAAAAGTCCGGCGAGTTCGTTACGCGAAGACGGCGACCACGGGAGCGTGGTCGCTGGTCCCCGTCTCGCGGCGGACGACGCATTCGGTCACTTTTTTCGCCAGGGATGCGCTGGCGAGGACGTAATCGAGCCTCCAGCCGATATTGCGTTGTCGCATGTTGCGCCACGGCGCCCACCAGGTGAACAGGCCGTCGTTGTCCGGCTCCCGCGCGCGCCCCACGTCGACAAGCCCGTGCGCGAGGATGTCCTCAAAGAGCGCGCGCTCCTCCGGCAGCTGCCCGATCACCGGCCTGCGCTCCTTCGGATGGACGTCGATGTCGGCCCGGGCGACGTTCAAGTCACCGCACAGGACGAGCGTCTCGCCATTCTGTCCCGCGGCGGCAGCGTACCGCTGCATCGAGGTCAAGAAGCGCATCTTCGCGGGGAAATCCTTTCCGCCGTTGGGTACGTAGATCGACGCGATCGTAAGGCCCGGGAGGCGCGCCGTGACGATGCGGTTTTCATGGTCGAAGTCGGGATGAGCGAAAACGGGCCTGTCCGGGAATCGCTCCTTGGTGACGTGCAGCCCGACGCCGGAGTAGCCGCCGGCCCCGTGCCAGTAGCACCAGTAACCCTCCATCTCGCAGAGCGCCGCGGGAACCTGCGCGGAGGACGCCTTGATCTCCTGGAGGCAGACGACATCCGGCCGCTCCTGCTCGACCCACTCCTGGAACTGCGCCTGCCTCGCGCGGATTCCGTTGACGTTCCAGGTGACGATCTTCATTCGGGCGGCGACCGCATGACATCCAGCCGGGTCTGTAGCTCCTGGCGCGCGGATTCCAGGGCCCGGCGGCGCGCCTCGTTGGACGTCTTCGAGAGCTGATCGTCGATTCGCGCCAGAGAGAGCTCCAGGGAATGGGCCTCGGTCCGGCGGCGGGCGTCGAGGCGGGCACCGCTGTCCGGGGCGCGGCGGGCTTCCCGCGCGTGTTCCTTCTCCGCCCCCAGGTCCTCTTCGCTGCGCCCCCATCCGCGCGCCATGGGCGGAGCATAGTGGAGGAGGGGCGCTTTAGAAAAACGAACGGGCGACAGAGAAGGAAAGCGAAGAACTCGTCAGCCGGCGGCGGGCAAGCCGTCGACGAACCCGGCGGCGGTGACGATCCCCTCTTCGAGGTTCTGAGGGAGAGTACGACCCGAGCGCGCTCGCGGCTTCCACGAGTGGTCGCCATCCTCGATCCAAGACACGTGGATCGACGGCGAAAGAGAGTATCCGGCGACGTCTTCCGGAGTCCCGAACGGGTCCCGGGTGCCCTGGAGCACCAGCGCGGGCGTGCGCCGCGACGCGAGATGGCGCGTCCTCAGGCGTTCCGGCTGTCCCGGCGGGTGAAACGGGTAGCCGAGGCAGAGAAGGCCGCGAGCCCCGACTTCGTCGGCCACCAGGCTCGCGATCCGGCCGCCCATGGATTTTCCGCCGATCACGAGCCTCGCACCTCCGCCGAGACGCTCGACGGCGACGCCCCACGCCTCTCGCAGCATCGGCTCGCGATCGGGTGCGCCTCCGCGGCGATTTTCGCGCCTCGCGCGCATGTATGGGAACTCGAATCGCGCGACGCGGAGTCCGCGCGCGGCGAGGCCCGCGGCGAAGTCATTCAGGAAGGGAGAGTCCATAGGACCGCCGGCGCCGTGCGCCAGGACGACCGTCGCGGCGCCTTCCGCCCCGTCGAAGAGAAATTCCGGGGCGGTCACCCGTGGCTCAGGACTTCTCGAGAAAGCGAGCGGCTTCGTCGCTCTGTTCCCACGAGAGCAGGATGCAGCGGTCGAGAGCTTCGAGAGTCTGCGCCAGCGGACGATCGACGCGGACGGACACCGGGGCGGCTCCTCGCTTCGCCGGACCTCATGGGATTCGCGAGACCGGCTCTTCGAATCTGACTTCGATGACGGGATGCAGCTCGAACCCGCTCGCGGCGGCTCCCGGCTGAAAATGAGTGAAGTCGAAAAATCCGACGCCGGTGACGACGACCGGCCATCCCCCCGAAGGCCTCTTCCCGCGGGCGTGCGCGCGGACTTCCGCCCGGGCCAGGCGGAAGTGTTCCTCGAAGTCCGTTCCCCGCGCCTCGGACGGGTCCGGAATTTCGGCGACTATCGTCTCTTCGGGCGCGGCGAGGTCCGAGATGACGAGATGAAGATCGCGGTCGAGCTGCCAGTGCACTTCCACGAGCCGCGCGTGAACCCGGTAAAGGTTGGTTTCCCAGGGAGAGACGCGCGTCTCCTCGGGAAGCGGCGCGGCCGGCCGAGGCATGGCTCTCAAAACGGACACGCTGATTTCGACGGGGACCCGGACGATCCGCCCGCTGGTGACGTCCGTCAGCGTCTTCACGCGCCATCGCCTGTGAGCAAAATAGTGCTCCAGAGCGAAGAAGAGAATCAGAAACTCGATGACGAGCAGGGAGATGAAGGGGGTCTTCGAGGCACGGCGCGTCATCCCATCGGAGTCTGTCACTCCGCCGAGCTTCGGCGCGGGGCGTCTCGCGGTCAAGACGCGGGAGACACCTCCACCTCCCGAAGTCGATTCCCCGACGATTTTTCCCTCGGCGTCGTGTTTCCAGGGTGTAGGCCCGAACCGGGACCCATCCCGCCGGGAAGCGAACACGGTGAAAACCTCTCCCGCTGGTCCGTACTCCCGCTCGACATTCGACAGAAGAGCGGCGAGATTCCTGGCGAACACCGACGGGACTCTGTGTCGCATTCGAAGATTGACCTTCTTCAGTCACCCTGGACGCTTCGATCCTGAAAACCTTTTCGCCGTACCCATTCACGGATGGGAAATTTCCCAACGGATCCAGCAGGTCTCCGAGGACGTCCTGCGAGTCAATCAGGTCTCTTTCTCTCCCGATCAGCGCGAGGTGATTCTGTCGAGCTCCCGCTGCATCGCGTCCCGCACTCCGCCAGCGGCGGCGGCGATGGCCCCCTCCCCTTCTCCGACCACCACGGGATCGAGGACCCGAATCGGAAGGCGCCCGGGGCGCGCCACGAAACGGGCGGTGTCCACGATCGCGCGGAGAGGCGCGGCGACGACCGGCACGACCGGAACGCCTGCCGCCGCCGCGAGACGGAAGGCGCCGGTCTTGAACGGGAGCAGCGTCGGGCCCGTGTTCCGCGTGCCTTCCGGCATGAACCAGACCGAGACGCCTTCGCCCTTCAGCCTCCGAGCCGCGGCGGCGAGCATCTGCCGCGCCGCATCCGAGTTGCCACGCTCGATGACGAGGTTGCCGGACGCGCGAAAGAACCAGCCGAAGAGCGGGATCTTCGAAATCTCCCGCTTGCCGACGGCGACCGTCATGCGAGGCACGATCGATCCGTAGACCAGCAGATCCATGATGCTCTGGTGGTTGGAGACGAAGACGCACGGGCGCGAGGCGGAAAGCCGCGCGGCGTCCACGTCGATCCTCCACCCCATCAGGCGAACGATCCCGCCGCAGAAGAAGCGCGCGAACAAAAAGACGTTATTCCGGCTGCCGTGGGTGACGAGAAGCGCGACGAGCCCGGCCGCGGAACATAAAAAAAACCAGATGCCGCCGGCCAGGAAGCCGAGCAGGAACGTCGTACGCTCGAGGAGCGTTCTCAGGTCGACTGCCCGTGTTTTCGCCGCATCGACTCTCTCCAGGGTTCCGAATCCCCGCGGGCGATGGAAATCGAACGCCACCGGGGTCCCGCGAAATGCTTTGCGAGAAATACGATCTGCCCCGCGTGATACGCGAAATGCGCGAGATGCCGGTTGATCGCGCCCAGCACCGTGTGAGGCTCCGAGTTGATCGTAATCCTCTTCCCCAGATCTTCCAGGGTCAGAGGCTCGAGGGTCGAGAATGTGAGAGCCCAGGCGGCTTCCCAGCGCGCCATGAGGGCCTCGCGGGTCTCCCCCTCGTGCAGAAACTCGCGGTCCCGCTGCCGGTCGTCCTTGTCTCCGTCCGACGTCAAGAAGTCCGTGAAGCGGGAGTGCATGTTCCCGCACAGGTGCTTCAGGACGATCGCAATCGAGTTCGACTCGGGGTCCAGGCCGCGAAAAAAATCCACGTCGCCGACCTGCTCGAGCGCTCGCTCCACGAGTTTTTTGTGGCCGCGCAGGCGCCGCAGAGCGTCCGGGAGATAGCCGGCCAGGGCATCGCCCCCTGGGGCGGAGTCCCGGGCGCTCACGCTCCGGCCCGCGTTTTGATCGGGTACGGCGGCCGGACGGCGGGGGGCGCCGGATGCTTCTTCAACTCCTCCATCACGACGGAGATCGCTTTCTCGAGCTGAGGGTCGCGGCCTGCGATGACGTCCGCCGGAGTCTGCTCGACCTCGATGTCCGGAGCCACGCCCTCGTTCTCGACGATCCATCCTTTCTCCGCGTCCCAGATGGCCAGGTTCGGGGCCGTGATCGTGCCGCCGTCCATCAGGACCGGGAACCCGAGGACCCCGACGAGCCCTCCCCACGTTGGCTGTCCGATCAGCGTTCCGACGTTGAACTTCCGCCACATCCAGGGAAGGAGGTCGCCGCCGGACCCCGCATTCTCGTCGATGATCATCGCCTTCGGCCCCTGGATCGACGCGCTCGGAGTCTTCATGTCGGCGCCGTAGCGCATGGCCCAATAAGCGATCAGTGGCTTCTGCAGAAGGTCGACATAATAGTCGGCGACGCTCCCGCCCCCGTTGTAGCGCTCATCCAGGATCACGGCGTCCTTGTACGCCTGCGGAAAGAAATAGCGCTTGAAATAAGTGTGGCCGAGGCTGCCCGTGTTCGGCACGTACACGTAGGCCACGCGTCCCCCGGTTGCTGCGTCTACTTTGCGGATGTTCCCCTCGACCCAATCCCGGTTTCGCAGCGCCGCCTCCGTCGCAACGGGGACCACCGTGACCGTGCGGGCTCCCGAGCCGTCGGGGTTCGAAGCCACCGTGATCTCCGTCAGCTTGCCGGACGTGTTTTCGAAGAAACTGTAGAGGTTCGCCGGGGGCTTCACGTCGCGCCCTCCGACCGCGATCAGGTACTCCCCCGCACGGACGTTGACGCCGGGCTCGGTCAGGGGCGCCCGCAGCTCCGGGTTCCAGTTCAGCCCTCCGTAAACTTTCTTAAACCGGTATCGGCCGTTTTCGAGGGCGTAGTCCGCGCCGAGAAGCCCGCCCGGCACGGCAGTCGGCTCTAAGAAGTGGTCGCCCCCGCCGCCCCGGTGATGTCCCACCGACAGCTCGCTGCACATCCACTGGATGACGCGGTTCAGGTCGTCTCGCACCACCACATGGGGGAGAAATACCGCGTACTTCTCCCGCATCGCCTTCCAGTCGACACCGTGCATCTTCGGGTCGTAAAAGTAGTCCCGGTTGATTCGCCACGCCTCGTAAAAGATCTGCGGCCACTCCGCGCGCGGGTCGATCCGCACTTCGAGCGCATCCATCTTGATCTTTCCTTCGGACGTGTCGATCTTCTTCGTCGAAGACGCGGCGATGGCCCACACTTCCTTGACGCGATACAAAATCTTTTTGCCGTCCGCCGACACGTCGAATCCGTCGGCCTCCGTCAACAGAGTCTCCGTCTTGCGGTCTTTCAGGTCGAACCGCTGGAGCGCCTTTTTGCCGTCCACTTCCCGCAAATAGAAGATCTGTCCGGCGGGGCCGGCCTGCAGATTCGAGAGCTCGGCCGCGGGGACGGGGAGGTCGAGGATGCGGAACGCGAGGCCGTCCCGGTCGATCGTCACCCGTTCGACAGGCGGCGGCGTGCGGGGCTTTTCCTCTCCCGCCTTTTCCGACGGCAAGGAGGAGGAAGCGGCCTCGGGCTTATCCTCCCCCTCCGCCGTCACACCCTTCTTGTTGTCCTCCCTCCCCTTCTGCTCTTTGTCGCGCCTCTCTTCCGGAGTCAGCTTCTCCTCGTCGCTTTCCTTGACCAGCGGCGACGGCAGGTCTTTCCGCAGGACGGCCATGTAGATGGAGCGCGTGACGCGAATGTCTTCGTTCTCCATCGAGAACCAGTTGCGCACCGGGCCGGCGTTCGTCGACGCGAGGAAGTAGAGGTACTTGCCGCTGCGGTCAAAAACGGGCTCGGACACGTCCGAAAGTCCGTCTGTGACGGGAAACGCCTTGTCCTGCTCGAGGGAGTAGGCGTACACCGTCTGGATGTAGGTGCGGTTGGCGAGCGTGTACACGATCCACCGCGAGTCGGGCGACCACGCGGGCCGGACCGTCTTGTTCGGACCGTAGAGATATTCGGAGCCCACTTTCTTCACCGCGCCGGTGCCGAGGTCGATCCAGTAAACGCTCCAGGAGTTGTCTGTGAACGCGATCTTTCGGCTGTCCGGGGCCCAGACCGGACGGTCGTAGTAACCGGCGCCCGGGAGCTTGAAGCGGGAGGGCTGCCCCTTACCGTCCTGGCTGCGCACGCACAGCTCGTAATCCCCCGACTCATCCGAGGAATAGGCGATCCGGCGGCCGTCCGGCGACCAGATCGGCGAACGCTCGTGCGCGCCGGTCGTGTTCGTCAGATTCCGCACGTCCCCTTTGTCGGCGGGCACCGAGAGGATTTCGCCCCGAAACTCGACCGCGACTCGCGCTCCCGAAGGCGAGAGAGAGGTCGAACGGACGTATTTGGCTCCCTTGACGAACCGAGGCCGGGTCTCCTGGAGATCCGACGCGGCGCCGATCGGCACGCGGACAGAGCCTCGCGCCTTCGGGTCGTAGACGTGGATGTAGCCCGCCTGCTCGTACACGATGGCGCCGCCTCCGGCCGAAGCGTTGACGACCGGAAAATCCGAGTGCGTCGTCAGCCGCGAGACGGTCTTCCCGCGCGGGTCCCACGAGTAGAGGTTGAACTCTCCGTCGCGGTCCGACAGGAAGTAAAGTATTTCGCCCACCCACATCGGGGCGGCATCGTTCGAGCGCCCCTTCGGCTGAGGGACCTTCTCGACCGCATGGGTCTCCACGTCGTAGATCCAGACGCGCGAGACCTGGCCGCCCCGGTATCGCTTCCACTGTTTGTACGCCGGTCCGAGCGGGTTGTAGGCGATCCGCCGCCCGTCCGGCGAATACGCGGCGCGGTCTGCGTTGGGAATCGGAAGGGCCGTGTCGTTGCCTCCGCCCACTGGCACCGTGAAGAGCTGCCGGTAGCGCGTCGTGTGGACGGCGCGCGGCGAGGTGAAGAGCACCGCCGCGCCATCCGGCGTGAACCCCTGGACGATGTCGGCGCCGGGATGCCAGGGCAGCCGGCGCGGGACGCCGCCGTCGACGGAGGCCACGTACACGTCGGTATTTCCCTCGTACTGGGCGGAGAAGGCGACCGACCGGCCGTCGGGGGAAAACGCGGGACTCGATTCCGCTCCGATGTCGGACGTCAGCCGCCGGACGTTGCGGCCGTCCCGATCGCAGACCCAGAGGTCGCCCGCGTAGATGAACGCGATCCGTTCGGCGCTGATGGCGGGCTCCGACAGCAGCCGGGTGTCGTGGATGTCGATCCCCGGCGCGGCCGCCGGCGGCGCCGGGGCGGCGGCGAGCGCCCGAGGCGCGAGGCACCCGGCCGTCAGCAGCAGAGCGCAAAAGAGAGCGCGGAGTCGCATGGCAGTACCTTCCTTCTCGCGCCGCCCGGGCGCGCAGACAAGCCCGTGAGTGGGCCGGAATTATATGGATGGGAAAGAGGACTACCCCTCACGCCAAACCTCTCCCTCAGAGGTGGCACGAACCCGCAGTTCGGCGAATGCGCACCGCCTGCCTGCGGGTCCCCTCACCCCAACCCTCTCCCCGAGCGCGGGGCGAGGGGGCAGAGCTGCGCTTCAACCTCGATGGTGGCTACGCTCGCCCCGAGAGGAGTCTCCCGACCAGAGGGAGGGAGGAGCCTTTCGGGGCGGGAGCCGCAGCGAACGAAGGGACCAGCCGGGCGGTCGAGCCAACAGGCGAGCCGCCCGGCGGTGGGGGGGGGGGCCGGGGGCCGCGCGGGGCGCCGCCCGGGGGTGGGTTCGCCCGCAGGCGACCGAAGGTCCCGCGGGGAGCGAAGGCGACGGTTGGCGACGGCTTACACGCTCCGCGCCCTCACCTCTTCGGAGGTCAGGCCGTAGATCGGAGGTGTCGGGACGTCGA
>JBBSGZ010000110.1:0-12706 GCA_038253555.1 Thermoanaerobaculia bacterium
CAGCACCGGTCCGATTCCCGGCGTTACCGCCGGATCGGGCGAGACCCACTCGAGGCCGTAACGGTTGATGGCCGGCGCGGGGCTTCCGGGCGCATCCGGCACGTACACGCGCGGAAGCCGGCGCGTCTCCACCTCTTTGACGATTTGTTCGACGCTTCCGCCGCGCGTGAAGAGCGGGCTGGCCTTCTGATCCCGGAGCGTCAGCGATCTGGCGAGCAGATTCCGAGCGGCGCGGCCGTCTGAGTCGGCGGAACCTCGAGCGAGCTCTCTGGCGATCACCTCGAGCGAATCGCGCTGGAGTATTGCGTCCTGGAGATCGGCCGTCGCTCGCTTCAGCGATTCGGCCGAGATCGGTGTTCTGGTCCGGGTAGCGGCCCTCCCGGTCTCAGGCTGTCTCTTGCGTATTCTGGCCATAACCTCCCCGTTTCCGGTTGCTACTCATATCGCAGCGCGACCGTGGGAGCGATCCGGGATGCCTTGCGCGCGGGAACGTAGGCCGCGAGCATGGTGACCAGGACCATCGCCGGCACAACGATCACGTACACCGTCCAGGCGAAGCCGCCGGCGTTGAACAGCATCGAATTCAAGAGGTGCTCGAGCGCAACTCCCAGCGCGAACCCGATCACCGTCCCGAAGCTCACGAGCATCAGGCCCTTGCCCATGACAAGCCGCAGCACGTCGAGCGGCGCCGCGCCGACCGCCATGCGGATGCCGATCTCGCGCGTCCTGCGGGCGACGTTGTAGGCGACCAATCCATACAGGCCCGCGATGGCGAGCACGAGTCCCACCGCCCCCAGGGTGCCGACGAGCCGAACCGCCACTCCCGGCCCGTCCACGATCGCGTACCGGTAGAGGTCCTCGTAGGTCCTGGTCTCGAGCATTGGCATGTTCGGATCGAGCGTCCGGACGACATCCTTCACCGGCTTGACCAGTTGCAGCGGATCGCCGCTCGTCCGCACCCAGCATGGCGAGTCGGGGGACGGGATTCTGAACGACCGGCAGGTACACGAAATCCGAGGCCCTTCCGAAGCTGTCGCCGTACTTGATGGTCTGGGCGACGCCGACGATCTCGACCGGTTCGCCCGAGGCGCTTCCGAGCCGGAAGCGTTTGCCGAGCACGGTCGGCGCGCCCGGCCAGTAGTGATTGGCGAAATGGTCGTTGACGACGGCGACACGAGGGGCGCCTGCCATGTCCGACGGCAGGAAGCCGCGGCCGCGCAGGATCGGCACACTCATGGTCTGGAAAAACCCGTCGTCGATGGTGTCCATCATCGACGTGAAGCTTTCGCGCCCGCGCGGCATCTGAAAACCCTCCGGCACAAACGCGACACGGCCGAAGTCGCCCAGGCCGAGAGGCGGGTTCTGCGTGAAGGCCGTCCTCTGAACCCCGGACGTCTGCCGCACGCGTTCCGACAGAAGCTTGTAGAACTGCGACCAAAAAATGCAAGGGGACGATGCCCACCTTTGCGGGAAATTGACGTCGGGCTTCGCCGGAGAGTACGCTGACGCCAGTCGAGCGAACCCTTCTGCGCGTCGAGGAGGTCTCCATGGCTTTTGCCCTGTCCCGCCGCGACCTGCTCGAAAAATGCGCCGCCGCCGGGCTGCTTCTCCTGGCGCCTCCGCTCAGGGCGTTTGAACTTGCGCCGTTCTTCGAGGAGGGCGCTCTCGCGCCAAAGAAGCCGACGCCGGTCAACGAGCTCGGGCCCTTCTACAAGAAACGCTCCCCACGTTCAACGCACCTCGCACCCGCGGGAGCTCCGGGGCTCCCTCTCGCGGTGTCCGGCCAGGTCTTCGACACGAGAGGGGCCGTCCTGCCGGGCGCATTGATCGAGATCTGGCACGCCAGCCACGCGGGTGTCTATGACAACCAGGGTTACATGTACCGGGGACAGCTCTCCGCCGCGGAAAAGGGGGCCTACTCGTTCGAGAGTGTCCTTCCGGGCCACTATCCGGACCGCGTGGCACAGCACATTCACTTCATGGTCTCGGCGCCAGGACATCGGCCGCTCGTCACGCAGCTGTACTTCGCGACCGATCCGGCCTTCGAAGGCAACCCGGACAAGAACTACGTCAAGGACCGGCTAGTGCAGAGCCGCGAGCTGATCCGCCCGGTGACGCTCGACGGAGGTCCAGGGGCGCCGCGGGCCCTCGTGACATTCGAGCTCGTTCTCGAAACCGCCTGACGTGCCGCCCACCCGGTCCTTCGAAACCGAGGCACCGCCGTCGGCCTTTGCCCTGTCGCCCGCGGGAACCGAGATGGCCGCGGTGCTCAAGAACGGGAAGATTCAGGTCTGGTCGCTCTCGGGCAAGCCGTTTCGCTCCTGGACCGGAGGCGACTCGCCGGCCGGCGGCCTCTTCTACGCGGGCGAGCGTCGGATTGTGGCCGTTACCGGTGGCTCGGTCGCGGTGTTCGACGCGACTTCCGGCCAGAGGCTCCTCCGCTGGGATGCGCACGCGCGCCCGATCGGGGCGGTCGCTTCTTCGCGAGACGCCTCGGTTTTCGCAACGGCAAGCGACGACGGCACCGTGAAGCTCTGGAAGGGCGACGGCACGCTTTTCCGGACGCTTCGCGGAGGACCGGGAGAGATGCAGGCCGTCGCCGTCGCCCTGGCCGGCGATCGAGTCGCCGCAGCCGGATCCGACACCAATGTCTATCTCTTCGAAGTCAGAACCGGCGCCCTCCAGCACGTCCTCGACCTCGACATGTCCTGCTTCGCGCTCGACTTCTCGCCCGACGGCCGCCTCCTCGCGGCCGGATCCGTGGACGGCCGCGTGACGCTCTGGAATGCGAAATCCGGCGCGTCGATCGGTGTCCCGGGGCGATATTCCGTCCCCGTGAGCGCGGTCCGATTCTCGGCGGACGGCAAACGGCTCGCGGCCACGGGTGTCTCCATAAATCCGTCGACCGCGGAGACAGAGGCGAGGATCTGGGACCTTTCCTCGCGCGAAGTGACGACCATTCCTCTCGGCATCTCGACCTTGAACGCCGTCGGTTTCCATCAGGCCGCCCACCCGGTCGTCGTCGCGATCCACGATCGAACGATCTCAGTCTGGGAGTAGAGACTTGAGGACGCAACGGACTGAATCCCGAGGCGTGCGCAAATTCCTGCTGTGAGACAGTCCGTATCGCTCCTGCTCCTCTTCCTGCTCGCCGCTTTTCCGGGCGCCGCCGCCCCCGAGCCGGCCGATGACTCCATTCACGCCATTCGCTACGGGACGATCGCGGGCTTCCCCGTGGCATCCCTGGTCATGGGAGCGCCAACGGACGAAAAGACCGACATCGCCATGGTCGTCTGGTTGATCCGCGGCAGAGGCCGCAACATCCTGTTTGACAGCGGCTTTCATCGCGAGGTCTGGCTCAAGGAGTTTCCCACCGCCGACTACCTGCGCCCCGACGAAGCCGTGAAGCTGGCGGGCATCCAGCCCGAGGAGGTGACCGACATCGTCATCAGCCATGCCCACTGGGATCACATGGGCGGCATCGACCTCTTCCCGAAAGCGACGGTCTGGATTCAGAAGCAGGAGTTTGTCTATTACACCGGAGACGCCTGGCAGCCGGGCGGACGGCACGGCGGCATCGATCCCGATGACGTCAAAGCCCTCGTGCAGCGCAACACCGAAGGCCGCCTGCGCTTAGTCGACGGCGACAACGTGGAGATCCTCCCCGGTATCCGTGCCTATACCGGCGCGCGCCACACTTTCGCTTCGCAGTACATTCGAGTCGAGGGGGGTCGGCCCTTCGTTCTCGCCTCCGACAACTGCTATCTCTACCGGAATCTCGCCGAGCACAGGGCCAGCGCCACCTTCAGCGAAGCCGATCGGGCCGCCAACATCCGAAATCAGGCGCGCATGATCGAGCTTGCCGGTTCCGCCGACCGCGTGGTCCCCGGCCACGATCCTCGGCAGTTCGAGAGATTTCCGACACAGGGACGGATCGCCAGGATCCGGTGACGTTTCGAAAGACCACCGGCTGGCCGCATGGCCCGGTCGGGGCATTGCTCGGCTGCGCGACGGCGGGCACAAATCCGCAACAGCCGACTGCGAGAGTTCGCACCTGCTGGACGTCGCCGGAGACAGACCTCAGCCGAAGGCTAATGGCCCAGCCATGCAGGGGGCAGCGCCAGGATCTTCAGCAGCATCGGGTCGAGAGTGCGATGAACGAGGTCATCTGGCTTCCTCATATCGGCCTCCTGCGGTCGAACGCCCCCGTGCGAGCGCGGCGATGCGGTCCTCGCAGGGCCCCTCGGCGTTGAAGAACGGCGCAAGAGCGAATCCGTGCTTCTTCGCCAGAGCCCAGATCTCGTCGACCTGCGCCGGCTCGATGTGGCCGCGCCCGCGCGAGTAGGACTCGGAGCGTCCCTCGAGCGCGAGGAGCATCCCCTCGAGCAGGCAACCCTGAACGACGTTCGGGGCGGGATGCGGCGCGAGAACTGACATCAGGTTCGGAACGAGCTCGAGTCCTCCGAGGACCTGCCCCATCCCCCCGAAGAAGACGAGCGGACCGGCCGCCCCGTCCGAGAGGATGTTCTTCGGGTAGCCGGCATCGCAGACGATCGCGTCCGGGCGGACGGACCGAAGAGAGAAGCCAGGCTCGGCCAGGCTCGCCGCGGCGATCACGACGTCCGCCTCCGGCAGAAACCCGTCCGCGTCGGTCGAAATCGCGACGCTCGTGGCTTCCGACGCGAGCGAGCGGTGAAGCCTGCGCAGGCGGTGCGGGTTGCGCGCGCAGAGGAGAAGGCGCCCGGCTCGCCCCAGAAAGTAGCGGACGCACCCGGAGCCCACGTCCCCGGTCGCGCCGAGAATCAGGACGGTCTGCGAGTCGAGCCGCCGTCCGGCGAGCGACGCCGCCCGCTCGACCGCCTTCACGATGTACGCGACCGTCAGAGTGTTCCCCGTCGTGAACGCAACGTGGTCATCGAACGGCAGAAGGTCGACCTTTCCCTCCAGAACGATCGAGCTGAAGCCGCCGAGCGCGGCGACGGTCGCTCCCTCCCGATGCGCGCAGCTTGCCGCTTCCCGGATCCGCTGGATTTTCTGACGCACGGATCCGGCGCAGAGTTGTTCCGGCGACAGAAACGCGTCCACATAGACGCCGTGAGCCGACGATCCGTCCGTCGAAAACACCGTGACGCGGCAGACGGTCCGAGGAGGCAGAAACGGAACGATCTCGCGAACGTCGCGCACCGAAATGGGACGGCCGGCACCGCCCCTCAGCGTCTGGACCACGGCGGCGGTTTTTTCCCAGCTGTCGAGATGCCCGATGAGCGCGAACCGCGCCGTCGCCGGGACGGGGCGCCCGAGGGGAACGGCGGCGCTCACACCGGCAGCCGCGTGATCCACTGGAGGGTCTCGTCTCCCGGAAGGCCGACCCGGTCGAGAGACTTCAGGTAAAGATTCAGCGCCCCGCCGCGGAGCTCAACGATGTCGAGGCTGACCTGCGGCAGCGAGGGCTTGATGCAGGTCTTCCCGCACAGCTCGCAGTCGCCGCGGATGTCCTCCCGGGCCACCATCTCCGCGAGGACGGACATGACGTCCTCATGCACGCTGGCGACTTTCTGCTGGAGGCCGACCGGGTCACGCCGGAAAATCTCCTGGAGAAGCGTGATCGCGTGTTCCAGATGGTCCGTCTCCTCCGCGGCGATCGTCCTGTAGGCCCTGCCGAGCTTGCCCGGGGCCACGCGCGCCACCGCCCGATACATCGAGACCGCGAAGGACTCGAGCATCAGCTCCTGAATGATCAGGCACGCCGTGAAATCGCCGCGCCCCGCGCTCTTGACGAAAGCGGAGCGGATCCTCTTCCAGTAGGGCGCGTTCACATTCATCGTGACGCAGAGGCCCATCTCCTTGCCGAGGCGTTGAAAGGAACGGGCATGCGCTTTTTCTCTCGCCGCGTGCTCGAGGGCCTCGATCTTGTCGTCCGCGTCTTCGTAGAGATCGACGAGGCTCGCGAAGTTCATCATTCCAATCAGCTCGCCAGTGGCGGACTGAGAAAGGATGCTGCCCCAGACCCGGTTCGCCTCCGCGCCCCCCACCAGAGGATCGCTGCTCGTGGCTTCCATATTTCCTCCTCGGTCCCCCCGGCATGGCCGCGGGCGCCGTCTGTTCGCTCCTGAAGGCAATGCGCCGTACTCCCCCGAAATGCCGGTCACAAGGGCGTCGGGCCAACATTCGGGCCGGCCGGCGGGCCGGCCGGCCCACCGGAGATGACTATTGTTTCGGCCGTGCCATGGATCCCTGCTCGCTGGTTGGCGGAACGATGTTCTTCATCCGCATGTACGTGACGAGATTGCCGTAGTGCTCCGTCGTATGCGTGGTGTTGACTATCAGCACGCCGAGCCTCGGTGCTTCGGTTCCGAAGAGCTTCACAGTTTGAGCGCCGGACGCGTCCGTCATGCCGTCATACGCCTTGTCGCAGTAGGCAAAGGCATCTTTTAGCGCCGCCGTCAGGTCCGCCTTCGACGTTTTGGTCTGCTCGATTTTGAGCCCGGGGTTCTTCTCGCCGAGCGCGACGGAGCAGAACGCGTACTGGGCGTCGGCAATGTGTCCCAGGACCTGGCCGTAGCTGCGGATCGAGTCCGTCGGCTTGAAGCTGTAGTTCTCCTCGGGCATCTTCTCGGCGGATCGAAGCACGATGTTCCGGAGCTGCAGATACATGTATTTGTGCCAGGCAGGAACCGCATTCTCTTTGGGCAGCACGAAGGCGCCTCTCGGCGGCGCGGCCGGGATTTCCTGCGCCTGCGCCAGGCCGACGGCGGCTGGCAGGAAGAGGCAGATCAGAAGCGGCCGCAGAACTGTTCGCGCGGCCCCGGTGACACAGGCCAAGATTCGCATTTTATTTCTCCTTTGACCAAAGTTGATCTACTGGTGATTGCGTTGCGCGTCGATCCTCACGACACGCGCTTCAAGGCCCAGACGCCGACCTCAGACACGGGTTGAGGTCGAGCGCCGCCTGGTAGCCGCGCGTCGCCTCCTCCTTCCTGCCCTGCTTCTCGAAAATGGTCCCGAGGTAGTAGTGCGCGCTGGCGAGTGTCGGCTCGTTCTCCTTCGGCGCGTAGGCGACGTATCGCGTCAGGGCCTCCTCGCCGCGCGCCAGGTCCGTGTTCGCCAGCGAGGCGACGCGCCCGAGGTGATAGAAGGCCGGCATGTAGCCCGGATCGAGCTTCAGCGCCGTTTCAAGCTCGCTCAGCGCGGCGGGGTAGTCTTTTTCGAACGCCGCGAGGTACTGCCCGAAATAGCTGTGCGCCTTCGGGGAGTCGGGCTCCTCGCGGAGGGCGTCCGCGTATTCCTTCTTCGCGAGGTCGAGCTTTTTCTGCTGCGCATAGAGGAACGCGAAGGCGCGGTGGCCGACGATCGGATCGATCGCCTTGATCTCCACCGCCTGCTCGAAGGCTTTGGGGTACGAGCCGCCCAGGATGCCGGGCGCGCAGGCATAGCCCTCGACGAGGGCAAACCGCGCCTCGACATACCTGGGATTGAGAGCGATCGCGTTCTCGAGCTCCGCCTTGACTTTCGACACGAAACCGGCGGCGCCGAAGATGCCCCTCTTCTGCGCCGCGGCGGCGTAGGCGGTGGCCAGGTGGAAATGCGCCTCGGCGCTCTTCGGTGTCTGCGCGACCGCCCTCTCGAGAACCCCGATGGTGTCGTCGCTCGTGCCGCGGCCGATCGCGGCGCGGCCCTGCTCGGTCAGCGTTGCCTGACCGAGGAGGGAGAGGGCGACGAGCGCCGCGAAGAGGACGAGCGGGAGGCGCATGTGTCTTACGGAAGGGTTTTCGTTTTTCAGGGCGGATCAGAGCGGTTCCCGATTGCGGCGCATTCGCGCGGCCGCCGCGAGGAGGGCGGCCGTCAGAAGCAGCCCGATCCACAGACCG
This sequence comes from Thermoanaerobaculia bacterium, assembly GCA_038253555.1. Taxonomy (GTDB): domain Bacteria; phylum Acidobacteriota; class Thermoanaerobaculia; order UBA5066; family Gp7-AA6; genus JALYUA01. Next base: position 7,869 of record JBBSGZ010000110.1, read on the forward strand.
GGCGAGCCGAGGAACTTCAGCGGATCCAGTTGCGCGAGGCGATCGAGGATCTGGAAATGCCTGCCCGGCAAGACGTCGAACGCGCGCGACATGGCGCCCGTGAAGAGGTACTTGAGCGAATGCGCCGTGTTGAAGGCGGCCTTCTCGACGACCGCGATCGCTAGGAATGGCAACGCGGCCCAGAGTGCCGGCGTGCGCCGTGCCCAGCCCGAAACCAGCAGCAACCAGGCGTAGAGCGGGGCATGCCAGAGGGTAAATACGACGATCCCGTAGAGCATCGTGAGCGACATCTGGAAGAACCGAAATTCGGACCACAGCGTGGCGGGGCTCACGCCACTTCCGACGAGGACGGCGGTGCTCCAAAAAAGGACGACGGCCTGCGTCACGACGCTGAGCACGAAGCCGAACAGCGGCAGCGCAACGAGCGGGATGGCCGCCTTCGAGAGCACGGTTGTCGAATCCGACACCGGGAGCGACTTCCAGAACAGGATGCTGCGGTCGCGGCGCTCGCCGTACAGCGCGTCGAGCGAAAAGAAGATCCCCACGAGAATCGTGGTCATCATGATCACGCTCGCGGCCATGCTGAAGGGCCTGACGACGAGGATGTGCTGCGCTGCGGGATCGAGGGCCGGGAGCGACCGCATCCTGCGCGGCAAACCGAACGCGGTCATCAGAAGGATGAACAGGACGAACCCGGCCACGGCCAGCGGCACGACGGTGAGCGAACGGTTCTCCCACAGTTCGCGACGGATCGACCAGAGCAGCGGGCGGGTCTCCGCCAGGTTTGGCGCGGCAGGCTTCGGGTCCAGGGAATCGGTCCCCGCGTTCGAGGGCGTATTCATGCGGCCGCTCCTTTGGCGTGACCGGCCTCGTGGCCCATCACGGCGACGAACAGATCGGCGATGCTCGGCGTGCGTACGTCGCCCAGGGCGGCGAGCTGCTGGCGGTCGGCGTGGTCGAACAGCAGGAGGCTTCGGCCGAACACGGGGCGCTCGTGGATCGGACCGAGCGCCCGGGCCGCAGCGGCGTGCTCGGGGTTCACCATCACTTCCAGGTACCGCGACTCGAATGTCTCCATGCTGCACTCGAGGACGATGCGGCCGCGGTTGACGAACACGAAATCGGTTAAGACATCCTGGATCTCGTCGATCTGATGCGTCGTCACGACGATCGTGCGGGTGCGGTCGAAGTAGTCGGTGAGCAGCGAGTCGTAGAACTGCTTGCGGACCAGGATGTCCAGGCCGAGCGTCGGCTCGTCCAGTACGAGCAGCCTCGCGTCGACGGCCATGACCAGAGCGAGGTGGAGCTGGGTCACCATGCCCTTCGACAATTCCCGGACCTTGCTGCCGCGCCGGATGGCGGTCTTCGCGAGAAACGCCTCCGCCTTCGCGCGATCGAATCGCGGATGCACCCCGCCGACGTAGGCGAGCGCCTGCGAAACCCGCATCCAGCGCGGAAGCACGGCGACATCGGCGATGAAGGAGACGTCGCGCATGAGTTGCTCCCGATTGGTCCAGGGGTCGCGCCCGAGCACCTTCAGCTCTCCCTGAAACGGGGTGAGGCCGAGAATCGCGTGGAGCGCGGTGCTCTTGCCCGCGCCGTTGGGGCCGACGATGCCGAGGATGCGGCCTTCTTCGACGCGAAGGTCGATGCCGTCCAAAGCGACAGTCGTGCCGAAGGTCTTGCGGAGTCCGCGCGCTTCTATGACGGGCATGGCTAGGGCTTCTCCTCGGTAGTCGAAGACGGCGCAGTAGGAGCGGACGGCGGGGTTTGCGGGGTTGCGGCAGCGGCGGCTGCACTCAGCAGCTCTTCCGGAGTGAGACCGAGGCGCTGGATGGCCGCGTGGACCCTGGGCCATTGTTCTTCGAGGAACTTCTGGCGTTCCGCCCGCAGCAGCAGCTCGCGCGCGCCGGCGTTGATGAACATGCCGCGGCCGCGCCGGCTCTCGACGAGCAGTTCGTCGACCAATTGTTGATAGCCCTTCAGGACCGTGAGCGGATTGACCCGGTATTCGGCCGCGACGGTGCGCACGGACGGCAACGGATCCCCTTCCTGAAGCACGCCGTCGAGGATCATGGCGACGACACGGTCGCGCAGCTGGCGATAAATCGGCTGGCTGTCATTCCACTCACGCGCCATCGAAAATCCAGGAGGCCGTCCCGAGAGAGGCGTGGGCGATCGCCCGGATCGACCCACTCCTCGGATCGACGGGGAGGCTCATCTGAAGAGACTCTGTAGACATCTGGTGATGTAGTTGACTACAACACTAAAACTAACGCAAGCTTTTTTTTATTTATTTTCCCGAGCTGCCGACGCGAATATCTGAGTCGTTAAACCATTGGATCCAAAGAGTTTTCAGATCTGAGGCTTAGTCCTGATTCGCCTGATTTCAGATGGAGGGGTGGCTTGGCGCGGAGGCTTTTCGCCCGTTCCGGGTTTTAACGGGGCGGGATCTTCGGCGCGGAATCGGGCAAGCCTCTCCTCTCCGGCCTCGGGGAAAGCGGAGGATTTCTGGGCTGACCCCGTTCCGTCCGAACCTCTCGACCTTTGGCCGCGTATGAAAAGGCGTCGTCCGGAATTCGGCATCTCCGGGCTCGACAGACTCTCGTCTTGCCCATTTCGTCGCCGCGGCCGCGAACACAGGGAGAGCTCCTCATGACCGTCAAGAGACTTTTTACGATCTTCGCCCTGACACTCGGTGCCGTCACTCCCGCCGTCTCGCAGCCGTCCCCCGGCGCGAAGCCCGCCGCTCCCCCCCGAGCGGAGGTGCTGGTGATCGGCGTTTACCACATGGCCAATCCAGGACACGACATCTTCAACACGCAGGCCGACGACGTGCTCGCCCCGAAACGCCAGGCCGAGATCGCCCAGCTCGTCGCCGCGCTCGAGAAGTTCCATCCCACGAAAATCGCCGTCGAAGCCGACGTCTACGACAAGCGCGTTCCCAAGGCCTATTCTGACTACCTGGCCGGCAAGCACGAGCTCACGCGCAACGAGGTCGAGCAGATCGGCTTCCGCCTCGCCAGACAGCTCGGCCACAAGACGGTCTACCCGGTGGACGCCGACGGCGACTTCCCCTATCAGCGCCTGATCAACTACGCGAAGGGAAGCGGCCGCGCAAAGGAGTTCGACGCGATCTCTAGCGATATCGGAGCCATGGTGAAGGCGCAGAATGAATATCTCGCCTCCCACACCATCCTCGAGACGCTCCTCTCCATGAACGCGGACGACAAGGTCGCCGGGGACGTGGGCTTCTACTACCGGCAGGCGCACATCGGCGAGCCCGGCGACTGGGCCGGCGCCGACCTGGTCGCAGACTGGTTCCGCCGCAACATGCGCATCTACAGCAATGTCGTGCAGCTCGCCGACTCGACGAACGAGCGCGTGCTGGCGATCTTCGGCGGCGGACACCTCGGCTGGCTGCGACACGATTTCGCGAGCGACCCGAGCCTCCGCCTGCGCAGACTTGCCGAGTTCGCCGGGGGAGCAGACCTGATTCGCTGATTTCCTCGCCGTCGAGGGGTCGCTCGCGACGATTCATTCCGATGAGAAACCCCGCCCGGCATCTCGCTCGGCGGGATGGCGCGGCACTTCGGGCGAGAGAGGCCAACCTTCTGTAGGGATCTCGGCGCTCGAGAGAAAGAAGCGGACATCCTCCAGCCGGTCTCCGAAACTGCGCGCCGTGAAATCAGGATTTCTGGACTGGCCCATTCCTCCCTCAAGAAGGGAACCGGCAAGCCGAGCGTCACGTGGCCCGAATCGATCGATGAGGCGCTGTGTTTCGGCTGGATCGACGGAGTCCGGCATCGGCTCGACGAGGCACGCCGGCCTGGCGGTCATCCGTGATCCACTTCCGTGCGGCGGAGAATCTCAACCCCGCCGCGTTCGCTTCGAGCCTCTTCTCGCGTCACGGCGCCCCCGCACCATCGCGGCGCGGAATAAAGCTTCCTGTCCCCAACAATCTCTTGAACAGGAAGACGCTTTGCTGATATCAATCACCCCACTGCCTCCGAAATCTTGAAAATCGAATCAAAAAATTTCCGGGCGAATGCCTCCTTGGACGGGGCATCTGGCGCTGGTTTATCAACTCTGTCCTTCCTGGGGGGAGACCACCAATGAGTCGGAGATGGCTTTACGTCATTGCGGCGCTGACGATCGTGGGCGGTTCGCGGGCACCGTCCCTGATCGCGGGGCAGAGTCCGGTCGGGTCAACGGCGCACCCGTCCTTGAATCCCTCACAAAGCTGGACGTCGCCGGAGCAGTTTCGGACCGAGTACCTGAAGTTCATCGACACGCTCTCTGCGCGCGTACCAGAGTCGGATCAGAGCAGCTGGGCCGTCGGACTGCGGGAGACAATTTCCGACCTCCGGCAACAGGTCAACGGTCTTTCGGATGCGACGGCCAACAAAGTCAGCAGGATGATCGACCGTCGGGCCTTTACGAGGATGGCTGAGGGCGTGGCCAGCGGAACGGACGAGAACAAGGGCGGCGCAGGGAAGTTCCGAACGCTCGGCGCGATTCAGGGACCCGACTATGCGGGCGCCGTCGCGGGGACGACCTGTTCCACGACACCCGCGAGTGCCGAAAGGATCGGCAATGACAAGCTCGGCTCCTATATCGCCGCCGGGATCCAGGTTCCGCTCGACTACGCCTGTGCGACATTCGCGGTGATCCTGTTCGAAGGGTCGAACCTGCCTTTTTGTATCGCGGCGGGGGTTGCGAAGGCGGGAGTGGTGATCCTCGACTCGTTGATCGATCACGAGGAATTCTGCAACGGTCTGCTCGATGGCGCAAAGGCGGACGCCGCGTTCAACGATGTGGTGGACATCCACGGTGAC
>JBBSGZ010000111.1:0-12452 GCA_038253555.1 Thermoanaerobaculia bacterium
CGGGCGTTAGGGGCCAACTGTGGCGAAAAAGAGTTTTCACTTTCTCTCGTTTTCGATTACCTGGACGGGCTCCTAGGGACGCCTCAAGGCTTGACTCGTTACGACGGCTGTCGTAGCTTCTCCTCATGCGGGCCCCAGCCTCTCTTCCCGGTGGGGATCTTGAGCACGCCGTCCTCGCGGCGGTTTGGACGCTGGGCAATGCCACCGGCCGCGAGATTTACAGAATGGTCGGAGAGCCCAACGGGCTCGTCTACACGACCATCGCGAAAGTCCTCGATCGCCTCCTCGTCAAGGGGCTTGTTTCCAGGAAACGATCGGGCAGCTCCTTCGTCTATCGCGCCAAGGCGAAGCGCGCGACGGTCCAACGAGCGGCCCTGAAGAAGGCGCTCGATCGCGTCCTGGGTCCCGATCCTCGACCGGCGATCGCAAACCTCATCGACGCTGTGGAGTCGATCGATCCCGACCTGCTGGATCAACTTTCCTCGGTCATCGAATCGCGACGGAGGCGGCGTCATGGATCGTGAGATCGTCCTCGCGTTTCTGATTGCCTCGACGGTCGCCCCTCTCCTCGGCCTGGCCACAGTCTTCACGCGTCCTCCGACGCCTTGCGCATGCGCTTGGCGGTGGGAACGCCGATGCTGGCGGAGACTATGGCTGCCGTTTCTTCCTGCGGCGGTTTTTCTGAGCTTGCTCCTAGGATGGGCTTTGAGGGAGCCGGAACAAGCGGAGCCCGTGCCTGCCCTGGTCGCGGTCCTCGCGGTTCCTCCGCTCGTGGTTGCGATCCGAGCCCTCGCCCGGCGTCTCGTCGCCCAGAGACGGGGTGGTCGGCCGATCGCCGGCACAGTCGGGTTGCTGCGGCCGCGCATCATCCTTGACGAACAACTCAACGACTTTCTGGACCCGGCCCAGAAGGCGGCAGTCTACGGGCATGAAGCCGCCCACTTAAGACATCGAGACCCGCTCCGCATATTCCTTGCGCATCTCGCCACCGACCTGCAGTGGCCACTCCGACCGGCAACCCGTCGGCTCGACCAATGGCTTCACGCCCTGGAAGCTGCCCGCGACGAAGAGGCTCGCTTGCGCGGCATCGACGGCGCGGATCTCGCCTCAGCGATCCTTGTCGCGACGCGCCTGAAGACAGATGACGAGCGGTTCACCGCGAGTCTCGCGACTGAGGCCGAGCTGCCACAGCGCCTTCGGCGCCTCCTTGATCCCATCTCGCACAATCTCCACCGTTCACCCGGTCTGGTCCTTCGCCTCGGTCTGAGTTCGGTTCTCCTCGCCAGCCTCGCTGTTGGTGTCGTTCGCGGTGAAGCCATCGTCCGTTTGCTGCTGCTGCCATGACGCATTCCTCTCGCCTTCCAGGAGTCCTTCGTCGCTCTCAGGTTGTTCTGTTGGGGCTCGCGCTGCCCGCCCTAATCGCAGCACTCGGCTCGTGCCGCGAGAAGCAGAACGAAAGGCGCACCGCACCCCCGCGATCCACGCCAACGGACCAGGTCACACTTTCTCCAGAGGCTATCCGGTCGGCGGGCATCGAGGTGGCTGCGGCCGAGGCAAACGGAGCTCCTCGCGTCCTCACCCTCACCGGGACGCTTTCGGCCACGCCCTGGACCGCTGAGGAGCAGACCGCGCTGTCTGACGCGGAGAACGCGGACGCGAAGCTCCGCCTCGCGGAAGCCAACTTCACCCGAGTTTCTCGGCTCTCGTCGGAAGGAGTCGTCCCCCGGCAAGATGTCGACGCCGCTCGCAGCACGCTCGATCAGGCGCGCAGCGCGGAAGAGCAGGCCGACGCGAAGCGCAGGAACCTGGGCCTGGAGGAAGGCGCCGAGGGGATCGCCCGGCTCTCGCGGATCTGGGGGCTTGCCGCGTTGCCGGAGTCTGACCTTCCGAGAGTCGCCGCCGGCAAGGCCGTCGAAGTCAGGAGCTCCGCCTTTTCCGGCCGGGTCTTCGGCGGAAAGGTCGTCGAGATCTCCCGATCCGCGGATGCCGAGACGCGGCAATTCACGGTCCGGATCGCCGTCGAGGATCCCGGAGGACGCCTGCGCTCGCAGATGCTCGCCACGTTCGCGATCTCCGGCCCGGCAGGTCCGGGCCTCGCGATCCCTTCTTCCGCCGTGCTCATCGAAGCGGACGGCTCGTACGTCTATGTCGCGAGCGGGAACACGTTCCACAGGCGCGCGATCAAGACCGGGTCCTCGGCAGGCGGCCAGGTTGAAGTGACCGAAGGACTCACCGCGGGGGAGCGCATCGTCGTCAAAGGCGCGCAGCTCGTCGAATCGGAGCGCCTGAAGTCCCAGATTCGAACCGGCGAAGCGTCGGACTGACATGCTCTCGCGCCTGGTCGGTTTCTCGTTGCGAAATCGCTTTGTCGTTCTCGTCCTCGCGCTGGTCCTTCTCGTCTCCGGCATTTACGTCGCGGCGCACTCGCCGATGGACGTCTTTCCCGAGTTCGCTCCGCCTCAGGTGCGAGTCGAGACCGAGGCCCCTGGCCTCTCAGCGGAGGAAGTCGAGGCGCTGGTCACGTTCCGGCTCGAAAACGCGATCAACGGCACTCCGGGCTTGAAGATCCTCCGCTCCACTTCGATGCCCGGAGTCTCCGGGATCACGGCGATCTTCGCCGACGACACAGACGTCTACCGTGATCGTCAGGTCGTGGCCGAGCGCGTTGCGACGGTCATTCGCGACCTGCCCGCGGTCGTCAATCCGCCCGTCCTGGCGCCCTTGACCTCGGCCTCGAGCACCATCGAAGTCATCGGCCTGACTTCGGCCGGCCCCTTCGATCCGATCACGATGCGGACGTTCGCGGACTGGACCTTGAAGCCACGGCTCCTGGCTGTCCCCGGGGTGGCCAAGGTCGTCGTTTACGGCGGACGGGTCGCCCAGGACCAGGTCATCGTCACTCCGAGCGCGTTGCGCGATTACAACCTGGCGCTCCATGACATCGCCAACGCGGCCCGCAACGCGACCGCCATCGGGCCGGCGGGTACCGTGGAAGTCCACGGCCAGCGTTTTCCCATTCGCTCGCTCGGGCAGGCCACCAGCATTGAGGACCTTAAAAACGCCGTCGTCGCGTATCGGGATGGCCGCCCGCTCACACTCGGGCGAGTCGCACAGATCAAGCTCGGTCCCGAGTTTCCCGTCGGCGACGCGACATTGAACGGCGGCCCTGCGGTTCTGCTTTTTGTCTCTCGGCAGCCGGGTGTCAACACGCTCGAAGTCACGCGGCAGCTCGACGCCGTTCTCGCCGAGGCCGCGCGGCACATGCCGGCGGGCTTTCGGTTGGACAGCCAGCTCTTCCGGCAGGCGTCCTTCATCGAGCGTGCCGTGGGTAACCTGCGCCGAACGCTGTTGATCGGCGGTGTCCTGGTGGCTGCCGTGCTGCTTCTCTTCCTGCTGGATCTTAAGACGGCCGCGATCAGCCTGATCGCCATCCCGCTCTCGCTCCTGACGGCGATCGTCGTCTTGCGCGCCTTCGGGGCAACGATCAACACGATGACCTTAGGCGGGCTCGCCATCGCCTTGGGCGAGGTCGTGGACGACGCGATCATCGATGTCGAGAACATCCACCGGCGCCTCCGGGAGAACCGGAGAACAACTGACCCCCGCGCCACACACGAGGTCATCTTCAACGCCTCTCTGGAAGTCCGCAGCTCGGTCGTCTACGCGACCTTCCTCGTGGCCCTGGTCTTCCTGCCGGTCTTCTTCCTCTCAGGGATAGCTGGAAAGATCTTCTCCCCGCTCGGGCAGGCGTACGTCCTCTCGACACTCGCCTCCCTGGCCGTCGCGGTACTCGTGACACCCGCCGCTTGCTCGGTACTCCTCGCCAAGGAGTCCGCGGAGCGCGGCGAAAGCCGGCTCGTGAGCTTTCTCAAGAGGAAGTACGAAGCGCTCCTTCCGCATTCGCTGAAGCGTCCGGCTCTCCTGGGCGTGGCGGCGGCCGGCCTGCTCGTTCTGTCTCTTGCGGGCTTGCCCTTCCTGGCCGGCGAGTTCCTCCCGGCGTTTCAGGAGAACAACTTCATCATTCACATGGTGGGCTTGCCCGGAACCTCGTTGACGGAGAGCGTCCAATCGGGCAAGAGGATCGAGGAGCAACTCCTCAAGGTACCCGGCGTCGTCTCGGTCGCCCAGAAGGCCGGACGGGCCGAGCTCGCAGACGAGATTGCCGGGACAGAATTCTCTGAGCTCGATGTCCGCCTTTCCCCCGCCATCACTCGCGTCACGGAGAAAATCGACGAGGTGCGGAGAAGACTCGCAGTCTTCCCCGGGTTTTCCTTCGCGATTAACCAGTTCTTGAAGGAACGGATCGAAGAAGTCGTCGGCGGCGAGACCGCCCCGGTCGTCGTCTCCATCTACGGCCCGGATCTCAGAGTGTTGCACGAAAAGGGCGTGGAGGCTGCTCGGTTGATGGATTCGATCCCGGGCGCACGCGACATCCGGGTCGGGACGGAGACGAACATCCCGCAGATCGTCATCCGCTTCGACCGGGCGAAAGCGTCACAGGTCGGCGTCACGTTCGATGAGCTCCAGGCGGCTGTCGCCACCGCGTTTGAAGGGACGAAGGTCAATGAGATCTTCAACGGCCAGCAGATCGTGCCCGTGGTCGTCAAGTACCCCGAGGAAAGCCGCAGCGACCTCGACGCTATTCGCAACCTCCCGGTCCGTGCCTCGGCTGGCGTCGTCCCGCTCCAGACTCTCGCGGACGTGGCCGTGCGCGACGCGCCCAATGCGGTCTCGCGACAGGGCGGGCAGCGCCGGCTCCTCGTCAGCTGCAACGTCGAGGGCAGCACGACTCGATACTCGCAACGGTTGGCCGGGGGCCTCCGCTCCCTGCGATTGCCCCCCGGCTATTCGGTCGAGCTCTCCGGAGATTACGAGGCGCAGCAGCGCAGTATCCGCGAGCTCCTGCTCGTGGGAGCCCTGGCGCTGGTCGGGATCCTCCTGCTCCTCTTCACCGACTTTCGATCCGGCCGCCTCGCCGCCCTTGTTCTCGTCAACTTGCCACTTGCCTTGATCGGCGGTATCGCCGCGGCGCTGCTCTTCCGCGTAACGCTCTCCTTGGGCGCCCTCGTCGGCTTCGTGACGCTCTTTGGCATCACCGCAAGGAACGCGATCATGCTCCTCTCGCACTACCGCCACCTCGAAGACCAGGAGGGATTGAGCTTCGGACCGCAGCTCGTCATCCAGGGCTCGCTGGACCGACTCTCTCCGATCCTGATGACGGCTCTCGTCACAGGCCTGGCGCTGCTTCCGCTGGTCATCGGCGGCAACCGCGCCGGCCAGGAGATCGAGTACCCCATGGCCGTCGTCATCGCGGGAGGCCTCTTCTCCTCCACGGCGTTGAACCTCCTGCTCCTGCCGGCCTTCTACCTGCGCTGGGGAAAGCCCGGGGCCGCACGCAGCCCCGCTTGACGATGGCCGCCGCTCGTCAGGAGTGAAACGAAGCGGTCGCCGCTGCGTTCCCGTTTGCGTGCCCGGTTTTCGAGGGTAGGGTCTAAGTTGGTGGAGCTGATCGGGATCGAACCGACCCGCTTTGCGGGTTGCCTCCGCGCTCCATGAGCGGGGGGTCGGCTCGGCCGCCCCCCCGAGCCCCCCGAGGTCGTCGGTTCGATGAGGCTTCGACGCCGCGGTGGCTGGAGGCGATTCGAGCGGTGAGTGAAATGGGGGAGCTGATCGGCATCGAACCGACGACCTCCTGAGTGCGATAAAGGAGAGCTGGCGTTTTTCCCAAGTAAATCGGGGCTTCGAAGAACGGGGATCACCCCCGTCTAGGGCAAGAGTGCGTTCCCGTTCAGTGTACCGCCCAGGTCAGGGCTTTGGGAACCTGGAAGGAGGGAGCGAAGTGAGCGTAGCGCTCCGTCATGCGGATCGTCGAGTGACCGAGGACGTACTGGACGTCGCGGATCATCATGCCGCGCCGGAGCATCTCGGAGGCCGCGGTGTGGCGCAGGTCGTGGAAGCGGACGTGCTCGATGCAGGCCGCTTTCCGCACGGCGTGCCAGAACCGGCGGATGTCGCACCGCCGCAGGCCCGAGCGGGGGCTGCGGAAGACGAGGCCGTAGCCGTTGCCACGGTCGCGAAACGGCTCGAGGAGCTTGAGCGTTTCCTCTGGGAGCTGGATCGAACGGTCGGGTCCGTTCTTCTCGGTCCGGATCCGCACGACTCCGTTCTCGTCGAAGTCGTCCCAGTTGAGCGACAGGATCTCGCCGAGCCTTGCTCCGGTCGCGAGAGCCATCTGGATGATCGCCTCGCCGTGAAGCCCGTTTAAGCCGCCGCGCGCGGCGCGGTCGCGCGCGGCGGCAAAGACACGCGCCACTTCCTCCCGCGTGAGGAAGACGGCCTGCCGGGCGAACGGCGCCTCGCGCAGCGGCGTCCAGTCGGCGAGCCTGTACCTTGAGAGCTTCCTTTCGGCCTTCCACCGCGCGGCGAGAAGGAGCGCATGCCGGAGGACGGAGATTTCCCGGTTGACGGTCGAAGGCGCTTTCCCGTCGCCGCGGCGCCGGACGACGTAGCGGGCGAGTCTCTCCATGTTGATGTGCTCGATGAGGAGTTCGCCTCCGAGGACGAGCAGGATCTGGCGGAACATCTCCCGCCGCCACCGGGCCGAGTGCGGCCGGATGCGGGCCAGCCGCTCGAGATAGAGCTGGGAGAGGCGATCGAGGGTCCAGTCGGACCGCACGCCGCGGTCGAAGAACCGCCCCTCGCTGACCTGCGTCTCGATCTTCGACCGGATTCTCTCGGCGGACTTGCGGGAGCTGCCGGCTGCCCGGCGGACGATCCGGCCGTTGGGCGCGCGGAAGCAGACGTACCAGCTCGCCTTCCGGTCGCTTCTCTTGATCAGCCAAGCCACGGCCGGACCCTGTCAAGAGGAAGAAAGTGAGGAGGAAGAGGCGCCGCTAAGCCGTGCATATTCTCCGGCTCCAATATACAATAGTTGTTATTTAGTCAAGGGGCTTCGGCGTGAGGCATCGCGCGTCCGGCCCTACACTCGAACCGATGCCGAGGCCGCGCAAGAAGAAGCCGGGGAAGATCGAGACGTTGGGAGACCGGATCCGCCGTTACCGACTCGCCAAGGGGCTAACTCAGGCCGAGCTCGCCAAGCTCGTCGGCGCCTCGCAGCGGATGATCAACTACTACGAGGTCCACGGCGTCTCCCCGCCTCCGGATCTCGTCGTCAAGATCGCCGACGCGCTCGACGCCTCGATCGACGAGCTTTTCGGCCGCAAGCCGCGGGCGCGGCGCGCCGCGCCCGCCGCGCCGGCCAGCGAGAGCCTGCGCCGGCGGCGCCGGCTCAAGCGGCTCAATGAGCTGCCGCGCGACGAGCAGTCGGCCGTCCTCAAGATGATCGACGCCCTGGCCGACCGCTCGAAGCGGAAGGCCAGCGGGTAGCCCGCGTCAGCTCAGAGTCAGCGCTTCAAGTGCTTACCGAAAGGCAGGTTCGATCGCTGCTCGAACGATGCGAGGCAGCGTCGTGTTGCCGTCTCGAGAAGATTCGCGGGAACCTCCTCGGGCGGAACCCTACGCCCTTCATCTGGGAGCTCGTCGTTCTCGATGCCTTACAGGCGATGGCCACCGTCGAGTACGAAAGCCCTACCGACTCCGGAAAGACACCTGACTTCTGGATCCCTCGCCTGGTTTCGCAGCCTCTCCGAGCCGAAGCGGCCTACGTCGAAGACCGATTCTCCGAGAACGAAAAGCGCCGCCGCGCTCTGATCGCGCGGTTGGCCAAGGAACTGCGGAGCCGGGGCATGCCGGCCGGCTCCATCGGCTGGGAGATACTCGGAGAGCAAACGCCCGCCGGGCCCAAGCAGATTCTCCCGAAGGAGCACGAGCTCAAGCGCTTTTTCGCGTCTCCTCCGCTTCAAGATTTTCTCCGGTCTCTGGTCGCCCGGCCTGAACTCGCTTTGACGTGCGACTTACTCCCGCACGGCTACAGCCTCCGGCTGTTCTACATCCCGAAGGGATCGGCACGACCGTTGGTTTCAGGACACAGCTTGGTTGCGGACGCACCCACTGCCGTCGAGGAGCACATCGTCTTCCGGACATTGGTCGCAAAGGGGCGCAAAGCGAAAAAGGCACAACTCAACGAGCCTTACCTTGTGTGCATCGGAAGCGAAGGTAGCCCCTCGATGACGGGAGGTCATAGCGCGAGAGTGATCACGAGAGAGCGGGCAGCCTCTGAAGCCTTCCGAAAGTATCCTGTCTTGTCAGCGGCGGTCCTCGTTCCGATCGAATACCTGCATCCGGATCATCCATCACGGACCGCGCGACCGATTCTTCTCGTTAACCCGGTCGCGCATCGCCCCATTGCTTCGGAAGATTTGGAGACTCTCATCGCCCTGGATTTCAATCGCTGGGAGTACGGGCCGAGTTGGAACGAGTGGTCGCGGGCGCCTCCGGGCGTCGCAAGGCGCAAGCGCATTGGAGGAAGCATGACGGTCAAAGGCGGCAGCAAGCCGGATCACGAAAGAGTGGAGCTACTCGCTAAATTCGTAGCGCAGCTTCTTGCTGGGGAGATTGGAGCGGCAGATCTCAACGAGGAATATCGAATGGGGCCGAAGCATGGATTCCCAAATCCCTTTCAGAGACTGCTCTCGGACAACAGGTCCATCGTTGACGTCGAGTTCTTCGCCGGAGACCCAACCCGCCGCCAGCCCCCAAAGATCGCTTTCGAGTACGGCCCGCCAGAGGAGCCGATTCTTCAGCACAAGAAGGGGCAGCGATAAGCGCCACGGGCGCGCGAGCGCGGGCGTACTCGCCCGCGTCTGGCGCGCGGTGCCTGGTGCCCCGCGCCGCGCGCAGTTCCGGCGACGGCGTCGAGCCGGCGCCGGGCTTGTACGTAACGCAGGTTACGTAAACCCCGAAGGGGCGAGCCGGGGGGCCGGGGAAGGGGCGGGTCCGATAACCCGCGGTTATCGGACAGCGGGACCTGCACGCCGGGTGACGGCGGGAGGGCCGGGGAGGGACCCGCCGGCGCCCGGCGTGCCTCCCGCGGCCGCCCCGGTCGGCGGCGAGCGCCCGCGAGCGGCCGGTCCCCGGCCCCCGGGCCGCTGCGCGCGGCGCTCTGAGGAACATGAGAGGCAGCGGCGGTATCCGCCGGGGTGGAGCGCGGCACGGGGCGTGCTCTTCTCGACGCACGCCCCGTGATCGCGCGGATATCGGTCGAGTACGCCGAGCCGCTGATTCGGCGCGGGCCGTGCCCGGGCGCGCGGCGCGCGCCCGGGGCCCTGCACGGCCCGTGACGCCGGTAAGATAGCGGGGTGGAGCCAGAGGTGGAGATGCTCCGGGAGGAAGAGTCCCAAACCGAACCGGGGTGCCAATCGGTCCGGTCGGGCACCCGTGAGTATCTGAGAGTTGATTCCACGATTCCGTACCTCATCGCGGGAGACGCTCGCGCCACCTTGGAAGAGTTTCCTGACGAATCGATCGATTTTTGCATGACCAGTCCGCCTTACTGGGGGCATAGGCAGTACACCAGCGGTGGAATCGGACTCGAAGATAACTACGAGAAGTTCGTTAGCAACCTTGAGGCGGTTTTCGCGGAGGTCCGACGAGTTCTAAAGCGAACCGGTTCCTTTTGGCTCAACCTCGGAGACACGTACCACGAGAAGAGGCTTCTGGGCATTCCCTGGCGAGTAGCTTTCCGCTTGACCGACCGTCAGGGATGGATACTGCGCAACAGCGTTATCTGGAACAAAGTGAAGGGTGGCCCGGATGCCACCCGCGACCGTCTTCGTAACGTTCACGAGAACCTCTTCCACTTCGTCAAAGTTCCGTCGGGTTACTTCTACGACGCCGATGCGATCAGGGCAACGCCCAGACGGACCAAGGTTGTCAACGGCTCGGTCGTCTCGGCTACCGGTGTGAGCGGCATTCGGTATAAGCGTCAGATTGAGCTGTCAACCGCATTGACGGATGTGGAGAAGGCCAACGCCTTCAGTGCTCTGAACGAAATGCTTTTTCAGCTTCAACAGGGGCAGATCGCGGATTTCCGAATGATCATTAGAGGTAACCAGAGGGCCACTCATTCAGGTTCCGAAAGCGTTTCTGGCCGCGCGCGAGAGCTTCAGAAAAAAGGTTTCTACTTCCTCAGGTATCACCCGAACGGAACCAAGCCCAGCGACGTCTGGGACGTTCTCCCGGAGGACACGCAGAAGAGGGGTGAGCATTTCGCGCCCTACCCAGAAGACCTCTGCAAAACTCCGATTCTCGCCACGTGTCCGGAAGGTGGGGTTGTGCTGGATCCCTTCTGTGGCACTGGCACGACGATGCTGGTCGCCCGTAATCTCGGGCGAAAGTCGGTCGGTATCGATATCTCCGAGGAGTACGTAAGGGTCGCAACCGAAAGATGCCGCACCCTGCTATGAGCAGGGTTTTAGAACTTTTCGGAGTCCCCACCGGGGGCCCTCGCGAGCCGTGGTCTGAGATCGTGGACCGCCGATGGTGCCCGTTCTTGGATCGTCTTTGTCTGAAAAATCGGAAAAGTCGCCCGGACATTCTCATCGGTACGTGCTCGGTTGTCTACGGAAAGGGGGCCAGTGGGATCGTCATCTGCCCTCACCGTCTTCTCGAGCGAAAGCAAATTTTCACGGACTGCATTCACCTCCTCACCTTGCACGAGCCGGGGAACGAGTTCCACGTGGTGCCCGAGATCTCGATCCCCGGGGGGTCGGTTGATTACTTCCTGGCATCCGTGAAGAGCGGAAAAGTGCGAGATTTCGTCGGGATCGAGTTGCAGACTCTCGATACCACCGGAACCGTCTGGCCTGAGAGACAACGGTTTCTCCAGGAGGTTGGTCTCCGGGTCGACAAAAAAGACGTCAAGTCCAGCCGTGGATTCGGGATGAACTGAAAAATGACCGCCAAGACCACCTTGGTCCAGCTCCACCACAAGGTCGATACTTTCGAAAACCTGAACAAGCACCTGGTGCTTGTGGTCCAGGATCACCTGATCGCCTACATGAAGAAGAATTTTTCCTTCGGTCACATCCGCGAGGCACGTCTCGGAGACGCGATGCACTTTCACGCCTATCAGTTGGCATCGAAGAAAGGCCGCTCGCGGCTGGAGCTGTCGTCACGCTTGAGCACCGATGCAGCGGGTATCGCGAAGTGCATCGGCCTGAAGGGTAGTGCCAAGGTGGATCTCGACTTAATCGTCTCGATGATCGAGGCGAAGATCTCTCAAAAAACTCTTCTTTCCCTTGGTCCTTTTATCGACGAGGCGCACCGTCCCGAGCCGTCGTGATCCACGCCGGCAAGTGTCAGGGCCTTGCAGTCGTGGGGACAGCTCTATCTAGCCGGCGGTGGAGAAGCGAGGCGAGAGAAAGAAGATCGAGCGCGTCCTGCTCGTCGATCGCCCAGGTGATCTTTGGCGCGTGGGCGGTCACATTTCGGAACGTTCCGAAGAGGCCCTTGAACAGATTGATCAACCCTTTCTGCTCGCTCCGTTCCGTCTCGGTTCGTAGACTGTTGAAGGCCAGCCGGGGAGTACCCTGGCTCAACCCACATGCGGCGTCCACCAACTCCGCGCCGTCGAGAGTCAGACCAGTCTTTTCGCGGAGCTTCTCCGCCACGCTTTTCGTCGTCTCGAAGACAGCATGGAAGTAGTTTTCCTGGAGAAGCTCTTCTCGACAGAACCGGAGCACATCAGGATGAACACGACGACGCTCAAGCTCGGCTCGGAGGCGACCCGCTCGCTCCCGCGCCTCGGTGAGCGTCCGAACGGCCGTCGTCCTTCGAAGCTTTCCGTCGTCGCGCATTTCCAGACCGCAAAAAGCGAGCCTTCGATTCAGCGCCGCGCGGCGATCTTCGAAGTCGGCGGTCCGGCCGGTATACCTGACCGGATTCATCGCCGCGTGAATGAAGGCCACGACGTTATTTCCGCACCGATCCTGTGTCTGCCGAGCGGAAAGCGCCTCGAACAGGCGATCTCTCTTGGTCATCGTCGGGAAAGGGTCAGTGATCGCACAGGCCCGCAACAGCT
Organism: Thermoanaerobaculia bacterium; assembly: GCA_038253555.1. Lineage (GTDB taxonomy): Bacteria > Acidobacteriota > Thermoanaerobaculia > UBA5066 > Gp7-AA6 > JALYUA01. Next base: position 11,981 of record JBBSGZ010000111.1, read on the forward strand.
TGCCGATCTCGGAACCCGTCAGGCCGCCGTCCGTCTGCCCGAGGACTTCGCAGACTGCCCGCAGATGGGCTTCTTCAAAAACGGGAACCGTTCCCATTCCCCATTTCTACCACCCGACCGAGCACCTCTCGGCGTCGCGGGCCCTGCTCATCCGGGCGCACGTCGCGGCGCGCGCCCGGGCAAGGCCGCGCCGCATCACCGGCTCGGTGCGATCACACTCGACCGATATCCGCGCGGTCACGGGGCGTGCATCGAAGGAGAGCACGCCCCGCGCCACGCTCCACCCCGGCGGATACCGCCACTGCCTCTCCAGCTCCAGCGAGCGCCGCGCGGAGCGGCCTCGGGGGCCGGATCTCGCCCGCTCGCTGGCGCTCGCCGGCGACCGGGGCGGCCGCGGGGGCACGCCGCGCGTCGGCGGGCCCCTCCCCGGCCCTCCCGCCGTCACGCGGCGTGCAGATCCCGCTGTCCGATA
>JBBSGZ010000112.1:0-12288 GCA_038253555.1 Thermoanaerobaculia bacterium
ATAAATGAGAGCGGGCCCCCGCGGGCGCGTGTATTCTGCCGCCAAACCCTCAACACCCAACAACCCAACCCCCCCCCCCCGGCCCGCCCCCCCGCCCGCGGCGGGCGCCCCCCCCCCCCCCCCCCCCCCCCCCGCCCGGCGGCCCCGCCGCCCCCCCCCCCCCCCCCCACCGCCCGTCGGCTCGCCTGAAGGCTCGACCGCCGGGCTGGTCCCTTCGTTCGCTTCGGCTCCCGCCCCGAGAGGCTCCTCCCTCCCTCTGGTCGGGAGACTCCTCTCGGGGCGAGCTTAGCCACCATCGTGGTGGAGGCGCAGCTCTAAGCGTTTCGTCTTCGCCACCGCGATGATCAAGACCCCGACGTTCGCAGGAAGCAGAGCATTCACCGCTACGGTCGTGATTTTGCGCGAGGAGCTGCATTCGCTGGGCCTCGGGAAAGATCCGCCGTCCAGCCACGAGATCTCGCGCCGGATCGAGAAGAGCTGCCGTTAGAGGAGCGCGGACGAAACAGGAAAGCGCCCGGGGCGGCGATCCGCCCCGGACTTGGCCATCAGTGGGGGACGGTGACCTGCACGTTCGACGTCGCTGCGCCTCCCGCCGGATCCGCGCACCGGATGGCGATCGTGTAGACCCGTCCTGATCCTGTTCCGGACCGTTCCGCCCGAAGCCGGATGTGGTGGGAGTCGATGATCAGCCAGTCTGTTGACGTGTTGCCGTCTCCCTGTCCGTTTTCCGGTTCGTTGCTCGTGACGGACAGGCCGCAGAGGACCGGGCTGCCACAGTTGTCCTCCGTCGCGTACAGGGCCGTGACAGGAACCATCTTGTGGTTGGGTGGAGAGAGGACCGGGCGATCCACGCCTGCCCTGGAAATGACGGGCGCCGGGTTCGAGACGGTGATCGACGTCGTGGCCGTGTTGTTGTCCGGGACGGGGTCAAATGGCGCGCCGGCCACGGTCGCCGTATTAAAGAGCACCGCGCCGTCCGCGAGATCGCAGCCGAGTGTCGCCGTGAGCGTGACGACCGCGGACTCCCGGGAGGCGAGCGAGGAAAAGGTCACCACGGGAGAGGCGGCAGTTCCTCCGCAGACGCCACCCCCCGTTGCGGCGCAGGAAACGAGAGTGAGACCGGAGGGAATCTGGTCCGTCAACGTGACTCCGGTCGCTGCGCCGGGACCCGCGTTCGAGACCGTGAGGGTGAGCGTCACCGTCGTTCCCGTGACCGCCGGCAGGGGCGAGGCGACAGCGGCGACTGAGAGGTCCGCCTCGGGGAAAGCGAAATAGGCGACCGGCATGTCGTGATCGGAGACCCGCTCCGGCCGGTTCGGATCGTTGCGATACGACTCCGGAAAATCCGCGTCGTTTCGCGCGTAGGCGAACCGGCTCTCGAGATCCACGAGATTCTGAGTGATGAGGATGTGGTCGAGGACCTGCGCGTTGCCGGCGAACGAAAACGAGTACTGATCGGCGGCCGGCAGCGTCTCGACGAGGTCGGTCAGGTCGGGATTGACGAGGTCCGCGGAGGCGAGGACGACCTGGTCGGAGGCCGTGGGCTTCCCCTCGATCGTCCCGAGGACGTCGACGTAGCCGTCGCTGAAGGGAAAGGCGTTGAAGTCGCCCACCAGGACGATGTGCTCTTCCGGATTCGCTGCCTGCCGGGACTGCACGAGGCCGGCGAGATACTCCGCCTGCGCGCGGCGTTTCGCTCGGACGCGGCTCCCGTCGATCGGATCATTCACGCCCGAAAGAGACCGCAGGTGATTGACGATGACCGTGATCGGGAAACCCGGGCCGGCGGTGGGCGCCACGGTGGCGCGCAGAAGGAGAGGAGGCCTGTCATTCAAGAGCGCCGTCGATCCGCCTGGCGGAATGTACGTGGCGTCCTTCCCGAACTGGCTGACTTCGATCACCGTGACGCGCGAGCTCTTGACGAGGAAGCCCGAGTCGATTCCGCCGACGTCATTGCCTTCCTGGAGATAGGCCTGGTATGCGGGGTCCGGCCCGCCTCCGGCGACGGCATCCGAGTTGACCTTTGCCGCGAGGGCCTGCAGTGTCGTGAGGTTTTCCATCTCCTCGACGCCGAGAATGTCGGGGGAGCGCATGACCTCGCGAATCGCGAGCGACGCCTTGTTGAGCCGGCGAGCGAACGCCTCGGCGGTCAAGGCCACGTCGCTCACACCGGGATCGTTCACCGTGTCGAAGAAGCGTTCCAGGTTGAAGGAGCCGATCGTGAATTCCTTCGCCGCGGGAAGCGGGACCGGGATTGCGGCGTGAAGACCGCTGACACCCGGAGGAGTCGCCGGATCCGGGAGGATCGTGTACGTGCGGAACGAGTAGTCGAGCGGACCGGTCAGGTTCGTGACGACGGCGCCCGTCGTCACATCGAGGCCGGAGGACCCCGGCTGGGCGTCGCTGTCGACGCGCAGGCGCTCGGGGTTCGCGTCGAATCGGGGAACGCAGCACGGAGAGCCGGGGGGAAGGGGATCGGGGACTTCGATCCCCGGCTCCCGGAACGGCCGCGGCACGCCCGTGATGACGCCATAGAAGACGCCGTTCGAGGAGGAAATTGCGGTTGGCTCGTTGACGGTGCCCGAGGTCGGGGCGATCACCGTGAGCGAATCGACGTGGACGCGCATGCCTTCGTACTTCTCGAGCTGATCGATCGGGCCGGAGGGGGACGTGTCGGCGGCTGTCAGTGTGACCGGGAGAGGGAGCGGGTTTCCGGAGGACGAGACCGTGATGGCCGGCGAGACGATCTCCGTCGTAGGCGGGCTGCTCGGGTCGGACTTCGGAATGAACTCGGAGACGACGCCTCTCACGAAAACCGCGTCTCCAACGGCAACAGCGGGGGCACTCGACGTGAACACGAAAACGCCTTCCGACGTGTTTGGGTCGCCGTCCTCCTGTCCGTCGGGAACCTGGATGAAGAATCCATTGCTCCTCAGTGCGGTCACGACCGACAGCGTCGTCTTGATCGACCGGCCCATGTACGGGGACACGGCGCCCGCCCCCTGGATGGCATGGATCGCCAGACTCGGCGTCGGGGGAGCGACCGTGAGCGCGATGAATCCGGATCCCGTCCGCAGCTGGGCGTCCGTGACCGTGAAGGGAAGGCTCCGCGGTCCCGGAGGGGTTCCGCCGGCAACCGTGACCTGATACGAAAACACCGAGTCTCCCGCCGTGCTGTCCCCGTGGGTGCCGTCGTCGAAAAAGGGCTGTGTCGAGGAGCCTCCGATGAGGGAAAGGTCGCCCGAGACCGACATTTCGGTGTTGGTCGGGTTGCTTCCGGGTGTGACGGCGACCGTCAGACGCACGGCATCTCCGGGCTCCGCGCTCGACGGAACGGATGCGCCCGCGCCACCCGGGCTGGTAGGCGCGCTGCAGGGGCTCAGTGTCGATGCCGTGTTACGCGGCGCCGGGGCACCGCTCGTAAAGTCGACAGAGTTGTTGTCCGTATCGGCGCAGCCGTTTGATGCCCGCAGGGCGGCGGTCGTGTTGGTCAGCGCGGGCGCGGCGGCCGCGCCCTCGAAGCAGTTCGCGCCGTCGTACCCGATGGCGTCCACGACGGATGCGGAAGGGCATGTGCCGGACAGGGCAGCGGTGCCGTTGACCAGGGCGACCTTTCCGGCTGTCGCGGACATGGCGATCGATCCGATCGCATCCGGTGTCGGAAGGTTCGTCGTTCCCCCCGCCCCCGCGGACTCCTGAACCAGGTAGTACTGCCCGGGCGCGATCGAGCCTGAAAGGAGGGTCACCTGCCAGGAAGTCCCCGTGCTCGAGGCGTACTGAACGGACCAGCCGGCGAGGCTGACCGGCGACGCCCCGCGGTTGAAGACCTCGATGAAATCGTTCTTGAAGAGGGCGCCGGAGTTGCCCCCCCCGCCGTAGACCTGGCTGACGACGAGATTCGGCGATGCGGCGGACGCCGGCCGCGGAGTCACCGCGGCAAACGTGACTGTCAGAGAAAGTGCAAGCCACCGCGAAACTCGATTCAACATTGTTCCCTCGCTTGGAAAGGATGAACTCCTGCCGTCGGCGAACCGCGACCGCCGCAGGCGCATGCGGTGAGAAAGGACTGTGAAAGGCGAGAGTGTAGACCGGGCCGGCGGCAGGCGGTCAAGAGACCGGCGGCCAGTTCGGGTTCGAGTGTGGCCTGCAACTTTCCGGGGTCGGGTAATCTCTCTCCGTGGTCCCCCAGATCGTCGTCCGCGACCTGCGCAAGCAATTTCCGAAGGTCGTCGCGGTCGCCGGCGTCGACCTCGAAGTCCGCTCGGGAGAAGTTTTCGGCCTGCTCGGCCCGAACGGCGCCGGCAAGACCACCACCCTCGAGATGATCGAGGGCCTGACCACGCCGGACGGCGGGGAGATCACGATCTCGGGCCTCAACTGGGGGCAGCATGCGCAGCAGATCCGCGCCCGCATCGGGGTCCAGCTGCAGGCGACCAGCCTCTACAACAAGATCACCCCGCGCGAGGCGCTCGATCTCTTCGGCGGCTACTACCCGAAGCGGCGTCCCACGGAGGAGCTCCTGGAGCTGGTGCAGCTCACGGACAAGGCCGATTCGTACCACGTCACCCTTTCCGGCGGCCAGGCGCAGCGGCTCGCTCTCGCTCTGGCGCTCGTCAATGATCCGGAGGTGGTGTTCCTGGATGAACCTACGGCGGGCCTCGATCCTCAAGGCCGACGTTCGCTCTGGGAAGTGGTCCGGCAGATGAAAGCGGAAGGCCGCACGACGATGCTGACGACGCACTACATGGACGAGGCCGAGGCGCTCTGCGACCGGCTCGCAATTCTCGACCACGGGAAGATCCTGCGGTCGGGAACGCCCGCGGAGCTCATCGCGAGCCTCGGGATCCCGAGCGTCGTCGAGCTCACGTTCGAGGGCGCGGCGCCGGATCCCTCCGCGTTCGCGGCGCGGCTCGACGCGACCGTCGAGAGGCGAGGCGACCTCTGGGAAATCCCGACCCCCGATCCGAAGTCGCTCCTTCCGCGCGTCTTCACGACCATCGAAAGCGAGCGGCTCGAATACAACCAGGTGCACGTTCGCCGCGCGACGCTCGAAGACGTCTTCCTGCACCTGACGGGCCGGAGCCTGCGCGAATGACGCCGCGCGCCGAAGCCGGTCTGCCGAATCCGCTCGACCTGCTGTGGCGGCAGTTCCGGAGCGAGTGGCGTCTCTATTCCCGCGACCGTGGCGCCGTGTTCTGGACGTTCCTCTTTCCGCTCCTGATGCTGTTCGGTTTCGGGGTGATCTTCCGCTCCGGCGGGCCGCCCGCCCTGACGCTCGTTCGCGTCGCTCCCGCGCAGGCGTCCCCCCGCGATGCCGCGTTCGTGAAGGCGCTCCAGGAGGCGCACCTGAAGGTCATCACCCTTCCCCAAAAGGAGGCGGAGGCGCGCTGGGCGAAGGGCGAGACGATGGCGCAGCTCGAAAGCTCGGGCGCGGGATATCGCCTGCGGCTCAACAGCTACCTGATCGCGCAGGGGCAGGTGGCGGCGCAGGCGGCGAGCCAGGCTTTTCTCATCGCGCAGGCGCGGTTGAGCGGCGCGCCCGAGCCCGAGCGCATTCCCGTCGTCGTGGAGAGCCCGGGTCACGCCCGCTCCTCGAGCTACGCGGCCTTTCTCGTTCCCGGCCTGATCGGCCTGAACCTTCTCAGCATGGGCCTGTTCGCCGTCGGCATGGTGACAGTCGCGTACCGCGAGAAGGGCAAGTTTCGACGCCTTGCGGTGACGCCGCTTCCGAAATGGGTGTTTCTCCTCGCCCAGATCCTCCAGCGCGTCACCGTTGTCATTCTTCAGACCACCCTGCTCCTGCTCGCCGCCTGGCTCGGATTCGGGATCGTAAACCAGGGCTCTTACGCACTTCTTGCCGCGCTCGTCGTGTTCGGCACTGCGACCTTCCTCGCAATGGGCTTTGCCCTTTCGAGCTTCGCCTCGACCGTCGAGACGTACGGCGCGATCTCCAACCTGGCGTTTTTCCCGATGATGCTGCTCTCGGGCGTCTACTTCCGGCTGGACAGCGCCCCGCAGTGGATGCAGACCGCCGTCCTGATCCTGCCGCTGTCGCCGTACCTGCGGATGCTGCGCTCGGTCTTCAATGACGGCTCGGGGCTCGCCGGCCATGCAACCGGTCTCGTGATCCTCGGCGTCTGGGCGGCGCTGTCGTTCGTGCTCGCGGTCCGGCGCTTCCGCTGGGTCTGACGCATGCTCGACGTCACGCCGGAGATCCAGATCTCCGAGTCGGAGTTGACCGAACGGTTCGTGCGCGCCTCGGGTCCTGGCGGACAGAACGTCAACAAGGTCGAGACGGCCGTCGAGCTCCGGTTCGACGTGGCCCGGTCGTCTCTGCCGGAAGATCTGAAGGCCCGACTCGCCACGCTCGCCGGAAAGAGAATGACGGCCGACGGCGTGCTCACGATCGACAGCCGCGCGCATCGCACACAGGCGCAGAATCGCGCGGCCGCCCGCGAGCGCCTTGCGGACCTGCTCCGCCGCGCCTCGGTTCGGCCGAAACCGCGGAGAAAGACGCGCCCGACGAAGGCGTCCCGGGAGCGGCGCCTCGTCTCGAAGGTGCAGCGCGCGGACATCAAGGCAGGACGCGGCCGCGTGCGTCCCGAGGAGTAGCGGGAGAAGAGAGAGTCAGAGGTGGTAGAGCGTCGAGGGTTGAGGGTTGAGGGTTGAGGGTTGAGGGTCGAGGGTCGAGGTCGAGCGTCGAGCGTCGAGCGTGGAGTCCCCGCGGTAAGCTGCGCCGGTCATGAGAATCCGCTCGCCCAACGGCGGGAGTGTGGGCGATGCGGGCGCGCGCGACCGCCTTCCGCCCGGGCAGGTGCTCACCGCGAAGTGGCCCGTCCTGACTTACGGAGAGGCGCCTCGCGTCGACCTGGAAAGCTGGAGATTTCGGTGCTTCGGGCTAGTCGAGCAGGAGCTCTCGTGGAGCTGGACCGACTTCCTGGCTCTTGCGCGGGACGAGGTCACCTCCGACATTCACTGCGTCACACACTGGAGCCGGTACGACAACCTCTGGGAAGGCGTTCCGGTCAAGGAGATCCTCCGCCGGGTCCGTCCGAGGCCCGAAGCGGTCGCGGTCATGGCGCATACGGTCGAGGGATACACGACGAACATTCCCCTCGCCGACCTGGAGGAGGACGACGTTCTGCTCGCGACGAAGCACGACGGAGCGGACCTCGCCGCCGAGCACGGCGGCCCATGCCGGCTGCTCGTCCCGAAGCTCTATCTGTGGAAGAGCGCGAAGTGGATCAACGCTTTCGAGTTCCTCGCCGTCAACCCGCCGGGCTTCTGGGAGGTGAACGGCTACCACCTCCGCGCGGACCCGTGGAAAGAAGAGCGCTACTCGGACCAGGAGACCGACGCGATGCAGCGCATGCGCTCCGACGCGGCGCGCCGCCTGCGCGGACGCTCTTAGGAGAAAGCAACGCCGCTCCCGGAGGACTCGCCTCCGCGAGGGCACCTCGACGATCCGCGGCGGCTGACCGATGAGGGGCCCGATCCGAACTCCGATCGATCACGCACGGCAGGGACCCGGACCTGGTGGAGAGTCCTCTTCCTAGGGGCAGGGGCCCAGGCGCTTTGCCTTGTAGTGCGAGGTGCGCTCGGGGCCTGCTCCGTCTTTCACGATTCTGTCCCCTTCGAACGTGTCGCCCTGATAGATCGTGACAGTCCGCATCGTCATCCCGCCGCAGGTCACTCCGTACGACGTCGAGGGCCCGTTCAGCCTGGAGTCGGTGATCTTGCAGTCATGGCCGCCGCTGTGTTTCTCGAGATAGTCCCGGAACGCTTTCTCGTCTCCATTGACGCCCGCCGCCTCCTCGGCGTCCACGCAGCGTTTCACGGTCGTCGACGGGGCATTGGGGCGAGTGGTCGTGATCTCCCACTGTCCGGCGCGATGTCTCTCCGAGGCCGAGAGCGGAGCAGCGGCGAAGGCCACGGCGAGCGTGACTGAGAGGAGCGCGGGGAATGGCGTCGTTTTCATGGTCTCCCTTTCGAAGCGAGTTTTCCGTCACCGCCTGAACAACGTCAGAGAGCCTCAGGCATGCGCGGCGCCCATTTTCTGCAGCGCCTTCAGAGCCATCGCCCGCGCCATTTCCCGGGCCTTCGCTTCGTACTCCGTTCCCTGTGGCTTGCTTGACGCATGGATGACGTCAATCGCCCCCTTCATGGGGTCGCGCTCGGCATTGCCCGCCTGAAGCGGATCGTCCTTCGTCATCGCGGTGAGATCGGCCATGGCCTTCTTCTGCTCGTCTCCGCCCATGGGCGCCGCCGTCATGTGGTTGTAAGCCTCCATCTGCGCCACCTGCTTGAGGTTCGGCGGCGTGATCGTCAGGACGACGTCCCCCGCGCGCACATAGAGAAAAGACATCGCGCCGAAGAACGCGTCATCGCCGAGACCGGCGACGACCTCCGGTTTTCCGCCGAGCATGTTCGTGGCCGTCCTCGCCCCCGCCATCGTCTGTTCCGCGTCGCCGATCCCATGTCTGCGCTCCGCTTCGAGCGAGGCTTCCAGCACGGGGTTCGCGGTTTTATAGGTGACGTGTGACTTGCTGTTCGATTCGAGGGACGTGACCGGCACGCCGATGATCGCGGAGACCTCTTCTTTCGTGAGGAGAGCGGGCGTGTCGATCTCGCCGGAGGACCGTCTCGCCTGCCGGGCTGGCCCGGTCGACGACACCACCGTTGAAGAGTTCGGCGCTTTCCCGCCGCAGGCCACCATCGCGAGGGAGACGCCGCACAGAACTGCGAATCGGGTCGCGAGGGTTCCCGCGAGCGTCAACGAGAGCCGCTCGATCGAAACTGAGCTGGACGGATTGAGACTGCGGGTGCATGACATCAAGAGGCTCGCTTTCTGCCGAAAGCCAGTGGCGGGCGCTCCCGGGTTTTGCGGGGAATTCCGTCGAGATGGATTGGGCAGCGTCACGCTATCACCCGAACGAAACGAACGGAGTGGTACTGTGCCGCCATCTCGCCTCTGCAGCGATTCCGCTTCAGACTTGCCGCTCCGTTCACAACCCGAAAGGGGGAGTCATGAACACACGCTTCGCGCTTGTCGTTGTCGGATTTCTCGCGGTTGGGCTTCTCGCCACCTCCGTCGTCGGAGAAGACCTGGCTCGGCCCGGCATGTGGGAGATCGTTTCGACGATGACGATGGCGAAAAAACCGGGGATGGCGCCCGAGACGCGACTGAACCACTGCTACAAAGCCGCGGACCTCGCCGGCGTGAATGCAAAAAGCGCGGCGCTCGCGACGACTTCCGCTCCCGATCAGAAATGCACGGTCCAGGACGTCAAATACGCCGGAAGCAAAGGCACGTGGAACACCGTCTGCGAGAACGGCGTGACCATTCACACGGACCTGACCTTTCACGGGGATTCGCTCGAGGGAGTCATGCAGATGAATGTTCACGGCGATGCCATGACGGTTCACCTGCGCGGGAAGCGGATCGGCGACTGCCGGTAGCCCGCAGGAGCATTTTTTTTCACATGGAGCCCGCCATGACGAGACGGAACCCAACGGAGATGTCGGGGAAAAATTGGGTGTGGCTGGCCGTCGCTCTGGCGGCCGCCTCGGTCTCGGCCTGCGACAGGGGCTCGAGGGCGTCGGAGACGGCGGCAAGTCCGGCGTCGACCGCGGGCGGCGACAAGACAGCCGCCCGGGCCGGCGACCCCGCGGCGACCAATGAATCCCTGCGGGGAATTGTCACGTCGCGGAGGGCCTGTGACCTGCTGACGCGCGCCGACGCGGAAGCGGCGGTCGGGCAGCCCCTCCCGCAGAACACCGTCAACATCACTCTCGGAATGTGTGATTACAACGCCGCGGATTTTTCCGCCGGAGCCAGCGTGACGGTCGGGAGCTGGGAGTCGATCAAGAACGCCGCAACGGGCGGTGCGCATCAGCCGGAGGTTGCCAGCGGCGTGGGGGACGAGGCTCTGAACCTCGGCGGCAATCTGTATGTCCGCAAGGGGAACGAGGGTTTCCTTCTGACGCTCCACGGGCCGAAGATCGATCCCCTGCCAGATCACGGCCTCGCCGCCGGGAAAGACCTGGCGCAGAAGATCCTCGCCCGCTTCTAGCCGCCGGAGGGGGTTTGCTCTTCTCTTCCAGGCAGAAGGGAGTCTGTCGTTGCGGCCGCCGAGGGCTTCCCCTCCCTCTGGCGGTCTGCCGCGGCGATTGCGTCGAGGAACTTCCGGGCGATGAGCGGGGCGTCAAACCGCTCGACCCGCCGGCGCCCGCGCTCGGAAAACCTCTCCCGGAGAGCGGCGTCAGCCGTCAAACGGCGGAGCGCGTCTGCCAGGGCGGAGGTGTCGCCCGGAGGGACCAGAAGTCCGCACTCTCCATCGGCGACGACCTCCGGGACCGCGGCCGCCTGCGCGGCGACGATCGGGAGCCCCGCTGCCATCGCTTCCAGGAACACGATTCCGAAACCTTCCTGCCGCGAAGGGAGGCAGAAAATATCTGCCTCCCGGTATTCCTTCGCGAGCCCTTCGAAGGACACGTGGCCTGGAAATGCGGCACGGTCCCCGAGGCCGAGCGCCTCGGCGCGGGCCAGGAGCGCCCGTCGTTGCGGCCCCGTCCCGATCACCCGGAGACGCGTGTCCGCTGGAAGAAGCCTCATGGCGTCGAGGAGCGTCGCGACGTCCTTTCGGGGGTAGAGGTGCGCCACGCAGAGAATCCGGCAGCCCGTCGAGGCCGTCGACGGCCAGGCATCGAGCGCGCAGCGCCAGCGGTCGAGGTCTATGGGTTCGGGGACGACGGCAATGCGATCGGGCGGAATTCCATAGAACCTGCGGATGGCGGAAGCGGAATGGGCCGAAGGAGCAATCACGAGATCGGCGCGGCGGGCGTGCCGCCTTTCGAGGACAGCTTCCGCGCGCAGCCGCAGCCGGGGAGCGCCGCGCTCGTGTTCCGCTTCCTCGGCAACCGTCCCCTTGATCGCTGCGACGCGGACGGCGGGGACGACTTCCGAGAGAAAAACTCCGTCGAGGTCGAAGCCAACCACCGCGTCGGCCGCCGCGCCAACCGAGAGGAAACGCCGGACCTCGCGCCGCGCGCGAAGGTCGAACGTGACGCGGCCGATGAGCGAGAGGGGACCGGCGCCGGCCGCCGGCGCGACGAGGTCGACCGTGTGTCCGGCACGAACGAGAGCGTCCTTGAGAACCGCAATGCCGACCGAAGTCCCGCTTCCCGACTCGACGTCGGGAGAGGTGCCAGTCACGAAGATCAGCCGGGCCACGCGGGTTGCTATATATCCGACGAAACCGGTCCTCTGCTTTGGGTCGAAGCCCACCCTGGCCGCGGGAGCCCGGCGAAGGATGTCGCCGGCCGCAATCCGCTCTGATGGCCTGAGGGGAAGTATCTATCTCCGCCGAAGGGCGTCAGGCGCCCCCGGCCTCGAACGAGGTGCCACTCGCGCGTGAACCAAATCGGCGCCGGCGACCACCGCTCTCATACCGGGACCCGGAACATTTTCGCGTTGACCGTTGCTGCGCCGTCGAGCCGGACCGTGGCGTTCTTCTGGACGTCGGCGTGGCCTGCAAGCGTGAATGTCACCTTGTAAACCCCCGGACGCAGCGCGACGAATCGGAATCGCCCTTCTTTGCCGGTCTTGCCCGTGCGCGATCCCACAGAGGCCGCGGACGCCTCGATCTCCACGCCTTCGAGCCCCTTTCCTTCCTCGTCAACGACCGTTCCCTGAATCTGGCCCGACACCTGTGCCCTGACGGCGGCGGGCGACCCGAACAGGGTGAGACAAACGACGATTCCGGCCAATAGTTTTCGCAAGTGAAAGCCCTCCCGCAGAGAAGGCGTGAAAAACCTCCTCAGAATGCAACCTGTCCGCGCGATTTTTCGGCGGAGGTCTACCTGACCTCGAAGGGCCAGCTGATGCCGACCGTGAACGCGCGCCCCGAGTGCGTGTCCGTGCCGCTCACGTACTCGACGTAAGACCCAAAAACGTCGAATTGCGAGAGTTGATAGGAAAAACCGGCTCCCGCATGGAAAAAGTTGTCACGCAGAAGGCGGTCGTGCTGATCAATTCTCTCCTGGCTGACCAGATCACCGGGCGGAGAAAGCGGGTAGGGGGGGAGGCCGCCCACCCGGAGCCCCCCGTGGGTCCTCTGCCAGGACACGAAGGCTCGCCCGTGGATTTTTCGTGAGAACTGGTAGGCCGTCTCGACTGAGACGTTACTCCGGTCGTTAGGAATGTCGAGGACCCGCTCAACGAAGGCGTAGGAATACCGGCCCTCTACGGAAAGCTTCGGCGAGATGAAATCGAGCCGTTGTCCCGCA